>CAJUDX010000022.1 GCA_910584785.1 uncultured Lachnospiraceae bacterium | reverse complement strand
TCCCTAATTGACAGTTTGCTTTTTCGGAGGGATTGCTCTTTTCTGTATGCCTCTGCTACACGATTGATTACATGGCAGAGCTTCTCCTTTATATTCATAGTATACTTTTCCTTTGGTTTTTTCAACCGCCGGACAAAAAAAGAACGCCAAAAACAAGCCCAAGGTTGGGGATATCATTGACGTTCTTGTTCGCTACGACTATATACTTTTACTTTTGACTTCTTACTCCTTGCTTTTTTATATTCTCAACTTCTATAATATTTAAACGGTTGACTACTAACTTAACGAATCTTTTTAAAATGTCTGACTTCTTACTTCTATGCGAACCGCTCGTCACAACGGTTAATATAAGTATAGCCCATAAAATATTTTTTTCAAGGCTACTGACCCTTATTTCACAAAAAGTTCAGTGTTTCTGCTGAAAAAGATTGGGTATGTGATGGATACGTTTATTTTATGTGCTATGATTATCCGTATTTTGGGCTACCAAAAACCTGGCATAACAGCACTGTGTTCTGCGCTGGCAGTGGCATTAATTTTCAGCTGTGTTGGTATGAGTCCGCAGACCGGCCTGGCCCGTTTTACCTTTGGGCAGGTCAGTCTGATGGATGGGATTTCCCTGATTCCCATGCTAATTGGACTTTTTGGTATTACTTCTATTTTGGAGATGATTGAAGGAATCCAAACGAGGAGACCAGAGGGTGATGCGGCTGGGGCACAGGTGAAGGAGACTGAGAAAACTAAGGATGAAAATAATCAAAAAGTTAAGGTCATTCTGCCGGATAAAACGATGTCTAAACGCCTGTTTCCCATCTGGATTCAGTCCAGTGTAATTGGAAATATTATCGGTATTATTCCTGGGGCAGGGATGATTATGGCTATTTTTATGGCCTATGACCAGGCTTCCCGCAGGCGCCCGAAGCTTGCAGTCGCCGCTGATTCTGGCATCGATTTTGGGGAGTATGATGGAAAGCAACTGGACACAGAACATGGTGTTTGCGAATGGATCGCTGTCTGTATTTGTGACAAGGCCGTTAAGTCTGGCTTTACTGGTTCTTTCGGCTGTCTTTATTGGGATGCCGATAATAAAATGTTTGAAAAAATAGCCGGGTTAGAGCGTGTTTGAAAATTCTGCTTTTTTCCGGCAAAGGCTGCTGTAGCTGATGCCCAGTTGTTTGGCTGCTTCTTTTAGGTTCTCTGTTTCGTTGATGGCGTTTTGGATGTAGCTGTATTCGAACTCACGGAGAGCCTCTTTTAATGTCTTTATCCGAGGTCTGTCGAATGGGAGATGGGAGGAAGAAATGGAATCGTCCGAAGCGGCTTGTTTGCCAGCGGAGGATGTTTCCTGATCCGCAGGGAGTATTTTCCGGCTGGGTATTTCCAGATCCAGGGGATGAAAGTTCTGGAAACGGCGGATATAATCATCGATCACCTGTTCCGGGTATTCGGCAAGGCATATCTTTTGAGCAAAGTTTTCAACCTCGCGGATATTTCCCATCCAGTCTAATTGGGATAATTCGTTCATTTTATGTTCGGGGATGATGAGTTCATCTTTGGCGCAATGGTAGATTTCAGCATAGTTTTCAATAAAGTGGCGGATAAAACAGGGAATTTCCTCGCGTCTGCTTCGAAGCGGGGGAATGTGGATATTCGCCACGCAAATCCGGTAATAAAGGTCGAGGCGAAAGCTACCTTCATGAATCATTTCCCGGAGATCCCGACCGGAAGTACAGATAATGCGGGCGTGAATTTCTTTTGCCTTTAAGGAGCCCAGGGGTGTAATGGTCCGATTCTGCAGAAAGTGAAGCAAAAGTGTCTGGTTTTGCGCAGAGAGTTCATTAATCTCATCAAATAGAATCGTGCCGTGGTTAGCAATCTCTAACAGTCCTGTTTTTCCCCGGTTGGATGCTCCGGTAAAAGCATTGGGAAAGTAACCAAACAGTTCCGAGGCAAATAATTCGGATGGGATGGCATTACAGTGAATACAGACAAAGGGGGCTTTGGATAATGCGCTGTTTTTTTGAATATATTCTGCCAAATGATTTTTTCCTGTGCCGCTTTCGCCGTAGATAAGCACAGAGGCGCGGTTGGTGGAGAGCATATCTGCTTTTTGATAAATATTAACCATCGCAGAGGACTGCACCACCAGATTTCCCAGTGTTTGATTTCCCTGGGGTTGCCTTTTTTGTATTTGATTTTCCTTGGTTTGCCTTTTCGGTGTTTGAGTTTCCAGAGGGTGACTTGTTTTTTCGGATTCTTTTCTTTTCTCCTTTTCCTGATTTTGTTTATCCTCTTTATATTCCATAACGTTTCCTCTTTTTCGATAAGGTCGATGCGTCAATGCCCAGTTTTTGCGCGGCCTGGGCAGCGCATGGGCTGTTTTTTAATGCGGATTGGATCATTTGAGTTTCCAAGAGCTCTACGGCGTCTTTTAAATGCATTTCTTCGATATTGACTATGGAGGAGAGCGGATTCTGATGGTGGGCAGAATAGATTTCCTCCGGCAGCTGGTCGGTGGTAATGGTTTCGGTAGGGCAGAGCACGACTAGGCTTTCGATGGTGTGCTGAAGCTCGCGCACATTGCCCGGCCAGGAATATCGGGAAAAGAGCTGAAGGACGTCGCTGGATAAGTGCTTACTGCACCGGTTCTGCTGGTTGTAGTGATTTAAAAACCAGGTTGCCAAAAGCGGGATATCTGTCGGCCTTTCCCGCAGCGGAGGAAGGAAAAGTTCGATGGTATTTAAGCGGTAATATAAATCCAGGCGAAATTCATGATGTTTGACCATCTGAAGCAGGTCGCGGTTGGTAGCGCAGATAATGCGGAAATCCACGGGGGCAGCTTCGAGTGCGCCGATGGCTCGGATTTCTTTGTTTTGAATGACCTGTAATAACTTGGCCTGAATGTCTAAGGGAAGTTCACCAATCTCATCGAGGAAAAGGGTTCCGTTATTTGCCAGCTGGATCAGCCCGTTTTTGCCGTTTTTTGCCGCGCCGGTAAAGGAGCCGGGGGCATAGCCGAAAAGCTCTGACTCAAAAAGGGCTGGGGGAATAGTCGCCATATTGACATGGATAAAGTTTTCATCCTTGCGCGGGCTGTTTTGATGAATAAATTTGGCAAGCACATCCTTGCCCACCCCGGATTCGCCGGTCAGCATCACAGAAACAGAGGTGGAGGCTAAACGCAGGGCTTTTCCGTAAATATTGTACATCTGTTTGTCAGAAATAATAATATTTTTGCCGACGCTCTGCTGGATTTGTATGTTCCGCAGGTGATTTTCCAGCGCCAGAGCCTGCATACTGGATTTGGAGGCTGCTTCCTGGAGGTTCATCAGTTCGCTGTAATTGGTGATGCTGTAGATGATAAAGTCGATGGCCTTTTCCTCGTTAAAAATAGGGATGGCTGTTGTCAGAACGTAATCGGCGGTATGGTAGCGGACCACTTCGGTCTGTGTCTGCCGGGTTCGAAGTACGGTATCAATAATATAGCTTTCTGTGGGAAGCGAGACATCCTCCCGCTGTGAAATTTCCCGGACATTTCGTCCAAAATAGGTTCGGATATCGAACTGGGCAAGCTTGCTGTAATAGCGGTTTCCCCAGATAATGATGCCGTCGCCGTTTGTGATAATAATACCAATGTTTAATTCATCATAGACCCTGGATACATCTCTCATCCGAATGTAAGGTGATTTGCTGCCCATATTCTTTGGTCTCCCATCTTCTTAATGTAGTAAGTCATTTTGCTGTGATATTGAAAAAAATCAACGAATATCCTAATTTTAGTTGTTCTATGGAAAAATGTCAACAGAAAATCCTGGAAGTGCGAAGGAGAAAAAAGAAAAAAACTGGAAAAAAAGATTTTTTTTTGACTATTTTTTGTCAGATTCAAGTCAAAAAAATAACGATTTTATGGGAAAAATGTTTATGGAGAACACTGGCGTTGGGTTGGTAAAATTGCCAAAAACAGACGTAAATTATAATTTTGGCATGGTAATTGTTTATAAATAAAGTGTCACATAACATGAACTGGCGCCAAAGAAGGTTAAATTTTTATAAATTTCTGTTAAATAAACATAAACAGAAATGGAACGAAACAAAGTTAAATCAAGATGAAAACAATAAAAAACCTTTTTTCAGGAGGCAGAAAAAATAAGAATCAGGAGGTAACTTTATGCATTACGAACATCATCGCTACGTGGGAAAGATTTGTGTGGTTACAGGAGCCGCTAACGGGCTGGGCTTAAATCTGGCTAACCGTCTGGTGGAAGAAGGCGCATTGGTTGCGGCTTTGGATCTGGAAAAGGAATCACTGGAAAAAGAATTTAAGGGCCAGGAGGATAAGGTATTTTGTGTTCCCTGTGATGTTTCCTCTAAGGCCAGCGTTGACGCGGCGATTGCTGCTGTGCTGGAGCACTTTGATCATATCGATGCACTGTTTAATATTGCCGGTGTTATCGGTCGTCAGTCCTTGTTAGACAGCACCGAGGAGCAGTGGAGAAGGGTTATTGATATTAACTTAAATGGCACCTTCTTTGTTTCTCAGGCAGTTCTCCGCCATATGGTGGCTCGTGAAATTAAGGGTGTGGTCGTGAATACCAGCTCGGTTGCTTCGCAGATCGTTTCACCAAATACCGGCGCTTATTCGGCAAGTAAGGGCGGCGTTACCATGTTTACGAAGTTTGCAGCCCTGGAAATGGCAAAGTACGGTATCCGTGTCTGCGCGTTTGGTCCGGGAACCCATGCAACCCGTCTGACCGAGGGAACCCGTTTAAATCCAGAACGGTGTGAAATGTTCCTCAGGAATATCCCGCTTGGACGTTTTGGCGATCCCGACGAGGCAACTTCAGTTGCACTTTTCCTGGGTTCGGATGAGGCTTCCTATTGTACCGGACAGACCTGGATTGAGGATGGCGGAAACTGCTTGTTCTAGTACTGGATAAAAAAGGAGGATGAGTTCATGGATTGGCGTGAGAAGTACAGAGACAGAATCATGACGGCGGCTGAGGCGGTCAGCCATATTAAGTCAGGGGAGAAGATTATCTTTGCCGACTGGATTGGCGAACCCCCGGCCCTGGTGGAGGCTTTAGTTGACCGCTATCAGGAACTGGAGAATGTGGAGATTATTCATGGAATGAGCCCTGGGCCAAATGCCTATGTGGATGAAAAGTATGTGGGGCATTTCCATCACACTTCCCTGTTTATCGGGCCGAAATCCCGCGCGGCTTACCACGCAGGACGGGTGGACTACCTTGGCGGAACCAATTTCCACAACTGGCCGGACATGTTTGCGAAAAACCCGGATTTAAACCCGCACTGGGCCATGATTCAGGTGACACCGCCCAATGAGGACGGCCTTTGCAGCTATGGCAATACCTGCTGCTTTACTGAGCCTGCGGCAAGAACAGCGGATCGCATTATCGTGCAGATTAACCCGGATATGCCTTTTACCGGCGGAAAGCTGTTTGAACTGGATAAGGCAGATTACATTGTGGAGGCGGTTTCTCCGCTGTATACGATCGGACGGGCGGAACCAGATGAAAAGATTAAGAAAATTGCGGATTACTGTGCAAGTCTGGTGGAGGACGGCGCGACGATTCAGCTGGGAATCGGTGTTCTTCCCGATGCCATTGCCCGGAACCTCTTAGATAAAAAGGATCTGGGGGTTCATTCGGAAACTCTGACTGAGGCCATGATGGAACTGGTGCAGGCCGGTGTTATCACCAATAAGAAAAAGACCTTAAATCCCGGTATCTGTATCGGTGCGCAGGCAGCAGGAAGCCTGGACTTTTATAAGTTTATTGACCACAACCCCATGTTCCAGATGCAGCCGGTAGATTATGTTAATGATCCCTATATTATTGGGCAAAACTATAAGCAGACCTCGATTAACGGATGTCTGGAAGTGGATCTGCAGGGACAGGTTAATTCGGAAACCGTGAACGGACGGCAGTACAGCGGAATCGGAGGACAGCTTGATCATGTGCGGGGTGCACAGATCAGCGAGGGCGGAAAGTCCATTATTGCCTTAAATTCCACAACCAAGAACGATACCATTTCCAAGATTGTTCCCTATTTCCAGCCGGGAAATATTACCACCGTTCCCCGCTACGATGTGGACTATATTGTGACCGAGTACGGCATCGCTGCCCTGCGGTATAAGACGGTGCGCCAGCGTGCCGAGGCCTTAATTGCCATCGCCCATCCCAAATTCAGGGACGAGCTGACCGAAAAGGCAATAGAAATGGGCCTGATTCCCCGGAGAGGATGATTAGACGAGGATGGAGAAAAAGAAACAAAAAAATCGATGGCTTGTGCTTTTGTGCATCTGCTGCAATACCTTTTGCTTTGGCGGTGTTTACGCCTGGAGTGCCTTCTCCGGCGAACTGGCAAGTTATATGGGATGGGATTACAGCAAGGTGACGCTGGCTTACTCCCTGATGTTGATGACGATTGCGGCAATGGGCTTAGTGGGCGGGGTGCTCTTACAGCGTTTCGGCGCCCGCAGGCTGATGATTGTGGCGGGAATCATGTGGGGATTGGGCTGGTTTTGCACCGGCTTTGCCAAAAACCTTATGATGCTTTATGTAAGCCTTGGCATTTTGGCTGGCTGTGCCTCAGGTTTTGGCTATAATCCGGGTGTAGTAACCGCAGTGAGCTGGTTCCCGGATAAAAAGGGCTTTGCCTCCGGTATGGCGGTGGGCGTGTGCGGGATGTCATCCCTGATTGTCGCGCCTTTGGCTAATTTCTTATTGACAAAATTTAATGTAATGACAGCATTTCAAATGGTAGGTGGATTTTTCCTTTTGATTTCTGTGGCAACTTCCTGGTACATCGACGGACCAGAACCTGGCTGGAAGCCAGAAGGCTATATTGCCCCTGAGCAAACGGCAGCAAGCAGCGGAAAGACCTGGCGGGAGATGCTTAAGGACCCAAGGGCCTATCTTTTATGGGCAACTCTTCTGTGTGCTTCGGTTGCCGGCCTGATGCTGATCGGTCATGCGTCAAAAATCGGTCAGGAGACGGCAGGAATTACCGCGGCACAGGCAGCGCTTTTAGTTGGAATTATGGCGGTGGCAAACTTTGGCGGGCGTTTAGCGCTTGGCTCCTTATCGGATGTCTTTGGGCGGCATCAAATCGTGATTGGGGTAATGCTGTTAAGTGCACTGGATATGGTATTTTTATCCCGTGTATCCAGCTTCCCGGCTTTTGTGGTGGCGATTGTGATTACCGGTGTCTGCTTTGGCGGAACCCTGGCTACGTTTTCGGCGCTCAGTTCTGATACGTTTGGCCCTAAGTACAATGGCATCAACTACAGCATTATCTTTACCGGCTACGGTATTGCCTCGATCGTGGGCCCTAATGTGGCGACGGCCATTAAAACATCAAGCGGAAGCTACTCCGGCGCATTTATCTTTGCCGCGGTGTGCAGTATCCTTGCCGCAGGGCTGTGTCTGGCTGCTGCAGGATTAAATCGAAAAATGAATTAAAATTAGGAGGAATTGTATGTTAAGTGTATTAGCGATCGTTGTTCCGCTTTTGCTTTTAGTTTTCCTTATCTGGAAACGGGTAAATATCGCGGTTTCTGCGCTGGTTTGTACCGGACTGATGGCGCTTCTATCCGGGTTAAATGTGTACGCTTGTCTGACAACGGACTATATGGAAGCCTTTGTCGGCTATATTAAGAGTTACTGGCCGCTGATTTTCTTAGGGGCAAGCTTTGGAAAGGCGATGCAGCTGGGCGGAGGAGCCGAGGATTTGGCGAACCTTCTCACTTCAAAGCTGGGAACGAAATATACGGTGGCTGTGCTTTGTCTGACCACCCTGGTTTTGGGTTACGGCGGTGTATCCTGTTACGTTATTGTATTTGTAATGTACCCGATTGCCTTAAATATGTTTAAAAAGGCTAATCTTCCACGGCATTTAATTCCCGCTATCGTGGCTGCCGGTTCCTTTACCGCAGTTAACCTGGGGCCGGGTTCTCCTTCTGTTGTGAACAATATCCCGGTAAAATACCTGGGAACCTCAGCAACCATCCTTCCGGTGTATTCTGGAGTACTGGCTGCGTCCTTCTTCCTTTTGGCTACTTTCTATTGCATGTGGCAGGAAAAGATTGCCCGCAAAAAAGGCGAGACCTTCAGTGCAGATGCAGCTACTTTAAAGATGATGGAAGAATATGAAAAGAAAGAGCACGGCAACGGCGTCATCGCTTTTATTCCGCTGGCTCTGGTGGTTATTCCGTTATTCTTTGGCGTTGACGTACTCTACACCCTGTTAATGGGCTGGATTGCCATTGCCATTCTTTACTGGAAGAAGATTGATAATAAAATAGAAATTTTAAACTGTGGTGTGGCGGACGCTATGGGAGCTATCGTGGCAACTTCTGCAGTTGTAGGTTTTGGCGGTGTGGCGAAATTAACGGCAGGTTATACCACCTTAATTAACGTGGCAACCGGCATGGGCGGTTCTCCGCTGATTTCCTTCTCCATTGGTACATCCCTGTTATCGGCAGCCTGCGGCTCCGGTTCCGGCGGTCTGACCCTGGCTTTGGAAACTTTGGCACCGAAGTATCTGGAGATGGGTGTTAACGCAGGTGTACTGCATAAGATTGCATCGGCTGCCTGTATTACGCTTGACTCCCTGCCGCACAACGGCGTTATGGTTACAGTACTTGCCTGCTGTGGTCTGACCCACAAGGAAGGCTACAAGCACCTGTTTGCAATTACCGTTGTCGGTTCCATTATTATTCTTATTGAAGCCATTATTCTCGCCAGCATCTTTTATCCTATAGGCTGACGGGAGAAGGATAACATGCAAGTTTAGGAGAAAGCAATGAAAGGCTTGATTGATGACCGGCTGGCTGAACTGAGCCGTCTCTATCCGGTATGGGAAAAGAAAACCATCTGGGAGTTTTTTAAAACAACAGCAGACCGCTGTCTGGAATGGGAGTTTATCCACGACAGCAGCGGAGAGAACTTTACCTATGCACAGGCCAGACAACAGGCGGAAATTGTGGCAAAGGGCCTTCTGGCTGCAGGGGTTAAGCCCGGCGATCATGTGGCGGTGCAGCTGGAAAACAGTCCCCGTCAATTGCTGATTGCCCTGGCGGTGAATGCTGTCCGGGCAGTCAAGGTTCCGGTGAATATTTCCCTGGCATCTAAGGAGCTGCAGTTTATATTAAATCAGTCGGAGGCTAACTATCTGCTGACGGACAGCAACATCCGCTTAACAGAGAAAGTGGGATGTTTAACCCGGATAATTGCCTTAGAAGGTGCATGCTGTCAGGCGGATATCCCGGTTATAAGCTGGGAGGATTTTCTTGCTGCCGGCAATGGATGGTCGCTTCCTTCTGACAGCGGCGGGGCGTTTGCCGATGAGGTGTGCGATATTATCTATACTTCGGGGAGTACTAAGGCGCCTAAGGGGGTTATGCTTACTCACGATATGCTGATGCGTTCGGCCTTTGCCAGCTGTATAAATCGCGGATTTGAGCCGGGACGCAGAATTTATATTCCTCTGCCCCTGTTCCATGTCTATGGCTATGTGGAAGGAATGCTGGCGGCAATCTTAGTGGGCGGCGCCGTGCTGCTTCGCTGCGGGAAGTTTATTGCCGAGCCGGTGCTTGATTTTATGCGGGAAAGCCGGGCCAATGATGTTTTAAGTGTTCCGGTACAGATGATGGCGCTTATCCGGTATCTTCGTGAGCAGAATACCCTGAAAGAACAGCCAAAGCGTATTCTTCCCGACCTGCACGCAGTCTACTGTTCAGCGTCGGCCTGTCCTGCCTGGGTGTGGCCCGGCATTCGGGAGACACTCGGCGTTTCTGATATTATCACGGGCTATGGGATGACCGAGGTCTGCGGGGCCTCGATGCAGACGGCTCCGCAGGATTCTGACCATATCCTGGAATCGCGGGTGGGCAGGGTGCTTAACGGCGGCTGCAGCGGTATTCCCTCCCTTGGCTGGCGCCAGATCGAATACCGGGTTGTCGATGCTAAAACGGGAAAAACTCTGGGAAAAGGCGAAACCGGGGAATTATGGTGCCGCGGGCTTGTCGTCACCCCAGGCTATTTTAACCGACCGGAAGCCAATCAGCGCGTGTTTACGAAAGACGGCTGGTTTAAAACCGGAGACTGTGGATACTTTGATGACGCCGGATATCTGGTAATGGTCGGGCGTGTGGATGATATGTATAAAATTAATGGGGAAAATGTATCACCCAAGTTTTTAGAGGACGTTTTAGGAAACTGTCCGGAAATCTTCCATGTGGAGGTTGTAGGTGTTGCTGACGAGCGCCACGGGCACGTCGGGGCTGCGTTTATCCAGCTCAGGGAAGATACAGAGGAGAACCGAAAGAAGGCAGAGGCCTATAGCCGGGAACATCTGGCAAAATTCCAGGTTCCTAAGTATTTTATTTATCTGGACAACGCCGATTGGCCCCGGACATCCACAGGAAAGGTGCAGAAGTTCCGGTTAATTGAGATGGCAAATCAGTATAGTTCATAAATCATACAGGAAAGATACAGGAGGTAATTTTCTATGAATAAATATGCATTAACAGAAGATCAATTAATGATTCAGGAATTGGCAAAGAAGTTTGCCGATGAAGTGGTTGCTGAGACTGTCACCGATCTTGACTGCCGTCATGCATTTCCGGTAGAAGAGGTAAAGCAATGCGGTGAAATGGGCTTTATGGGGATTTGTGTTCCCGAAGAATACGGCGGGGCAGGGATGGATCACTTAAGTGATATTTTGGTGATGGAGCAGATTGCCCGTCATTCCTCTTCCTTAGCTTCTATTATCGATGCCCATGCTTCACTGGGCAGCACACCGATTTTACTGGCGGGTACAGAAGAACAAAAGCAAAAATACCTGGTTCCGGCAGCTTCCGGCGAGGCACTCTGCGCGTTTGCCTTAACTGAGCCGCAGTCCGGTTCCGATGCAGGACAAATCCGCACCAAGGCTGTGCTTGACGGCGAGAAATGGGTGATTAACGGAACAAAGGCATTTATTACCAACAGCACCTATGCTTCCACTTTTTTAGTTGCAGCAAAGACAGATCTGGAGGCAAAGGGCAGCCGGGGAATTTCCGTATTTATTGTGCCGACTGGGACACCAGGATTAGAGGTGGGAAAACCGGAAGAAAAGATGAGCAACCACAGTTCCTATTCCTGCCCGCTGACCTTTACCGATGTGCGGATTCCCAAGGATAACCTGTTAGGCGAGTTAAACCGAGGCTTTCCGTTATTTATGAAGTGTGTGGACAGCGGACGTGTGGCTATCTCCGCTGTGGCTGTGGGCATGGCACAGGGCGTACTGGAGCGTGCGGCAAAGTATTCTAAGGAAAGAGTGACCTTTGGAAAGCCTATCTGCGAAAATCAGGCCATTGCCTTTAAGCTGGCAGAAATGGCAACAGAGATTGAAGTGGCAAGGGCTATGCTGTATAACACTGCCCGCCTGTGTGATACCGGGCTTCCGTTCAGCACCGAAGCAACGATGACCAAGATGTTTTGTTCTGAAATGTGTGTTCGTGTCTGCGATATGGGCTTACAAATTATGGGCGGCTACGGCCTGTGCAATGACTATCAGGTGGAGCGCATGTACCGCGATGCCAAGCTTTTGACGATCGGTGAGGGAACCTCGGAAATCTGCCGTATGGTGGTGGGAAGAGCCGTATTGAAGGAGTATTAAAGACGATAGTTATCCATATAAATGATCATAGAAAAATTGGGAGGTAAAGCAAAATGAAACGTTCGTTTTATTACTTAAATGAGTTCCATGTAGGCGATAAGTTTACCACACTGTCCAGAACAGTTACAGAGACAGATGTTGTTTTATTTGCTGGGATTACCGGCGATAATAATCCGATTCACACCGATAAGATCTATGCGGAAAGCCTTCCCTTTAAGAGCCGGATTGCCCATGGGCTTTTAGGGGCTGGGATTGCTACCGGTTTATGGGGACGCATGGGACTGGTGGATGGTTCTGCCATTGCTGCGCTGAGTACAGAGTGGAAGTTTGTCGGTGCCATTAAGATTGGGGATACCATTCACTGTGAAATTGAGGTGCTGGAGGCCAAGCAGTCCAAATCCAAGCCGGATCGCGGTATTTTAAATATTCAGTATACCATTATCAATCAGGACGGCGCGGTATGTCAGGTGGGCAGCATGGCAACCATGCTGTACTGGGCAGCTCCCGAAGGTGAGTAGGAACAGATGATAAAAAAGATAAGATGAGGTGTAAAAATGAATATACTGGTTTGTGTAAAACAAGTTCCAGATACAACCGAAATTAAGATCGATCCAGTGACCAATACTTTAATCCGTGCAGGGGTTCCCAGCATTGTCAATCCATTTGACGCCTATGCGCTGGAAATTGCGGCAAGGATTAAGGATAAGACGCCGGAAACGACCATTACCGTTTTAAGCATGGGTCCGCCGCAGGCTGTTGCAGCATTAAAGGAATGCCTGGCGGTCGGCGCAGATAAAGCTTACCTGGTCAGTGACCGCGCCTTTGGCGGGGCGGATACCCTGGCAACCAGCTATACCTTGACCTGTGCCATTGATAAGCTGGAAGCAGAACATGCTCCCTTTGATTTGATTTTCTGCGGAAAACAGGCCATCGACGGCGATACGGCCCAGGTTGGCCCAGAGATTGCCGAGCACAGGGACTGCCCACAGATTACGTATGCGATAGAGGCAGCGGTAGAAAACGATGAAATCCTGGTAAAACGGGAAACCGGGGAGGGCTATGAAATCCTGGCAGCAAAAATGCCCTGTGTGATTACCGTGACCAAGCCGAATTTTAACCCGCGCTTCCCCACCATTAAGTCTAAGATGGCTGCTAACCGGGCAGTGATTACCACGCTGACGGTAAACGATATTTCTGTCGATGATACAAAAATCGGCTTAAAGGGCTCTCCCACTAAGGTGAAGAAGAGTTTTACGCCGCCGCCAAAGCAGGGTGGAATACGTATTATTGAGGAAACCGCCGAAGATACGGCAAAGAAACTTTTCGACGTGTTAAGCGCGGCAAATCTACTGTAGGGGAGGGAGAAGAGCATGGAAGCATTAAGCAGAGATTTATGGGTTTTTATTGAAACCGCAGAGGACGGATCGGCGAGAAACGTCGGTCTGGAGCTTCTTCATCCCGGACGCAGGCTTGCCGACGCCCAGAAAGGGGCCCTGTGCGCCGTCGTTGTGGGCTACCAGACAGAAAATGCGGTAAAGGAAGCGGCTGCCTACGGCGCAGATAAAATTATTGTTGTGGACGGCCCGGAATACCAGCATTATACCACGGATGCCTATGCCGACGCACTCTATGCGCTGGTAAGCAAATACGGCCCAACGACCATGATGATCGGTGCAACTAATGTTGGTCGTGATGTCGGTCCACGTCTGTCCTGCCGCTTAAAAACGGGACTTACGGCGGATTGTACCGCGGTGGATTATGACGAAGAGACCGGAAACATTGCCTGGACCCGCCCCACCTTTGGCGGAAATCTTCTGGCAACGATTATGTGCCCTGAACACCGCCCGCAGATAGGAACGGTTCGCCCTGGTGTATTTAAAAAGGGCGAGAAAAATGAAGCAAATCAGCCGGAAATCATCAACGAAGATATTCACATCACAGCGGAGAGAATCCGCACCCGCCTGGTTGAAGTTATCCGCGAACTGGATGCTGAAAATGTCAACCTGGAAAGTGCAGAAGTTATTGTAGCCGGCGGAAGAGGTGTGGGCGGGCCGGAAGGATTTGCTCCGCTGAAGGAATTAGCCGATCTCCTGGGCGGTGTTGTTGGCGCATCACGTGCAGCGGTGGATTCGGACTGGATTGGTCATGTTCATCAGGTGGGGCAGACGGGAAAAACCGTGGGGCCAAAGCTTTATATTGCCTGCGGCATCTCCGGCGCAATCCAGCATGTGGCAGGGATGAGCGGATCGGATACCATTGTGGCAATTAATAAAGACCCGGATGCTCCGATTTTTAATCTTGCCGATTATGCCGTTGTGGGCGATTTGAAGTTGGTTATCCCGGCATTGATTCGGGAAATTAAAGAGAGTCGGAAATAAAAGATGAGGATTCATATCGAACAAGTTTTGGGAAATACAGGTTGCCTCTTTGCCGGAGGCAACTGTATTCCTTTTTATCAGTTAGAAAATAAACGCTGGCTGCTTATCGATTCCGGCTCCCACCATATCCGTCAGGAATTAACTGATTACCTGAAACAAGAGCAAATCCAAATCCGCGCGGTGCTTTGCAGCCACGCCCATTTTGATCATACGGAAAATAACCGCTTTTTACAGGAAACGTTTGGGGCGGAGATTGTGATGTCTGCGGCTGACGCCGGAATGGTCCGCGATACCATAGGGTTAAAAGCCTGCTTTTATTCCTATTCTCCTGGGGATATTCAGGAGAGTTATGGTGAAATGATATGCAGGGCTGACCGGATATTTGCGCCGTGGGAGAAGGTGGTTGAGGTAGAACATGCGGTTTTTCAAATTCTTCAGCTTCCCGGTCATGCATCCAGTCACCTGGGGTTTGTAACACCCGACGGGGTGGCTTATCTGGCGGATGCGGTATTCAGCCCGGATAATTCCGGGAAGGATCGGCTGCTTTATATGCTGAACTGGAAGAGGGCGCTTGAGACGATAGAGGAAATTCGCCATTACGATGGGTATGCAAGGTATATTCTTGCCCACTGCGGGGTATATAAGGATATTCGGGATGTGGCTGAAGAGAATATAAGCCGGTTTTTGCGGATATTAGAAGGATGTTTAGCTTTATTTACAACAGAAGGATGTTCACTGGATGCGCTGATAACAAGGGCAGCTTATCACTACCATTTTCCACTGCATGACTTTGAATGGGTGAGTTTATTTGAACGGCTTGTACGGGCAATGGCAGAGTATTGGGTGGAGAAAGGAAACGTGAAGCGGGAGTTTTTGAATGGGGTGGTAGTGTATGCTCTGTCGGATAAGCTGGAATAACAGTATAAAGGTTTATCAGGACATTACAGAAAGGAATTGCCATGTACGAAAAATTATTTCAACCTGCCAGGATAGGTTCGCTGGAAATTAAAAGTCGCCTGATAATGCCCGCCATGAATAGCCATTATGCTGATGACGGGCATTATTTTACTGATCAGGCATTACATTATTATGGAGAGCGCGCGCTGGGCGGCTTCGGGCTTTTGATCACAGAGTTTTTATGTGTCAGTGAGGAAGGGCTGGCTTACCCGATGCAGGCTGCGATTTATGATGATTGTTTTATTCCATCGCTTTCCCGTTTAACAAAAAGGATTCACGACAATGGAAGTAAGATATTTGCCCAGCTTCATCATGCGGGAAGGGTTCAGGGAAAGGGAAGCACCAGTTTAATGGCAGTGGGAGCGGGAAGTATCCCGGATAAGGTGAATCGGATTCCTGTGCATGAACTGGACGAAGCAGAGATTTCGGAGCTTGAACAGAAGTTTATTGACGCCGCGGTGCGGGCGAAAAAGGCTGGGTTTGACGGGGTTGAGGTTCATGGAGCCCATGGCTATCTGCTGGCGCAGTTTTTATCAAAGAGTGTAAATAAGAGGACAGATCGGTATGGCGGCTCGATCAGCGGTCGGGCAAGGCTGGTTTGTGAGATTGTTCATGGGATTAAGGCAGCTTGTGGAAAAGATTTCCCGGTAAGTGTAAGAACCAGCGGCGAGGAAGGCTTCGACGGGGGCAATACAATTGAGGATGCTATTGCCCAGAGCCTTTTGTTTGAAGCGGCTGGGGCAGATGCGATTCATGTTTCCCATGGAATTGCCATCCATTCGTATTATTCTTCCAGCGGATTTAATATGGCAAACATTAAGCGGGTGAAGGAGGCCGTCTCGGTACCGGTTATCGGTGTGGGAAGGATGAATGATCCGGCGCTGATTTTGGGGGCGCTTGCATCTGGGGCAATGGATTTTGTAGCTTTGGGCAGGGAGTCTGTTTGTGATCCGCATCTCCCCAATAAGATAAAGGAAGGCAGGCTGGATGAAATTTTTACCTGTACAGGCTGTATGCAGCGCTGCTTATATCCCAATTCGTTTGAGGAAGGGTTTGGAATTTCCTGTATGATTAATCCGTTCAGCGGCAAAGAAAAGCTTTGGGAAATAAAGCCGGCAGAAACTGTGAAACGGATTGGGATTGTCGGAGCCGGGCCTGCGGGACTGATGGCGGCGTGGGTTCTTGGCCGACGGGGACATCAAGTTACCGTGTATGAGAAGGAAGCCTTTGCTGGAGGACAGTACCGGCTGGCGGCAGTACCGCCGATGAAGCAGGAATTGGCAAAAACAATTTCTACCTATGCTGCCCTGTGTAAAAAGTATGGAGTTAATCTTTGTTATCATACCACAGCGGATAAAGCGCTTTTGGAAAGGGAAGAGTTTGATGAAATTATTTTAGCCTGCGGAGCCCAGCCTGTTGTACCGGGAATAGAAGGGATAGACAGGGAGAATGTTTATCTGGCAGAGGAGGTTTTAACGTTTAAGACCCTGCTCTGCGATCAGAAGGTTCTGGTTCTCGGCGCAGGGCTTGTGGGGGCAGAAACTGCAGAGGTTTTATCCGGCTACGGAAACCGGGTTACGCTTGTGGACATGCTGGATAAAATTGCGCCGCTTGCTCCAGCCAGACCAAGGGAGAATTTGCTGGAACGCCTGGAAAAATTAAAGGTGGAATTTGTTCCGGGATGTAAGGTGCTTAAGATAGAAGAGGACGGAATTTGCGCTGCGAAGGATGGAAAAGATTTGGAAATGCATGGTTTTTCCTCAATTATTCTGGCACTGGGGTATCGGGAGGATACCCGTTTAGCAGAAGCGATGGGGGAATGCGGGCATATTTACCAGATTGGAGACGGGAAAAAGGCAGCAGATGCAAAGGCAGCGATTTATGAGGCGGCGAAGTTGGCATTAAACTTGTAAGGTACTTTACATCGGATTATCTTTTTGTTATAATTCAAGCAAATAACCATCGAAAAGGAGTAAGGCCTGTCCTGTGTGAGTATGGGCTTTACTCCCTTATTGCTTAGAAGGATAATACTCCCCAAGAAAGCCAGGCCGCCATGATTACACCTACCTTTGCCAAAACCCGTATTCCACAACCATCCATTCAATTTTCTATCCGAAATAAAATCCTTGCCCTTGCCGCTGCTGCGACCATTCCCTTCCTTACCCTTGCCGTTATTTTGCTCTTTTCTATGACAAATTACAGCCGCGCCTATGATAAGATTGTGAGCAACCTGACTATTGCCAATAATTATAACTTAAACTTTAAGGAAGAAATGGATGAAAGTCTTTATAAACTTGTGGTGGGCTATGTTGAGTATGAAAATCTTGGCGAAGATGCAACCTTAAAAGACCCCTATCTTCTTATCCGTGATCTTAGAGATGATTTTGCCAGGTTAATGGACATCACCACGGACCCGGAAAGCCGTGTATGGCTGGAAAGTCTGATGCGCAATTTAGATACTCTGGAAAAGCGCGTTGTTGATGTTCTGGAAAATATCCGCATCGGCGGTCGCTATGATGAAAACATTGAAAAGCTTGATAATAACATCTATATTCTTACTGAACTTATTCAGGAAAATATTCAATATTTTATTTACTACCAGACCAAAAGCATGGAGGTAATTAATAATAACCTAAATCGTCAAATCCAAAATTTTATTATTATCTGCGCCCTGTTAGTTGCTCTTTTGTCAGCTGCTACAATTGCCGTCACATTCTTAGTAACCTCCGGTATTCTCCGCCCGGTAAAGCTTCTCTACGATGCAACGCAAAAAATTGCAGCGGGGGACTTTAGCGTACAGGCTAAGGTAAATTCCAGGGATGAGATTGCAATCCTGGCGAACAGCTTTAATGAAATGGCACAAAAGATGCAGATGCTCCTGACTAAGACCAAGGAGGACGAACAGAGGATGCGCTGGCTGGATCTGCGGCTTTTACAGGAACAAATCAATCCGCATTTCCTCTACAATACCCTGGACACGATTGTCTGGCTTATCGAGGGAAATCAGGAGGATGAAGCGGTTGGGATGGTGGTGGCTCTTTCGGATTTTTTCCGCCTGGTTCTCAGCAAAGGGAAGGAATTTATCTCCCTGCGCGAAGAACACCAGCACATTAAAAGCTATCTGGAAATTCAGGCCGTGCGCTACCGGGATATCCTCGAATACCATATCCAAATCGATCCGTCCCTGTATGATTATCAAATCTTAAAGCTGACCCTGCAGCCATTGGTGGAAAATGCCCTTTACCACGGTATTAAATATAAGCGGGCAAAAGGTTTTATCCATATTACAGCGAAAAAAGAGGGAAAGATTCTCTGCCTGTCGGTTTGCGACAACGGGGTTGGCATGGATAAGAAAAATCTTGAGGAGTTAAGGCAGGCGATTGAACAACCCTGCAGTGAAACCAGCCGGGGTTTTGGCCTTGCCAATGTCAATGAGCGCATTCATATGCACTTTGGTGCATCCTACGGGATGGCAATTCAGTCGGAGGAGGGAAAGGGAACCATGGTGGAGCTGACCATCCCGGCCATTAAAGAAAGAGAGGAGTTGGAGAGCGGATGCAGTGCCAGATAAAAAGCAGGAACATTGATACATTCAGAAAAAGGGGCAGGCGCATCCTGGTTTTCATCGTTTTCTTTGCGGGGTGGGGTTTAATGGGAGGGATATTTACCGGATGTATGCGAACTTCTCTGGAAAAGCCGGAGGGCGATATGCTTACCCCGATAGATGAAAGCCTTATTGTTGTCGGCGTATCACAGGTTGGCAGTGAATCGGTGTGGAGAACAGCAAATACTGCTTCCATCCAAAACGTATTTACTAAGGAAAATGGCTATTTTCTTCTGTTTAAAAATGCAAGACAGAAACAGGAAAATCAGATCAAGGCCCTCCGCAGCTTTATTTCCCAGCGAGTGGATTATATCGTATTTTCGCCTATTACCGAAAGCGGCTGGGAGACTGTGCTTCAGGAAGCCAAAGAAGCAAACATCCCGGTAATCCTGATTGACCGCAAAGTGAATATTTTGGATGATTCGCTTTATGTCAGCTGGATTGGATCAGATTTTATCAATGAAGGGAGAATGGCGGGAGAAGCACTTGAGGAATGTCTTATTCGGCAAAATCGTCAGGACGATTCCATTCATATCGTTGTATTACAGGGCACAAAAGGGGCAACCTCCACCATTGGACGAACCGAGGGCTTTGCTTTGGTGGCGGATACTCATGAAAATTGGCATCTGTTAGAACAGGCTGACGCCCAGTTTACAACGGCAAAAGGTGAGGAGGAGATGGAACGTCTGCTCAACCGCTATGAACGGATAGACGTTTTGATTTCCCAAAACGATGATATGACCTTTGGGGCCTTAGAAGCCATCCGAAAAGACGGTCGACCGATTGGAGGAGAGGATGGTATGATTATTATTTCCTTTGATGCTGTGGACAATGCCCTTAAGCTGGTGGAAGAAGGCCTGATTGCTGCTGACATTGAATGCAATCCCAACCAGGGAGAGTATGTCGAACAGGTGATTAAGCGGATGGAAACCCAGCAATCGGTAGCCAAGCTTTACTTCGTCCCGGAACGGGTATTTACCGCAGAAAATGTGGGAGAGCGGTTAAACGAAAAGCAAAAAGAGAAGTAAAGGAAAAACAGAGGAAGAAAAAACGAAAGAAAGAGGAATGGTAATGTTAAAAGTTTTTCTGGTAGAAGATGAAAGTGTAATACGTGAGGGACTGCGCGATAAAATTCCCTGGGAACAGTACGGTTTCCGCTTTATCGGAGAAGCCAGCGACGGAGAAATGGCCCTTCCCCTTATCCGCAAACATATGCCGGATGTTTTAATTACGGATATTAAAATGCCATTTATGGACGGCCTTTCCCTCAGTGAAATCGTAAAAGAAGAATTTCCAAGGATAAAAATTATTATTATCAGCGGCTATGATGATTTTGAATACGCCCGCCGTGCGATTGTAGCCGGAGTTGACCAGTATTTACTAAAACCGATTACCCGTGCCGCCCTTAGAAATGTCTTGCTGGAGATGAAGGAAAAAATTGAGCAGGATATGGAGCAGAAGGATTACCAGATGCAATTCCAGGACGAGATGCAGGAATTTGAACAATTCCCCCTGCGGCGTTTTTTTGAAAAAGTTCTGGATGGCAAGCTCTCTGTAAAAGAAATGTACGAGGAGGCTGCCAGACTTTCCCTGCAAATCGATGCACCCTGCTATAACCTCTTGCTATTTTCTCTTGATGAGAAAGAAAAACAACCTTCCCGAACTGACCAAAATGTATTTATGCGCAGGCAGGATGAAATTTTTCATTATTTTCTCAGGCATCCGCAGTTTATCCTGTTCCGCTTAAATGTCAACAGCTACGGGGTTCTGGTCAAGGCAGAAAAAGCCCAGATGGAAAAGCTGATAGAAAATAGCCTGGAGCATATCCGCAGGGTATGCCTTCCCGAAGAAATCCGTATCGGATGGTATATTGCGGTGGGGGAGGCAGTGGAGCGGCTCAGTATGCTGCCGCAGTGTTATCTGACAGCCAGCCATTATTTCGCCTATCGTTTTGTAATGCCGAACACCCATATTCTTACGGAAAAGACCCTGTCCTCCTGCTTATCCAGCCAGGAGGAAAAAGGGATGAGCAACGTGGACCTGATGCAGATGGACCCTGAGGTTATCCGTGACTTTTTATCCAAAGGAAATGAGAATGAAATCCATGATTTTGTCTCTTCCTATCTTGCCAATATCCGCAATGCATTAAAATCCATGATGTTTCGCGGTTATGTTTTTTTCAATATCCGCGTGGCAGTGGTTACTTTTTTAGATGCGATTCGGGCTGAACAGGCAGAGTATAGGGAAGAAATTCAGCAGCTTGTTCAAAAGGCTCATGACAGCGAGGAAGATATCTGCGAATACTTTACCGCCATGCTTCAGACTGCCATGCGTATCCGCGATCAGTTGAATACTTATCAGGGGAATAAGCTTTTTAAAAAAGCCCTGGACTATATCGATGAACACTTTGACCAGGAAACTCTTTCCCTGAGCTTAGTGGCAGAGCAGACCGGCATGAGTCCTAATTATTTAAGCACGATATTCAGCCAGAACATGCAGAAAACCTTTATCGAGTATGTCACGGAAAGGCGGATTGAAAAGGCGAAAAAACTGCTTCGTCAGACCGACCGGCCTTCCGGCGAGATTGCCAAAGAGGTAGGCTACCGGGATTCCCATTACTTTAGTTTTGTGTTCCGCAAGCTTACCGGATCGAATCCGCGGGAATACCGTGCGGAGAAAAGTTAAGGGTAGATGGAATGGTGCTGCTTCGGCAGGGCGGCACTGGTGCTTTCCTTTAAGTTCAAATACCACTGGGCTTCCTGGGCGTGCACAGGAAGCCCCTTGATTTTATTTAACAGCATATGGGCGGCCTTTGTCCCCATCTCATGTGGATGGTGGGACAGCGTGGTAATGGTCAGAATATCCGAGTTGCTGAAATAGGTGTTATCAAATGCTGTTACTGCCATGGATTCCGGGAGCTGGTAGTCCAGCTGCATCAACACATTAATCAGGTGGTAGGCAATAATATCATTATAACAGACGACTGCCGTGCAGGAGGAAAGATTTTCCTGTACCATTTCCATTAAAAACCGGGTATTTCTAGTCGATAAAAGCTTATCCAGCTCACGTGACGAATACCAGCAAATCCGGCTGTCCACCAGGGGCAGTCCCAGTTCGCAGAGTGTTTCGGCAAAGCCCTGGTAACGCTCGATTCCCTGCATATCATCCGCCTTAAAAATTCCGCCGATAGCGGTATGTCCCTGGGAAGCCAGATGGCGGACCAGCAAAGAACTTCCTGAAAAATTATCCCCCTTAAGGTAAAGACAATCGGCAAGCGCCGGGTAATAGTTAAATAAAAAGAGGAGTTCACAATCTTTTTTGATCAGCTGCCGGTAAAGATCCAGGTTGGGGTTGGGCAGTGCAGTTTTGCATCCCTCAATAATTAATCCGCGGGGCGTCTGTTTTAAAAGATTCTTTAACAGCTCACGTTCCCTGCTGACCTCATTTTGCGTGGCCCAGGCCGTACAGCTAAATCCGTCCTGTGCAAGAACTTTTCGGATATCATGAATAATTCCCGGATAAATATAATCCTGATCATCATACACCAAAAGCCCGATTTCATTTCCGCGGGCCTGTCCTAAATATCCCGTGATAAATGACCCGCTCCCCCGCTTTTTTACAATAAAACCTTCCTCCTCCAGAACATTAAGCGCCATGCGTACAGTTTGCCGACTGAGACGATAGCGTTTACAAAGTTCCTGCTCGGCGGGGAGTTTTGTGATGCCATCGCGGATATTTTTCCGAATTAATGTTGTCAGCTGTTTAACCAGCCATTGGTATTTTAGCATAAAAACCTCCTGCCATATAGTTAACCTGAGCAATTGTTTGAAAAGGACAGGAAAACGATCCCCTGAAAAAACGTAAAAAATACGAAAAACAACAGGGGAAAAGAGAAAATCATCCTTCTTTCTTCTGACCATTGGCATAATTTTTTTAAATAATAACCGAAAATAATAACCTGTATCCTTAAAAACCATCATAATGCACAATGTCAGATCATCTAAAAACCATCACTTCTTTATCTGAAATCGTAAATTATTCTACCATTTTGGAAGAAAATCCACGTTTAAAAAAAGTTGTATTCTTTTTTGATTATACTACCAAAAAGTTGTATTGTAAATAACTGCTGAATTATCCTGAGCACATCGTCATTAAATTGATCGTATTGCTTCATTTCTGTTAAACTTTAGGTACAGGAGGAAAACCTGTACTAGAACAAAATGTGGAGGTAAAGAACATGAAAAAAAGAACAATTGCTTTAATGTTGACCGCAGCGATGGCAGCTGCAAGCCTTACCGGATGCGGCGGCGGTTCCTCAACGTCAGAAACGACAGCAGCGCAGACGCAGGCAACGACAGCAGCGCAGGCTGAGACGACTACGGCAGCACAGGAAGAGGTTCCGGCAGAATCTGAAGCTGAGGAAGCGGCAGCACCTGTGAGTGACGGCGAACTGATTAAGGTTGGTATTATCAATAATGATCCGAATGAGTCTGGCTACCGTACAGCTAATGACGCCGATTTAAAGAAGATGTTTACCAAAGAAAACGGCTATGATGCATCCTTTGCCTACAGCTTAAAGAATGATGAACAGATTACCGCGGCGCAGAAGTTTATCCAGGATGAAGTGGACTTCCTTCTTTTATCCGCAGCAGATACCTCCGGCTGGGACAGCGTACTGCAGGATGCCAATGACGCCGGAATCGGTGTTATCCTGTTTGACCGTACCATCGATGCAAGCGAGGATCTCTACCTGGCATCCATCGTATCCGATATGGATAAGGAAGGCGAAACTGCAGTTAACTGGCTTGCCGGACAGGGCCTTGACAGCTATAACATTATTCATATCCAGGGCGTGATGGGTTCCGCTGCACAGCAGGGACGTACCGGTGCACTGGATGCAAAGGTAGCCGCTGAAGATTCCTGGACCCTGGTAACTCAGCAGACCGCAGAGTGGAACTCGGAAAAGGCACAGCAGATTGTACAGTCGGTTATCGACTCCGGTACAGAATTTAACGTTATCTATGCAGAAAACGACGATATGGCTAAAGGTGCAGTAGCTGCTTTGGATAAAGCCAATATCTCCCACGGCGTAGGCAAGGACGTTATTGTTATGGGCTTTGACTGCAATAAGTGGGCGTTACAGGAACTGCTTGCCGGAAACTGGAATTACGACGGACAGTGCAACCCGTTCCAGGCTACCTATATTGACAAGGTAATTAAGCAGGTAATGAGCGGAGAAGAACTCACCGAAAAGACCATTATCATGGATGAGAAGGGCTTTGACGCAGAAGAAATCACCGAAGATGATGTAAATACTTATGGTATCTAAGCAGCTGAAACGTTACCGTGAACGCACATAAGTAAGAATGTTTTATTGGCTGACATAGCATGAACACAGGCGCAGCGTGGCATAAGCAAAGGATGTCTACGTCTGCGCCTGTTTCCTGGAAAGATCAAGCCATGAAGCGTTAAGTCATAAAAAAAGATTGAAAAGAGAAAATGGAAAGAGGTGACATTTCGGGTGAAAAAGAATGCTGTATTAGAGATGAAGGGTATTGTAAAAACCTTTCCGGGAGTCAAGGCACTGCAGGGGGTGGATTTTACTCTGTGCAAAGGGGAGATTCACGCACTGATGGGGGAGAACGGAGCCGGAAAGTCTACACTGATTAAGGTGCTGACCGGTGTTTATGAAAAGGATGGAGGAGAAATCTTTTTAGATGGTCTGGAGAAAGCCGCTGTAATTAAATCCCCGCAGGATGCTCAGAACTTAGGCATCAGCACGGTATATCAGGAAATTACCCTATGCCCGAACCTGACCGTGGCAGAAAATATGTATATCGGTCGGGGAAAGGATGTGCTGACGAACTGGAAAAAGATGAATGCGGAGGCAGATAAGATTCTGGAAAACCTGGGGATACCAGCAAAGGCAGCGCAGCAGCTCTCGGATTGTTCCATCGCCATCCAGCAGATGGTAGCGATTGCCCGTGCCGTGGATATGGACTGCAAGGTGCTGATTTTGGATGAGCCGACTTCTTCCCTGGATGAGTCTGAGGTGGAGAAACTCTTTGGCCTGATGCGCGATCTGCGCAGCCGGGGTGTGGGGATTATTTTTGTTACCCACTTTTTGGATCAGGTTTACGAGGTGTGCGATAAGATTACCGTTCTTCGGGACGGGCAGCTGGTGGGTGAGTATGTGATTGAAGAACTTCCCAGGGTCAAGTTAGTGGCAAAGATGCTGGGCAAGGAACTTGACGACATGGAAGAGATCAAGGACGAAAACCAGATTTATCACGGCGATGAAGAAGTTGTCTTTGAAGCAGAGGGCTTACAGAGCGATGCAGGAATCAAGCCCTTTGATTTTCATATTAAAAAAGGAGAGGTCAATGGGTTTACTGGGCTTTTGGGTTCGGGGCGGAGCGAGTGTGTACGTGCTATCTTCTGTGCCGATAAGGTTATCGGCGGCAAGGTGAAGATGAAGGGCAGGGAAGTTAAGCTGACCAAGCCGTTGGACGCGATGAAAAACGGCATTGCCTATCTGCCGGAGGATCGCAAGATTGACGGTATCGTGGGCGATCTCTCGGTGCGTGACAATATTATTCTGGCGGCCCAGGTGCTTCGGGGCTTCTTTAAGCCATTTTCCAGGGCGGAAGCCAATGCGTTTGCCGACGAGTACATCAAACTTCTAGAGGTAAAAACCGCTTCCGCGGATACGCCGATTAAATCGCTCTCCGGCGGAAACCAGCAGAAGGTTATCCTGGGGCGGTGGCTCCTAACCCACCCGGAATATCTTATCCTGGATGAACCTACCCGCGGAATTGATATCGGAACGAAAATTGAAATCCAGAAACTTGTACTGAAACTTGCTTCGGAGGGAATGAGCGTAACCTTTATCTCTTCGGAAACGGATGAAATGCTTAGAACCTGTTCACGTCTGGTCGTGATGCGTGACCGCAAGGTGGTTGGCGAACTTTCCGGTGCAGATCTGACCCAGGCCAAGGTTATGGAAACTATTGCAGGAGGTGAGATGTAATGATAAAGAAAAACAGCCTGTTTGCATCCCGGCAGATTTTTATTCCTATTGCAGCGTTAGTGCTGTTAGCGCTGTTTAACTTAATTCTTGACCCTTCGTTTTTTAAGATTACCCTGGGACACAACAGTACAGGCGACCCGGTACTGACGGGTTATCTGATGACGATTCTCGACTACGGCTCCGAGGTAGCCATCCTGGCGATTGGCATGACCTTAGTAACTGCTGCTTCCGGCGGGCAGGATATCAGCGTGGGAGCAGCGGTGGCTATCGCAGGCTCCGTTATCCTTCGCGTGTTAGTTGGCCTTGGCGGCGACGGATCACTTCAGGCTCCGATTATCGTGGGCTTTCTGGCGGCATGTGTTGTGGCAATGCTGTTTGGCGCCTTTAACGGTGTTTTGGTGGCTGTCTTTAATATCCAGCCCATGGTAGCGACCCTGATTTTATACACCGCGGGACGTTCGATTGCCGCATGGATTAATAATAATGAACTGCCGATTATCACTGAGCCGACCTTTACCTACTTTGGCGGCTTTATTCCGGGTATCCCGATTCCCACGCCGTTTTTTCTGGCTGTGGTGTGCATTATCCTTACTATGCTGGCCTTAAAGTTTACCACCCTTGGCCTTTACACCCAGGCTGTGGGAATTAATGCAAGTTCTTCACGCTTAAATGGTTTAAATCCGACCTTTATCAAGTGGCTGAGCTTTGTTATCCTGGGCCTTTGCGTGGCTGTGGTCGGCTTGATCAAAACCAGCCGCCTGTCCACCATCAACTATTCCGTTATCGCCAAGGATATCGAGATGGACGCCATCCTTGCGGTTGCCCTGGGCGGAAACGTGTTAAGCGGCGGAAAGTTTAATATTATGGCTTCTATCATCGGGGCCTATGTCATTCAGTTTTTAACAACGACATTGTATAAATTCAATGTTTCTTCGGATGCACTTCCAGCTTACAAGGCCATTGTGGTTATCCTTCTGGTGGTTTTTAGTGCACCGACGGTAAAGGATAAACTGCTTAAAGTGATGAAAAAGCAAAAGGGGGTCAGCTGATATGGCAAAAGGGAAAAAAATAAAAATGACCGATACGAACCTCCTGCTGATGATCACGGTGGTTGTGTTCGTTGTAATGTATCTGGGAGCAATGCTCTTTTTAAAGAAAGGCTTTTTAAAGCCGCAGACCTTTTTTAATATTTTAAATGCCAATGCGGCGTTGATTATCACATCCTGCGGGATGAGTATTGTTATGATTACCGGCGGAATTGATATTTCCGTGGGCGGTGTGGTGGCCCTGGTCAGCATGAGCTGTGCGGTTTATCTGGACTACCAGGGCGGAAATGTATTTACCTCCCTGCTGCTTGCTTTGGGAATCGGTCTGCTGTTTGGCGCGGTTCAGGGTTATCTGGTTGCCTATCTGGATATCCAGCCCTTTATCGTATCGCTGGCGGGAATGTTCTTTGCCCGCGGGATGACGACTATCGTTCATACGGCCCCTTTTAACGTGGCCAATGAAGCCTTTGCTGCCTTAAAGGGAACACGGATTAATGTTCCGGGACTTGGCACGGTGAATAAGCTGGGTAAATATGTCAATGCCTATGTGGAAATCGGCGTGGTGGTTGCCCTGCTGACTGTCCTTATTCTCTTTTTCGTCCTCCGCTATACCAAACTGGGGCGAAGCTTTTACGCTGTGGGCGGAAACCGGCAGAGTGCCCTGATGCTGGGCATTAACGTTAAGCAGACTAGGTTTTTATCCCATCTTCTGTGCGGGCTGTTAGCCGGTATCGGCGGTTATGTGTACTTTTTGCATGTGGGTTCCGGTTCGGCTTCCCATGCAAGCGGGATGGAGATGAACGCCATTGCCTCATCCATTATCGGCGGAACGCTTTTAACCGGAGGTGTGGGAAATATCTTTGGAACGTTTGTCGGCGTGTTGTCGTTAAGCACGATTCAAAATATTGTATCTTCCATCGGGCTCGACCAGGCATGGTGGACAGGAATTACGGTGGCGGCGATGCTGTGTGTATTCCTGATTATTCAAAGTGTAATTTTGTCGCGTAAACGGTAGGGTTTGACCGTAAAGTATCTTGATTTATCACAAAAAGGAGAGTATCATGATGAAAGAAAAACAATATCAGTTTTGGTTTGCCGCAGGCTCACAGGATCTTTATGGCGATGAATGTCTGGCTAAGGTTGCTGAACATTCCCGTGCCATTACAGAGGCAATGAATCAGTCCGGCCTTCTGCCGTTTTCTCTGGTATGGAAGCCGACCTTAATCGACAATACTTCGATCCGCCGTCTGTTTAATGAGGCAAACAGCGATGAAAACTGTGCCGGGGTAATTACCTGGATGCATACGTTTTCCCCGGCAAAATCGTGGATTTTAGGGTTAAAGGAATTTCGCAAGCCTCTGCTGCATTTCCATACCCAGTTTAACCAGGAAATTCCGTATGACACCATCGATATGGATTTTATGAATGAGAACCAGTCCGCGCACGGCGACCGCGAGTATGGTCATATGGTGACAAGGATGGAGATCCCGCGCAAGGTGATTATGGGGCACTGGAGTGATAAAAGGGTACAGGAGAGGATTGCCGGGTGGATGCGGACAGCCGTGGGGATTATGGAGAGCAGCCATATCCGCGTTGTCCGGGTGGCGGACAATATGCGCAATGTTGCTGTCACTGAAGGCGATAAGGTGGAAGCCCAGATTAAATTTGGCTGGGAGGTGGATGCTTATCCGGTGAACGAGATTGCCGACTATGTCAAAGATGTATCCAATGCGGATATTCAGACTTTAGTTGAGGAGTATTATGCAAAATACGATCTCCTTACCGAGGGCAGGGACGAGAAAGAATTTCGCCGCCACGTCGAGGTGCAGGCAGGGATTGAGCTTGGATTTGAGCGTTTTTTACAGGATAAGGATTACCAGGCTATTGTTACGCATTTTGGGGATTTGGGAGCACTTAAACAGCTTCCGGGTCTTGCCATCCAGCGTCTGATGGAAAAGGGCTACGGCTTTGGCGCCGAGGGCGACTGGAAAACGGCGGCAATGGTGCGGCTGATGAAGATAATGACGCAGGGAATGAAGGATGCGAAGGGAACCTCATTTATGGAGGATTACACCTATAATCTTGTACCGGGCAGGGAGGGGATTTTACAGGCACACATGCTTGAGGTCTGCCCTACCATTGCGGAAGGCCCGATAGGGATTAAGGTCTGCCCGCTGTCCATGGGCGACCGGGAAGACCCGGCAAGGCTGGTGTTTACTTCAAAAACCGGTCCGGCTATCGCCACCTCGCTGATTGATTTAGGAACAAGATTTCGGCTGATTATTAATGAAGTGGACTGCAAGAAGGTGGAAAAGCCTATGCCTAAGCTTCCGGTGGCAACCGCATTCTGGACGCCAAGGCCAAATCTTACTGTTGGCGCAGAGAGCTGGATCTTAGCTGGCGGCGCGCATCATACGGCATTTTCTTACGATTTAACTGCCGAGCAGATGGGTGACTGGGCCGAGGCGATGGGCATTGAGGCAGTGTATATTGACAGCGATACCACCATCCGCGGGCTGAAAAATGAACTTCGCTGGAATAAAGCCGCTTATCGTTAAGTCCATTTGGGCCGAACTGGCAACCTGAAGGAGGAACATATGAAAGCAAAACAGGAAACAATTGTGCAGTGGATTAACGAAGGGAAAACGGCGCTGGGGATTGAACTTGGCTCCACCCGGATAAAGGCGGTGCTGATTGGGGCGGATCATTCGCCGATTGCCGCGGGAAACCATGACTGGGAAAACCGTCTGACGGACGGCGTCTGGACTTATACCCTGGAAGATATCTGGACCGGACTGAGGGAGGCCTACCAGAAGCTGGCAGAGGATGTGAAGGTAAGATACGGACAGGTGTTTACCCGTCCGGGTGCCATAGGAATTAGTGCAATGATGCACGGTTACATGGTGTTTGACCGGGAAGGTAAACTTTTGGTGCCGTTTCGAACCTGGCGCAATACCATGACTATGGAGGCTTCAAAAAAACTGACAGAGCTATTTCAGTATCCGGTTCCGCAGCGCTGGAGTATTGCCCATCTGTATCAGGCCATCTTAAAAGATGAGCCACATGTTCCGCAGATTGACTATATGATTACGCTGGAAGGCTATGTGCACTGGAAGCTGACCGGGCAGAAGGTTTTGGGAATGGGCGATGTGGCAGGTATGTTTCCGGCGGATATCCATACCCATGACTTTAATCAGGCAATGGTGAATCAATTTGATGCGTTGATTGCAGATAAGCACTATCCCTGGAAACTTAGGGATATCCTTCCCAAAGCCCTTGTCGCGGGGGAGGATGCGGGCGTGTTAAGTGAAGAAGGCGCCCGGCTGTTAGATCCCACAGGGACATTGGAAGCGGGTATTCCCCTGTGTCCTCCGGAGGGAGATGCAGGAACGGGAATGACAGCGACAAACAGTGTCCGTGTCCGCACAGGAAATGTATCCGCGGGGACAAGTGTATTTGCCATGGTGGTGTTAGAGCATGAGCTGAAAAAGGTCCATCCGGAAATCGATCTGGTGACGACTCCTTCCGGTGATTTGGTCGGGATGGTGCACTGTAATAACTGTACCTCGGACTTAAATGCATGGGTGGGGCTGTTTGGCGAGTTTGCCCAGATGATGGGAATGGAGGTCGCGACGGAACATTTGTTCGGGGCGCTTTATCAAAAGGCAATGGAGGGAGAAGCGGACTGCGGCGGACTGCTGGCATATAATTATTTCTCCGGCGAACATATTACGGGGCTTGAAGAGGGACGTCCGCTCTTTGTCCGCCATCCTGAGCATCCGTTTTCTCTGGCCAACTTTATGCGTACCCATCTGTATACCTCCCTGGGCGCATTAAAAACCGGGCTGGATATTCTTTTTCAGGAGGAAGAGGTTAAGCTGGATATGCTGTTAGGGCACGGCGGTTTGTTTAAGACAAAGGGTGTCGGGCAGAAAATTTTGGCTGCTGCTGCCGGGGTTCCGGTAACGGTGATGGAAACCGCAGGAGAGGGCGGCGCCTGGGGCTGTGCGCTTTTGGCAGCTTACCGGCTGTGGAAGAAGGACGCGGAAAGTCTTGGCGATTACCTGGAAAATAAGGTATTTGCAGAAAAACAGGGGCGGTTGACGGAGGAACCTGACAGTGAAGCGGCAGCAGGCTTTGCCGCATTTATGAAGCGGTATCATGCAGGACTTTCGATTGAACGGGCAGCGGTGGAAGCACTGAAGGGATAATTTACCAGCACAGGCAGACCAGTAAGAAGGAATCGGAAAGGCCTGCCAGCCAGGTAAAAAGCAGATCTGGTAAAGAGAGGAAAAAAGGATGTTAGAAGAGTTAAAACAAGCGGTCTGGGAAGCGAATATGGAGCTTCCCCGCCGAAATCTTGTCACGTTTACCTGGGGAAATGTCAGCGGGATTGACCGGAAAGCGGGCCTGTTTGTCATTAAGCCAAGCGGGGTGGAATATGAGGAGCTGACGCCTCAAATGCTGGTGGTTATGGATCTTGACGGCAATCGGGTGGAGGGGGAATTAAATCCTTCATCGGATACACCTACACACCTGGAATTATATAAGGCCTTTACGGAAATTGGCGGTATTGTACATACACACTCACCGCATGCAACAGCCTGGGCACAGGCCGGGCGGGCGATTCCCTGCTATGGAACGACCCATGCCGATTATTTTTATGGCGATATTCCCTGTGCTAGGAATCTTACTTCAGAAGAGATTGAAGCGGGGTATGAGGAAAATACGGGAAAAAGTATTATTGAAGTCTTTCAGGATAAAAATCCCGTATATGTACCAGGAGTACTCTGCAAAAACCATGGGCCATTTGCCTGGGGGAAGGATGCCGCACAGGCAGTATATCATGCTGTGGTGATGGAAGAGGTGGCGAAAATGAATTTAATGACTGAGCTGTTAAATTCAAATGCCGACTGTCGTACCCCAAAATGCATGCTGGATAAGCATTTTATGCGCAAGCACGGACCAAATGCCTATTATGGGCAGGGAAAATAGCGTTTTAATTAATGCATTAAAGAATCACGTATTTGACATCTGCCGGAAATCTCTTTATACTAGGGATAGTAATAAAGATAGTAATAAAAATTCCATGAAAACAACGAGGTGAAGGCGATGGAAAAAGCAAAAGTATATTTCACAAGGGAAATTACTCCGGAGGCTGTCATTAAGATGTACCAGGTGCTGGGAAAGGAACTTCCGGGAAAGGTTGCGGTAAAGGTTCACTCCGGTGAGAAGGGAAATCAAAATTACCTGCGCCCGGAATTTATGCGTCCCATGGTGGAAGCGGTAAAGGGGACGGTAGTGGAGTGTAATACTGCCTATGACGGAGCAAGAAATTCGACGGAAAAACACAGGGAGCTGATAAAAGAGCATGGCTGGAGCAAGTATTTTTCTGTGGATTTAATGGATGCCGGGAAGCCCGATCTTATACTTCCGGTGGAGAATGGAAAGGTATTAAAGGAAAATGCCGTGGGAAAAGCGATTGCCAATTATGATTCCATGCTGGTGCTTTCTCATTTCAAGGGACATCCTGCCGGCGGCTATGGCGGCGCGTTAAAGCAGCTGGCGATTGGCTGTGCCAGCAGTGAGGGTAAGTCGCTGATTCATTCCGGCGGTTTCACCGATGATCAGACGATTGTATGGGATCATATGGCATCCCAGGATGTTTTTTGTGAGGCGATGGCAGATGCCGCCGGTACGATTGTTGCATACTTTAAGGAAAAAATCGCATTTGTCAATATGGTCTGCAATTTATCCGTAGACTGCGACTGCTGCGCGGTGGCAGAAGATCCCTGCATGAAGGATATTGGGATTTTATCTTCTCTCGATCCGGTGGCGCTGGATCAGGCGTGTATGGATTTAATTTATCAGTCGGATGATCCGGGCCGTGACCATTTCCTTCAGAGAGTGGAATCACTGCATGGAATCCATACGATTGAAGCAGCTGCAGAACTTGGGTATGGAACCAGGGAATATGAACTGATTATGGTGGAATAATTGCTGATGCATGATTTAATAATGAAGGCCCTTGCCGGGATGGCAGGGGTCTTTTAAAAATTTCTTTCTTTTTTTTCATTCATCTGTTATAATCATTGTAATTTACCTCTTTTTCTGTTGAACGGGTGGTACAGCAGCATAAAGAGAAGGATGGTTAGAAGGGAAAGCTAAGAAGAATGGAAAATGAAATTAATTTAGATAAGATAGATATTAATGCAGAATCGCCCACCGAAGAACCTGCCCGCCAGTATTACTTTATGGCAAAATGCCGGGAGTGGGTTTTCGAGTTTGAACGGAAAAATGGTCGTCGCCCATGCTTTTTTACTCAAACATTCGGGTGCCAGATGAACGCCAGGGATTCGGAAAAGCTGGTGGCGGTTTTGTCAGGGATTGGTATGGTGGAGACAGATTCGGAAGATGCGGATTTTGTTCTTTATAATACCTGTACGGTGCGTGAGAATGCAAATCTGCGTGTCTATGGGCGGCTGGGGCAGCTGGGAGTGAAAAAGAAGAAAAATCCCGGAATGCTGATTGCCCTCTGCGGCTGTATGATGCAGGAGAAGGAGGTTGTGGACAAGTTAAAGCGCAGTTATCCTTTTGTTGATTTGATTTTCGGCACTCATAATATTTTCCAGCTGGCGGAGCTTTTGTATCTTCGCCTGTCAGGAAAAAAACCAGTAATTGAGGTTTGGGACGGGACAGATAAAATTGTGGAAAACCTTCCCTCGGAAAGAAAGTATCCGTTTAAGTCCGGGGTAAATATTATGTTTGGCTGCAATAATTTCTGCAGCTATTGTATTGTTCCCTATGTGAGGGGAAGGGAGAGGAGCCGGCAGCCGGAGGAGATTATCCGGGAAGTTGAAAGGCTGGCAGCGGACGGCGTGGTGGAGATTATGCTCTTGGGGCAGAATGTAAATTCTTATGGAAAGACCTTAATGCATCCGATTTCTTTTGCCGAACTTCTGACGCAGGTGGAGAAGGTGGAGGGGATAAAAAGGATTCGGTTTATGACCTCCCATCCTAAGGATTTGTCAGATGAATTAATTGCGGTAATGAAGGCATCGAAGAAAATTTGTCCTCATCTGCATCTTCCTCTGCAGTCGGGGAGCAGCCGGATATTAAAAGCGATGAACCGTAAGTATACAAAGGAGCAGTATATTGCACTGGCGAAGAAGATTAAGCAAGCCATCCCGGAAATTTCTTTGACCACGGATATTATTGTTGGTTTTCCGGGGGAAACCGAGGAGGATTTTCTGGAAACGATGGATGTGGTGGGTATGGTGGGTTTTGACAGTGCGTTTACTTTTATTTATTCAAAGCGGACAGGCACACCGGCAGCTGTGATGGAGAATCAGGTGCCGGAGGATGTGGTGAAGGAGCGTTTTGACCGGCTGTTAAAGAAGGTACAGGAGACGGGAGCGAAGGTTTCCGGGCGTCAGGTGCACACGGTACAGGAGGTTTTGGTGGAAGAGGTAAACGACCACGACGATCGTATGATGACAGGCAGGCTGGGAAATAATACGGTGGTGCATTTCCCAGGGACAAAGGAGCTTATCGGAAAAATTGTCCGGGTATCCCTAGATGAGTTTAAGGGATTTTATTATCTGGGGAATTTGGCAGAACAGAAGAAAAACAGGTGAAGTTGACAAACAGATTGAATAAGATAAAATAAGATAAGATAAACATTAACCTAAATTAAGATTAGAGTAAACAGGATAAAGAAGTGAGGTAGCTCATGGCTGGAATGACACCAATGATGACCCAGTATTTGGAGACAAAGAAACAGTACCCGGATTGTATTTTATTTTATCGACTGGGGGATTTTTATGAGATGTTTTTTGAGGATGCGCTGACTGCATCGAAGGCTTTGGAAATTACCCTGACGGGAAAGGATTGCGGCTTGGAGGAACGGGCGCCCATGTGCGGCGTCCCTTTCCATGCTGTGGATACCTATTTGAATCGGCTGGTGCAAAAAGGGTTTAAGGTGGCGATTGCTGAACAGATGGAGGACCCAAAGCAGACCAAGGGACTGGTTCGGCGCGAGGTTATCCGGGTGGTTACGCCGGGAACCATTACCAGCGTCCAGGCATTGGACGAGACGAGGAATAATTACCTGATGGGCCTGGTTTATGTGGGAGAAAGCTTTGGCATTGCTGCCGCAGATATCAGTACAGGGGACTTTTTTGTGACCGAGGTAAGGTCGGAGCGGGATTTATCGGATGAAATTCATAAGTTTTCTCCCTCAGAAATTATCTGCAATGAGGCGTTTTATATGTCCGGCGTGGATGTGGAGGAGATGAAGGCGCGTTTTCATACCTCCGTCTCTGCGCTGGACAGTCATTTTTTTGGCGACGAGACCTGCCGGAAGATTTTAAAGGAACATTACCGGGTGGGAAGTCTGGACGGGCTGGGGCTTGGCGATTATGATACGGGTGTGATTGCTGCAGGCTGTGTGATGCAGTACTTATATGAGACGCAAAAGAGCACCCTGGATCATCTGACGACCATCACGCCGTACCAGGTCGGTCAGTTTATGGTGATTGATACCTCGACCAGGAGGAATCTGGAGCTATTAGAGACCCTCAGGGAAAAGCAGAAGCGGGGAAGTCTTTTGTGGGTGCTCGATAAGACCAAGACCGCCATGGGGGCCAGGCTGCTGCGCAGTTATATCGAACAGCCGCTGATTCACCGGGAAGAGATTTATGCCCGCCAGGAAGCAGTGCAGGAGTTAAATATGAATTATATTTCGCGGGAAGAGATCTGCGAATATCTGCATCCGGTGTATGATTTGGAACGGTTAATTGGAAGGATCAGCTATAAGACGGCGAACCCGCGGGATTTGCTGGCCTTTAAAAACTCTCTGGCGATGATTCCTTATATTAAAGATTTGCTGGGGGAATTTTCCAGCTCGTTGCTTTCTCAGTTTGCCGGGGAATTGGACCCGCTGGAGGATCTTAGGGATTTGATTGAGCGGGCAATTATTGAGGAGCCTCCCATTTCGATTCGGGACGGCGGCATCCTTAAAGATGGATTTAACGAGGAGGCGGATAAGCTGCGCCATGCAAAGACCGAAGGCAAGACCTGGCTGGCGGAATTAGAAGCCAGGGAGAAGGAAAAGACGGGGATTAAGACGCTGAAGGTAAAGTTTAATAAGGTGTTCGGCTATTATTTTGAGGTGAGTAATTCATTTAAAAATCAGGTGCCTTCCTACTTTATCCGCAAGCAGACCTTAGTCAACGGGGAGCGGTATACCACGGATGAACTTAAAGAACTGGAAGATATTATTATGGGAGCCGAGGAAAAGCTGGTTTCCCTGGAATACGAGCTTTTCTGTCAGGTGCGGGATACCATTGCCGCTGAAGTTCTGCGGATTCAGCGGACGGCAAAGGCCTTAGCCGGAGTTGATGTATTTGCCTCCCTTTCGGCGGTTGCGACCCGTCATAATTATGTTAAGCCGCAGATGAATGAAAAGGGGATAATTCAGATTAAAAACGGGCGTCATCCCGTGGTTGAGCAGATGATGCGGGATGATTTATTTGTAGCCAATGACACACAGCTAGATAATGGAAAGAACAGGATTTCCATTATCACCGGCCCCAATATGGCAGGAAAATCCACATATATGCGGCAGGTGGCGTTAATTGTGCTGATGGCGCAGATTGGAAGCTTTGTCCCGGCAGATGAGGCCAATATCGGTATCTGTGACCGGATTTTTACCCGCGTGGGCGCATCGGACGATTTGGCAAGCGGGCAGAGTACCTTTATGGTGGAAATGACGGAGGTTGCCAATATTTTGCGGAACGCCACAAAAAACAGCCTTTTAGTATTAGATGAAATCGGACGGGGGACGAGCACTTTTGACGGGCTTTCGATTGCATGGGCTGTGGTGGAGCATATCAGCAATCAGAAGCTTTTGGGAGCCAAGACCTTATTTGCCACACATTACCATGAACTGACAGAGCTGGAAGGGACGATAAACGGGGTAAATAATTACTGTATTGCTGTTAAGGAGCAGGGGGATGATATTGTTTTTCTGCGGAGGATTATTAAGGGCGGAGCCGATAAGAGTTATGGTATCCAGGTTGCTAAATTAGCCGGGGTTCCGGCGTCGGTGATTGCACGGGCTAAGGAGATTGCCGAGGAATTAAGCGGGGCAGATATCACGGTGCGGGCAAAGGAAATCGCCCGTTCGGGTGCAGCTGTGCCGACAAGAAAGGCCGTGCCTAAACCGGATGAGGTGGATTTGCAGCAGATGTCTCTGTTTGATACGGTGAAGGACGATGATATTATCCGTGAACTTGGCGAACTGGAAATTTCGCAGATGACACCCATCGATGCGCTGAATACCCTTTACCGGTTACAGACGAAACTTAAGAATCGATGGGATGGGAAATAATTGTAGAAAAGCGAAGAAAACAGGAAGGGAAAGGGGCAGGGATGGCAAATATTACGGTACTGGATCAAAATACCATTAATAAAATAGCCGCCGGGGAGGTGGTGGAGCGTCCGGCTTCGGTGGTTAAGGAGCTGTTAGAAAATGCCATCGACGCGAAGGCGACAGCGATTACGGTTGAGATTAAAGACGGCGGGATTTCTTTTATCCGGGTGACGGATAATGGCTGCGGGATTCCCCAGGAGGAAATTCCCCTGGCCTTCCTGCGCCACGCAACAAGTAAGATTCATTCCGTGGAGGATTTGTTTACTATTTCTTCTTTAGGGTTTCGCGGGGAGGCGCTTGCCAGCATTGCGGCGGTGTCTCAGGTGGAGCTGATTACAAAAACACCGGAAGCGATGATTGGTTTCCGCTATCAGATAGAGGGCGGTAAAGAGAAGGGGCTGGAGGAAGTAGGGGCTCCAGCGGGAACGACCTTTATTGCACGTAATCTTTTTTATAATACCCCGGCCCGGAAAAAGTTTTTAAAGGCTCCGGCTACGGAAGGGGGGCATGTGGCTGATCTGGTGCAGAAAATTGCCATGTCCCACCCGGAAATTTCCATTCGTTTTATCCAGAATAATCAAAATAAGCTGTATACTTCAGGAAACCATAAGGTAAAGGATTTGGTCTATACGATTTTTGGGCGTGAGGTTGCAGGAAATCTTTTGGATGTGGAGGAAGAAGTGGGAGAAATGCGGATTACCGGGTTTGTGGGAAAGCCGGTGATTGCCAGAAATAACCGGAATTATGAACATTATTTTATTAATGGGCGGTTCATTAAAAGCGGATTGATTGCCAGGGCAATTGAGGAGGCATATAAACCCTTTATGATTCAGCATAAGTATCCGTTTGTGATGCTGTATTTTACGATTGAGCCGGAATTTCTGGATATTAATGTACATCCGACGAAGATGGAACTGCGGTTTAGAGACGGGGAATTGCTCTTTCAGATGGTGTACCAGGCGGTGTCCCATGCCCTGGCGCATAAGGAGCTGATTCCGCAGGTGGAAGCGGATGCTGCGGATAAAGCAGAGAAAAAAGAGGAGGAGCGGCTAAGAGCAAAAGTGCTGGCTGCCAGCCCGGAGCCCTTTGAACAAAAAAGGATGGGTTTGTATGAGCAAACCTTAAAGCAATTGACCACCATGCCGAAGGATGGATTTTTGAGGGAAAGGCAGTTTGCAGCGCAGGAAGGGGGCGACGGACAGATAAGGCGGTTAAATCCACTGCGGCTGGAAACCGAAACATTAGCTGCAGAAACTGCAGGAGTCCCAGAAACTGCAGCAATCTCAGAAACTACAGAAGCCTTAGAAACCGGGCGGGATAAGACTATACAGATGGAATTATTCGAGGAGCGGTTTTTGGGGGAAGCGGCAAGACAAAAACACCGGCTGATTGGACAGCTGTTTGCAACGTATTGGCTGGTGGAGTACCGTGATCAGCTTTTTATTATTGACCAGCACGCCGCACATGAAAAAATTTTATTTGAGCAGACGATGCGGGCATTAAAGACCAGGGATTTTGGAACACAGATGTTAAATCCGCCGATTATCCTTACCTTAAGTGCGGCAGAGGAGGTTTTATTGAAACGGTATCTGACGTATTTTTTGAAGATAGGATTTGAAATTGAACACTTTGGCGGGATGGAATATGCGGTGCGCGGGGTTCCGGCAAATCTTTTTTCCATTGCCAGAAAGGAATTGCTTTTGGAAATGTTAGACGGGCTTTCGGATGATGGGGTAATGAAAGAGCCGGACAGTATTTATGAACATGTGGCTTCGATTTCGTGTAAGGCGGCAGTGAAGGGAAATCATGTGATGTCTGAAAGGGAGGCCGATGCCTTAATTGATCAGCTTTTAACTATGGAAAATCCTTACGCATGCCCTCATGGGAGGCCGACGATTGTCTCGATGAGTAAGTATGAGATGGAAAAGAAGTTTAAGCGGATTGTGTAAAGGAATTATAGAATGGGAAAAAGAAAAAGGGGGAACTTTATCATGGAAAAGCGGCCTCTGGTGATACTGACCGGGCCTACGGCAGTGGGAAAGACAGCGTTGTCCATTAAACTGGCAAAGTCTATCGGTGGGGCGATTATCAGCGCAGATTCCATGCAGGTATACCGGCACATGGATATCGGTTCTGCTAAGGTGACAAAAAAAGAAATGGATGGGGTTCCGCATTATTTGATTGATGTGCTTGAACCCTGGGAGGAGTTTAACGTGGTTGTCTTTCAGCAGATGGCGAAACAGGCGCTTGAGGAAATTTATGCCCGCGGCGCTGTGCCGGTGATTGCGGGAGGAACGGGGTTTTATATCCAGGCTTTGCTATATGATATTGATTTTAAGGAGAATCCTCAGGGAAATCAGCTTCGCGCAAAACTGGAAGCCCTGGCTGGGGAAAAGGGATGCGAACACCTTCATCAGCAGCTAGCCAAGGTGGACCCGGAGTCTGCGCAGGTAATCCACAGCCATAATGTAAAGCGGGTTATCCGCGCCCTGGAGTATTACCAGCAAACGGGAGAAAAGATTTCAGTGCATAATCAGGAAGAGAGACAGAAGGAATCGCCGTTTGCATTTGTTTACTATGTGATAACGGACGAGCGGAGCAGGCTTTATGCCCGGATTGAGAAGCGGGTGGATGTGATGCTTGAACAGGGGTTGGTGGATGAGGTAAAACGGCTTAAGGCAATGGGCTGCCACCGCGGGATGGTTTCGATGCAGGGGCTTGGATATAAGGAAATCCTGGATTATCTTGATGGGGAATGCAGCCTGGAGGAGGCGGTTTACCGTTTAAAACGGGATACAAGACACTTTGCCAAACGCCAGCTTACCTGGTTTAAACGGGAACGGGATGTACAGTGGGTTGATTTAGAGGCGTTTTCTGGCGACAGGGAAAGGGCGTTGGCGTATATGGAGGAGGAATTGAGAAAAAATCTCTTGGTATTAGAGTAAATATTGGTATAATCGAAAATATAACATGGTATAATCCAGTAAAAAAGAGAAAAAACCGCGAGGTGATGAGAATGTTAATGAGATTTTCAATATCGAATTTTATGTCATTTGGACATCAGACAGACGAAAACGGAAAAGTTATTCCTACAGAATATTATCTCTACGCGGGATGTTCCGAGCAGCACAGGGAGAGAGTTATGTCTTATAAGGAACGAAAGGTAGTAAAGTTTTCTTCGATTTATGGGGCAAATGCATCAGGAAAAACAAATCTAATCCAAGCAATTGATACAGGAAAAAAAATACTATTGAATACGATGGATGGTGCAGATTACCATGATAAGTATTGCAAAAACAATGCGATAAACGCAAAGCAACCAACCTTGTTTGAATATGAGTTTACTATCGGAGATAAATGTTTTGCCTATGGATTTACAGTAAACTTGGAAAATAATTTTGTGCTTTCCGAATGGCTTTATGAATTAAATGCAGATAACGAAGAAGTGATTTTTGAGAGAGTTGTGAAAAATAATCAATATTATTTTGACGAGAGAAGATTTAGTCAACAGGAAAACCGGGAACAGTTTCATTTCTTTATCAAAGATGCCAATCGGATTTATACTACCTTATTATTACATGAAATTAAAAGGCGTAAGATGGAAGAGGATGATTTTGTCTTATTTAATCAAATTTTTGATTGGTTTAAAGTTAAACTGACGATTGTTTATCCAGAAACAGAAATTGGCGCAAGCTATTTTTTATTTGATACGGATAACGAATCTTTAGTAAATATTTTACAATATTTAGATACAGGTATAACCGATTACCGTATGCGTGAAATCAATGAAGCGGCATTTAAAGAGTATTTTCCCAATGAGGATATCGCCAACCAAATATTGCGGAAATTGGATAAAAGCAGTACGAATGAAATAAAAAGTGTTCTTAACCTTGGTAAGGCATTATTTGAGCTGGATTATACAGAAACAGGAAAAAAACGGATTGCGAAATTAATGTTTCGCCATGGAATGGATGAAAACCAATATGAATATGGAGAAGAGTCTGATGGAACACAAAGGCTGATTGATTTGTTAGACGTTTTTTTAAATGATGATAAGGATAAGGTGTTTATCATTGATGAGTTAGACCGCAGTCTTCACCCGCAGATGACAATTAAATTTGTGGAGACTTTTCTTAAAATTTCGGAAGGGAAAAGTACCCAATTAATTATAACTACACATGAATCAAATTTAATGGATTTAAAAATCCTGCGAAGAGATGAAATTTGGTTTGCTGAAAAAGAACGGGATAATACCACAAGCTTGTATACATTAGAAAAATTTAAAATTAGATATGATAAGGCAGTTGCCAAAGATTATCTTGCCGGCAGGTATGGTGCTGTGCCTGTATTCAAAGATTTTGAATATATTTGGGGGAGAAATAAAGAATGAAAAAATTGAATTTAAGAACCCCCAAAAAATTTAATTATGCCGACGAAACAGACAGCATTCCTGTCAGAATGTGTTTTTATTGTGTTTCTGAAGGAGCAACCGAAGAGTCTTATTTTCGTGGGATTCGAAATAACAAAGCTAAATTGCAAATAAAAAATGATGTTCGCATTGAGGTGATTGAAAAAGAAAAAGGGCAGGAAACACTTAGCCATCCCTTACAGTTAATTCATGCATGTTTGGTACAAATGGGATACATTGATCAAGATGGACATGCAATTCCAGAAAATAAAAGAAACGAATTATGTAAATGGGATAATTATGATGCAGAGATAGATCGTGTGTGTGTTATTTTTGACAGGGATTATCGAAACCTTGATGAGACAATCGATGAAATCTTTGCTTTATGTGAGCAATATCCTATTGAAATCGTAATTTCCAATCCAAATTTTGAATTGTGGCTTTTGATGCATTTCCCTGAGATTCAACAATATTCAGCAAAAATGCTTCTTGAAAATAAAAAGAATTTAAGACACCAATTGTTTACCGATGTTTCAAAAGATAAAAAATATCTTGAAATCTTAGTATCCAGACATGCAGAGGGCTATGCCAAAGGAAATAAAATAAAATTTGAAAAATTTCTTCCTCTTATTCCTACTGCAATTGAACAGGCAAAATTATATTGTGAAGATACTAAAAGATTAGTTCACGAATTAGGAACTTCGGTGGGACGATTGTTAGAAGAAATTAAGTCATAGAATAAGATTATCCGCTGAATGTCTGTTCTGATGAAAAAGTGTATCATTTTGTGCATAATCCATCCTATCCTGTTCATGGACGTAATTCCTGCTATTGCTTATAATCAGGTTATCCAATATCACAGGGGGAGGAAACAATGATGAAAAAAACAGGAAAAAAAGTGCTGCCCTTAACCTTATGTGCGGTTCTTGTCCTATCGGGATGTTCAGGCTCATCCAATAAAGCAGCATCCGCAGGCGGTGAAGGAAAAGCAGATCCAGATCCGAATAAGACATACGACATTACCTATACCGGACAGTGGTGCTTTTCCGATTATGAAGATGGATCGTTTGCGGAAAGGATGATTGAAGATGCCTTAAATATCAATCTGACAGTAGAAAAGGCTGAAACGGTGGATACCATTGATCTTTTGCTTGCTTCCGGGGAAATGCCGGACTGCATGTGGACCGAATCCAAAACGCCAAGCTGGATGCAGGAACAGGAGCTTATCCGCACAATTCCCCGATCCATGGTAGAAAAATATTGTCCAACCCTAATCGAATATTATGAGAAAAATCCCTTAATCTACAAGATGGTGTTAAATCCTGAAAATGAGGATGAGTTTATCTGTCTTGCAGGTTTGACCTTCCAGTTTGTGGATTATTATTTACCTGGGGATTTCTATCGCTATGACTGGATAGAAAAGCTGGGTATCGATTTGGGTGTCAATGTAGAGCAGGTTTCTGACCGGCTTTATGTGGCGGATGACGGTATCGAACTAAGCAAATTTATTGAAATTATGGATGCCTTCGTTAACCAGGACCCGGATGGAAACGGAAAAAATGATACGTTGGGTGCTGCTGCACCAGATTGGGGAATCGGGCAGATTGGACAGTTTTACTCGGCTTATGGCTTTACCAGAGATATTAATGAGGTGAATGGAAGGGCAGAACAGTGCTATGTTATGGATGAATACAGGGAATTTTTAAAGGGCTTCCAGGAATTATATGCAAGAAACCTTTTAGATCCTGAGATTATCAGTAATGACCGCACCGTGGGATGGGATAAGGTCAATACTGGCGCCTGCGGCTACTGGCTTACCTCGATGAATACCTTAAATAGCTGGGCGATGGACCGGCCTCCGCTTACCCTTTTGGATCGCGATCCTGAAGCAAAGCTTTTAGCAACACCGGGAATTAAGCCGGATGGCGGCGAAGTGATGGCTGTGGTTAATCCCACGCCGGCATATGGAAAATTTTATGTCAATGCCAATGTGGACGACGAGAAGCTTGCTAAGATTCTGGAATTTTTCAATTATACGATCTTTGGGGCAGGGGACAGAGACACGAAGGTCAGCCTGTTTTTCGGAGAAAAGGATGTGGACTGGAAGTGGGATGAGGCCAACGATGCTCCGGTAAAGATAAATAAGTTAAATTCCGGCGATAAGGGAACATGGAGTTTCAGTCAGTTTGGGCAGACAGAGGATGTAACCCGCTGGGTAGGTGAGGAGGAACTTTTCCAGTCAGGAGGGAAATACTGGTCAGAAAGTGAGAACGGAACCTGGCTGAAATGGCAGCGCCCGCCTTATAAAGCAGACCTTGCCAACGAGACAGGGTACGAGAAGATTTTCCAGGAAATCAGCGGCGATTTGGAAGCCTATGTGGCAAGCTACCGGACACAGGCCATTTTAGGACAGACCGATGTGGACGCGACCTGGGGCGACTACTTGGCAGAACTGGACCGCTTAGGCTATCATCGGATGATGGATGAACTTGAAGGGCTTCTTCCTCTGGAAGAGATGGCAGAGAAATATAAACAATAAAATGACAGTTTCGGAAAGCCTGCTGACGAACTGTATCCATTTCCAATGTAAGGGAGAGGAGAGCACCATTTTGGTGCTGCCTCTCCTTTTTGCTGAAAAAATGTTGAAGAAATGCTAAGAAAGTAAAAAAATTAAGAATTACGTAATGAAAAAAAATTGACATTTTGCCCTGGAATGTGCAAAATAGAAAAGAAAATAAAAATGGAGACAAATGATAAATGAAGATAAAGAATATTGTAAAAAGGTGATAAAACAATGAATCAAGACATCATGAATCAAAACAGGGATGAAGCGATAGAAATTAAGGAAATCTACCAGCAAATGGGAATCCGGGAGGAAGTGCTGGATTTCTGCCTTCGCATCGAAAACCGACTTGCCGAACGGTTTGCTGAAATTGACCGGCGGGCGGAAATCAATCAGTTAAAGGTAATTAAGGCAATGCAGGATAACCGGGTGAGTGAT
>CAJUDX010000021.1 GCA_910584785.1 uncultured Lachnospiraceae bacterium | reverse complement strand
AGTTCACCGCCGATTAGGCGGTCTAAGTTCAGGTATTCCAAGTGCGCCCGGCAGAATCTCATTTATGGTGGTATGACTGCTTGTGGGCGCATGAAGGTTGATAGGAAATTGCGTCCTATAAAGCAAAAACCCTCCGGGGGATGCGCACTCCGCTCCTAAGGAAAATGTCTGCTGACACAGACGCGCTCCGGCGCAAGAGTCCGGCTTGCCAGACACTTTTTTATTTGCGGCTGGAATAAAAACCAAATTTCTGCTGCATACTGATATAAATAAATCACAAAAGTAAACAACAAAAGCATAAAAACCATAAGGAAGGCACAGGAAAGGCAGGGAAATATATGGGTCAGGAAGGACTTAGCAATGATGATCAGGAGATGGAAGAATTAGGTCAGGTAACATTAGAAGAAGGAAAAGGCAGGAAAGGGATTCACCTTCTTAGTATTATCGGCGAGGTGGAAGGTCATGAAAATGCGTCAGGAAACAGCAAGACGACGAAGTACGACCATGTTCTCCCCAAGCTTGCGCAGATTGAAGATGACGATCAGATAGGGGGGCTTTTGGTACTCTTAAATACTTCAGGAGGAGATGTGGATGCAGGGCTTGCGATTGCGGAGATGATTGCTTCCTTAAGTATTCCTTCGGTTTCCCTGGTTCTTGGCGGAAGCCATTCCATCGGGGTTCCTCTGGCGGTGGCATCCGATTATTCCTTTATTGTGCCAACCGGAACCATGATGGTGCATCCGGTGCGGATGAGCGGGATGGTGATTGGAACGTCAAGAACTTATGACTATTTTGAGATGATTCAGGATCGCATCCTGCGTTTTGTGTCGGAGCATGCGAAAATTGCCTACGATCAGCTAAAGCTTTTAATGCACAACACCAAGATGCTGACGAAGGATCTGGGTACTGTTCTGGTGGGGGAGGAAGCTGTAAAAGAAGGTCTGATTGACGAGGTTGGGGGGATTAAGGAGGCACTTAAGAAGCTTCATGAGATGATGGGGTAGGGGGGTTTTGAAATCCTTGGTTGCATTTTCAACTAAATTTTTGTATACTGTCAATGGTAGGTTTTTGGTTTCTGTTCACGTAGGTCTGTGTTCTTGCTGTGAACGATGTGAACAGTCGCAGTTTTTAAAAAACGATTATTGATTTTATTTTGCAAGGATTTGGAGGCTTGTTGCGTGGCACAGGGAAGTAAAAAAAGAACGACCGGAAAGGGTAAGTCCGGTACGGGGAGAACAGGAAGAGTACAGGAGGTTCAGGAGATACCGGAGTTTTTACGCGGAGAAGTGTTAATCATTGTATCGCTGGCTGCTGCAGTTCTTTTATTTCTCAGTAATTTTCATTTATGTGGTGTGGTTGGTGACTTCCTGCGGGGCGTACAGCTTGGATTATTTGGCGCAGTGGGCTATGTGTTTCCCGTTTTGCTGTTTATGGGAATCAGCTTTTATGTGTCAAATGCGGGAAGCCTTAAGGCAGTAATTAAGCTGTCGGGTGTTACTGGTGTTGTGATTACGGTCTGTGGGCTGGCGCAGATGATTTTTGGGTTTTGGCCGGCGGAGGGCGACGGGATTTTAGCCTTCTACCAGGAATCCAGTTTAAGCGGCAGAGGCGGCGGGCTGATTGGAGGATGTCTGTCGTCTATGCTGCGGGCGGTTGTGGGAAATATTGGGACCTACCTTCTGCTGATTGCCCTTTTGATTATCTGCTGTGTGGTTATTACCGAAAAGTCGGTGGTTAATGCAGTGAAGCGGGGAAGCGGAAGGGCTTACCAGCACGCGAAGGAGGATGTCGCCCGAAGGAAAGAGGAGTGGCAGGAAATACAGGAAGAACGGCGCAGAGGACGGGAAGATAAAGTGGTCCGGGGCGTTGATTTTGGTTCAATTAAGATTCACGGAGGCATGGGAGGCGTACATAGCGATATTTCTTTTGAAGGCGAAGACAGAGGGGATGTTTCGGGAGGCAGTGCTTATCCGGGAATGCCTGCTGAGAGCGGATTAGCACAGGGGCTGGGGATAGTGTCTGGAAACCGGACAGGAGCTGGAATGGTTGGTGCAGCCGTACCGGAAGTGGGAGTACCGGGATATGGTGCAGGCAGTGTGCCGGAAGCTGGGATGCCGGGATATGGCGCAGGCAGTGTGTTGGAAGTGGGGATGCCAGGATACGCTTCGGGCGCTGTGCCAAATACAGCAGCAGTCTCTGTGACGGCGGCTGATGCAAAGGCCACGAGAGGCTTTAGGGCGGGATACAGGAAGGCTGAGACCGTGTCGGCTGCGCCAGAACCCAAAATGGTAGCAGAAAATATGCCAGATGCCGGAATTTGTCATGATGCCGGGGCAAACCAGGTGATGCAGGATTTAGCGATGACGGGAAATACACCGTCGTCAGCGGATGTATTTTCGGGAAGAATTGAGGTTCCGCCGGAGTTTGTGGAGCCGGCGCCTTTTGATGAAGATAAAGAGGAGGAGAAGGAAAGGCCGCAGGAGAGTATTCTTTCGTTTACCGGGCGAAACCACAGGGGGGCTTTATCGGAAAAGACAGTTTCTGTGAACAGAAAAAATGAGCCGCTCTATGCACGCCGGGAGTTAAAGACATTAGAAGAATTAGATATGTCGATTTCGGATTTGGAAGAGTCTTTGGCGGGAACGGATTGGGTGGAAAGCGGGCAGACCAGGGAGCCTTTGGAGAGCTCTTTGGATGAATCGCCGGAAAGTGAAGATTTTCTGGATTCGGATTATCAGGATGATGAGCTTTTTCTGGACGAGGATGGTTTTGCCGAGGATGAGCGCTATCTGCGCGGGCAAAAAACAGAGGAAAATTCCTTACCAGACCCTGTTTCCCCGTATCCCAATACAGAGGTTACAGAAGAGGGGGCAGAAGATGATTTGCTGGAAGTATCTGCCGCCGGGTCTGTGGAAGAAGATCATACCTGGGCTGAGGATGGAGAAGTAATAGATGATGACGAAGAATGGGAAGATATTGGTGTTTTGGCGAATAAGGAGAGTATTTTTGTGCCGGAGGAGCCAAAACGGGTGGTGACAGCTTCGGGGAAGGTGATTGAGACAGAGACAGAGCTTTTGCACAAGAAACTTGAGCAGCGCAGAGAAGAAGCGGCGCAGGATGATCCGGGGGCGGCTGCCAGGGCGCAGATAAGGCGACCGGAGCCTGTGGTGAAGAAAGATTATATCTTTCCGCCGACCTCCCTTTTGCAGAGGGGAAACCGCAGTGCAGGTGCCTTTTCGGATCAGGAATATAAGGAAACAGCGATTAAGCTGCAGCAGACGCTTAAGAACTTTGGTGTAGGGGTTACGGTGACGAATATTAGCTGCGGACCCTCCGTTACCCGGTATGAGCTGCACCCTGAGCAGGGGGTTAAGGTAAGTAAAATTGTCAGTCTGACCGATGATATTAAGTTAAGTCTGGCGGCGGCGGAGATCCGTATCGAGGCGCCGATTCCCGGTAAATCCGCAGTGGGAATTGAGGTTCCCAATAAAGAGACAGCGATGGTTTATCTGCGGGATTTGCTGGAGGCGGAGGGCTTTTCGGAGTGCAAGTCGAAGCTGGCCTTTGCCGTGGGAAAGGACATCGGCGGGCAGCCGGTGATTACCGATATTGGGAAAATGCCCCATCTTTTGATTGCGGGCGCTACGGGATCAGGTAAGTCGGTGTGTATTAATACATTAATTATGAGCATTATTTTTAAGGCAGATCCAGAGGATGTCAAGCTGATTATGGTGGACCCCAAGGTGGTGGAATTAAGTGTGTATAATGGTATCCCTCACCTGTTAATTCCTGTGGTTACTGACCCGAAGAAGGCTTCGGGCGCCTTAAACTGGGCAGTTGCGGAGATGGAGGACCGCTACCGGAAGTTTGCACAGTATAATGTGCGAAATCTCCAGGGTTATAATGAAAAAATTAAGCTGATGAACGGGCTTCCCGAAGAGGAGAGGCCGCAGAAAATGCCGCAGATTGTGATTATTATTGACGAGCTTGCCGATTTAATGATGGTGGTTCCCGGCGAGGTGGAGGACGCTATCTGCCGTCTGGCGCAGCTGGCGCGTGCAGCGGGAATCCATCTGGTCATTGCCACACAGAGACCTTCGGTTAACGTTATTACTGGTCTGATTAAGGCAAATGTACCTTCGCGGATTGCCTTTGCCGTATCTTCCGGTGTGGATTCCCGGACGATTATTGATATGAACGGAGCGGAAAAGCTTTTGGGAAAGGGCGATATGCTGTTCTTCCCCTCAGGAATCCCCAAACCGCAGCGGGTGCAGGGGGCCTTTGTGTCGGATCAGGAAGTATCTGATGTGGTGGAATTTTTAACTGAGCAGGGCCTGACTGTGGACTATAGCCCGGAGATGGAAAATAAAGTAGTTTCCGGGAACGGAATGTCTGCCGCGGCAGATACCAGCCGCGATGAATATTTTGCCCAGGCAGGAAAGTTTATTATTGAAAAAGAGAAGGCTTCTATCGGCATGCTTCAGCGTGTTTTTAAGATTGGTTTTAACCGTGCAGCCCGGATTATGGATCAGCTGGCGGACGCCGGTGTGGTCGGCGAAGAAGAGGGCACAAAGCCAAGAAAGGTGCTGATGACGATGGAGGAATTTGAACAGATGCTGCAATAGTAAAACAGGAACCGGAATGGAAGCTTGTTGATGGTGGTACAAGGAGGAAAAATGAAGACAGATATTCAGATTGCACAGGAAGCAAAGATGCTGCCCATTAAAGAGGTGGCGGCGGCTTATGGTATGACAGAGGATGATCTGGAGCTTTACGGCAAATATAAGGCCAAGCTGACGGACGAGCTTTGGGAGAAGGTGAAGGACAGGCCGGATGGAAAGCTGGTTTTAGTAACAGCGATTAACCCCACCCCTGCCGGCGAGGGAAAGACCACGACTACCGTAGGGCTGGGGCAGGCGCTGGCAAAACTGGGGAAGAAGGCAATAATTGCCCTCAGGGAGCCCTCGCTTGGGCCTTGCTTTGGTATTAAGGGGGGAGCAGCGGGCGGCGGTTATGCTCAGGTGGTTCCCATGGAGGATTTAAACCTTCATTTTACCGGAGATTTTCATGCAATTACCTCGGCGAACAACCTGCTTGCCGCACTTTTAGATAATCATATCCAGCAGGGCAATGCGCTGGGGATTGATACAAGGCAGATTTTATGGAAGCGCTGTCTCGATATGAATGACCGGGTGCTGCGCAATGTTGTGGTGGGCCTGGGGGCAAAGCCGGACGGCTTTGTGCGTGAGGACCATTTTGTAATTACCGTGGCCTCGGAGATTATGGCAATTCTCTGTCTGGCAGATAATATGAAGGATTTAAAGGAAAGGCTGGGCCGGATTATTGTCGCCTATAACTATGCAGGCGAGCCGGTGACGGCAGCACAGTTAAATGCAGTTGGGGCAATGGCTGCATTGTTAAAGGATGCCTTAAAACCAAATTTAATCCAGACCTTAGAGCACACAGGTGCCTTAGTGCACGGCGGTCCGTTTGCCAATATTGCCCATGGGTGCAACAGTGTCCGCGCCACGCGGACAGCCCTGAAGCTGGCGGATATCACGGTGACAGAAGCCGGGTTTGGCGCAGATTTGGGCGCAGAGAAGTTTTTGGATATTAAATGCCGGATGGCAGGCTTAAAGCCGGATGCGATTGTGCTGGTGGCTACGGTCAGGGCATTAAAATATAACGGCGGGGTTTTGAAAAATGAATTGTCCCAGGAAAATCTCGAAGCGCTGGCCAAAGGCATTGTCAACCTGGAAAAGCACATTGAAAATCTGCAGAAATATGGGGTTCCGGTTGTTGTTACCTTAAATTCTTTCATAACAGACACCCAGGCAGAATACACATTCATCAAGGAGTTCTGCGAAAAACGGGGCTGCGAGTTTGCCCTTTCTGAGGTTTGGGCCAAGGGCGGCGAGGGCGGACTGGCCTTGGCTGAAAAGGTAGTGGAGACCCTTGATACAAAGGAAAGCTATTTTGCACCGATTTACCTGGATGAGGCCAGCTTAAAGGACAAGATTGAAATCGTGGCAAAGGAAATCTACGGGGCAGATGGTGTGAGCTACAGCCCTGCGGCAGAGAAGGCGCTGAAAAAAGCAGAGGAGATGGGTTTTGGTTCGATGCCGGTATGTATGGCAAAAACGCAGTATTCCCTGTCAGATGACCAGACGAAGCTGGGCAGACCCGAAAACTTCACGATTCAGGTGCGGGATGCCTATGTGTCAGCAGGCGCAGGGTTTATGGTGGTGCTGACCGGAGCAATTATGACCATGCCGGGGCTTCCTAAACAGCCGGCGGCAGATGGCATTGATGTCAGTGAGGACGGGAAGATTACGGGATTGTTTTGACCCTGTGACAGACAAAGAAGGGAGGGCGTTGGTTCCTATGGTGTTTAAGGATTGGCTTGAGGATATACGTTGCCAGGTGCTTCAGGGAAGTCTGGAGACAGAGGTTAGTGAGGTGGTTTATGATTCCCGCAGGGCGTGTGAGGGGGCTGTATTTGTGGCAATGGCGGGGAGCCGCGTGGATTCCCATGAATTTTGTTCCCAGGTGTATACAGCGGGTGTCCGGGTGTTTGTTACCGAGCGCCCGGTTAGCCTTCCCGAAGATGCGACTGTGGTTTTAGTGGAAAATGGCAGGGAGGCTTTAGCCCACCTTTCGGCTGCACGGTTTGGGTTTCCGGCGAGAAAAATGATTACCATTGGCGTAACCGGGACCAAGGGAAAGACGACAACGACACATATGATTAAGGCAGCGCTGACTTCCTGCGGGAAGAAGGTGGGCATGATTGGCACAAATGGCGTCTCTTTTCCCGGAACCTTTGAGACGACGAGGAATACAACACCGGAATCCTATCAGCTTCACTGGTATTTTTCCCAGATGCTTGAGGCGGGGTGTGAATATATGGTGATGGAGGTTTCTTCGCAGGCAGTAAAGATGCACCGCACCGATGGGATTCTTTTTGATTATGGAATTTTTACCAATATTACTCCGGATCATATCGGGCCGGATGAGCATGAAAATTTTGAGGAATATTTTCGCTGCAAGTCTGCGATTTTTAAGCAAAGCCGCACAGGGATTGCCAATCTCGATGATAAGTTCGTGGCTAAGGCGGCAGAAAATGCCCTTTGCCCTGTGTATGGGTACAGCTTAACGGGCGGCGCTGATTTTTGTGCGGAAGATATCGGTTATCTTGCGGAAAAAGACTTTGTGGGGCTGGAGTTTTCCATGAAGGGCCGTCTTTCGGGCAATATCCGGGTGGGGATTCCGGGCCGGTTTAATGTGGAAAATGCAGTGGCGGCCTTAAGCGTGTGCAGTTTGGCAGGACTTCCCCAGGATAAGCTGTGCACTGCTCTGGAAAAAATTCATGTGGACGGCCGGATGGAGATTGCCTATGCTTCGGAAGATATTCGGGTGATTATTGACTATGCGCATAATGCGGTCAGTATGGAAAGTCTTTTAACAACACTTAGGGATTATCATCCTGCGCGGCTGGTGGTTGTGTTTGGCTGCGGCGGAAACCGGGCAAAGGAAAGAAGATATGCCATGGGGGAAATGGCAGGAAAGCTGGCAGATTTAAGTATTTTGACAGCAGATAACTCGCGGTATGAGCGGGTGGAGGATATTCTTGAGGATATTAAGTCAGCGCTGATTCCCACAGGAGGAAAGTATCTGGAAATCCCTGACCGGAAAGAGGCGATTGTTTACGCTGTGACGCATGCGCAGAAGGGCGATATGATTGCTGTGATTGGGAAAGGACATGAGGATTATCAGGAAGTGAACGGAGTCAGGACACACTTTTTGGACAGGGAAGTGGTGGACGAGACCGTAAAGCAGGCGCGGACAGGTGTTGCCGCTGGAAACGGCAAAGGCAAATAAAATGGATGGGAATGAATGATCAGACACGCCCTAAGACAGAATGTGTGTTTAAGGCAGGAATTAAAATAAAGGCAGGAAGTGAGTTTGCTGTATGGAAAAGATTACGGTAGGGGATTTAGTCGAGGCCTGCGGGGGCAGGCTGCTCTGCGGAAAGAAGGAGGCGTTTCTTTCACATATTCGTCTGGATTCGCGCGAGGTGAAAGAGGGGGATGTGTTTGTCCCGCTGATTGGGGCGAGACAGGATGCACACCGTTTTCTCTCTCAGGTGCTTAAGGCAAAGGCAGGAGCAGTACTGACCAGTGAGCATCAGACAGCAGAGGGCGAACAGGCATGGATTGCCGTGGAGGATACAAAGGAGGCCCTGCAGCGCATGGGAAGCTGGTTCAGGGAGAGAAATTCCCTTCCGCTGGTGGGTATTACCGGGAGCGTGGGAAAGACAACGACCCGTGAGATGGTGGCTGCGGCCCTTTCAGCCCGTTACCGGGTGTATAAGACTCCGGGAAATTATAACAGCCAGGTTGGTGTGCCGATTACCCTGTCTGAAATACGTCAGGAGGATGAAATCGGGGTAATTGAGCTGGGAATGAGCGAGCCGGGGGAGATGGACAGGATTGCCCGTATTGCCCGTATTGACCAGGCTGTGATTACCAATATCGGGGTGGCCCATATCGGGCAGCTGGGGTCACAGGAGAATATCTGCAGGGAGAAGCTTAAGATTCAGGAGGGAATGAAGGAAGGCGGGCTTCTTTTTGTCCATGGGGATGATCCTTTTTTGCAGAAAGTTAAGGCAAAGGCGGGATGCCGCAGGATTTGCTATGGCACAGGGGATAACTGCGATTACCAGGCAGTGGATATCGGAAAGGAGGATGGTTTTCCGGTATTTACGGCGGTGGACAGGGCGAGAGGAGAAAAGGTCAGGGTAAAACTTTCTGTTTTTGGGAAACATATGGTCAGCAATGCGATGGTGGCCTTAGCCGTGGCAAGGGAGAATGGTGTTTCGCTTGAAGAGGCTGCAGCGGCCCTGGCTCGGTTCCACGGGGTAAAGGGAAGGCAGCAGGTATTTGTGAAGCGGGGAATTACAGTGATTGATGATTCCTATAATGCCAGCCCGGTTTCGATGAAGGCGGGAATAGAAGTGCTGTGCGATATTCCGGCGAAGGGCAGGCGTGTGGCGGTGTTAGCCGATATGAAAGAGCTTGGCCTAGAGGAAGAGCGTTTCCACCGGGAGGTGGGAAGCTTTCTGGCAGTTCATCCTGTGGAAAAGACCGTGTTGTTGGGCCGTCTGGCTGGTGAAATAGGAAGGCAGCTGGAAGAGGAGAATCAAAATACCGATAGCAGGGGAAGTAAACCCGTGTATTTCCTGGAAAAAGAAGAGCTTCTTGCATGGCTGAGGGAAGAACTGACACAGGGCGATGTGGTATTGTTTAAGGGATCGAACAGTATGGGGCTTAGCGCTGTAGTGAAGGAGCTGTTTGGTGAATGGACGAAGTAGGCAGTGGGAGATGAAGGAATGGCAGAGTTTGCCGATGTAATTATTGATATTAGCCATGAAAAAGTGGATCGGCCGTTTCAATACCGGATTCCCCGCCGGCTTCAGGAGGTTTTGTGCGTTGGCTGCCAGGTGGAGGTTCCCTTTGGCATGGGCAATCATATCCGCCGGGGATTTGTGGTCGGCGTTTCGGACCGGGCGGAATATGCAATAGAGAAAATCAAGGAGATTGCTGGGATTTTGGAGGGAAGTGTTTCGGCCGAATCCCAGCTTATTCAGGTTGCATGGTGGATGAAGGAGCGCTATGGTTCGACGATGAACCAGGCGTTAAAAACCGTTCTGCCGGTAAAGCAGCAGGTAAAGCCGCAGAAAAAGCAGTGGGTGTTCTGTCTGGTTGGACAGGATGAACTGGCAGCATTGGTTCAGGAGGCAGTAAAGAAAAAATACCGGGCCAGGGAACGACTTCTGCGGGCTTTTTTCGAAACAAATGGGATTCCTCTTGGGCTTTTGGCAAATCAGATGAATATTTCCCGGTCGACCATTAAGCCATTAGAGGAAAAGGGGATTCTTCTTGTGGACGCCCGTCCCCTTGCCCGCAATCCGGCAGAGGTCTATGTGGAGAAGGGAAAACGCAGGCAAACGGGAGAGGGACTTGTCTTAAATCCCCAGCAGCAGCGGGTGGTTTCCCAAATACAAAAGGAGTATGGTGAGGGAATCAGGAAAACCTATCTGATACATGGGATTACGGGAAGCGGGAAAACAGAAATTTATATGGAATTAATTGACTATGTCCGCAGCCAGGGGAAACAGATTATTTTGCTGATTCCTGAAATTGCCCTGACTTATCAGACCGTTATGCGGTTTTGCCGGCGTTTTGGCAGCCAGGTTTCTTTTATTAATTCCCGGCTGTCCGCCGGAGAGCGTTATGAGCAGTTTGAGAGGGCAAAAAAGGGAGAAATCCCGATTATGATTGGTCCGCGGTCGGCGCTGTTTACCCCCTTTCGCAATCTTGGCTTAATTATTATTGATGAGGAGCATGAGGGGGCGTATAAAAGCGAAATTACACCGCGCTATCATGCCAGAGAAGTTGCATTGTACCGTGCTTCGTTAAGCGGGGCCAGTGTGGTTTTGGGTTCGGCAACCCCTTCGCTTGAATCCTACCAAAAGGCCATGCACGGGATTTACAGCTACTTTAAAATTAACCGGAGGGCAAAGAAAAACAGTGTGCTTCCCAGGATTCAGGTCGTGGATATGCGCCGGGAGCTGCAGGAGGGGAACCGTTCGATTTTCAGCCGTTCGTTGGCTGCGATGATTGATGAAAGGCTGGGAAGAAAAGAACAGGTGATGCTGTTTTTAAACCGCAGGGGCTATTCGCGATTTCTTTCCTGCCGCAATTGCGGTGAGGCCATAAAATGTCCGCACTGCGATGTAACCCTCACCCTTCACCGGGAGATGGGGCAGGAAAACCAGTTAATTTGTCACTACTGCGGTTATCGCATCCCGCGCCCTAAGCTCTGTCCCTCCTGTGCATCCCCTTATCTGGCCCCCTTTGGAACGGGGACGCAGAAGGTGGAGACTATGGTGCGGGAGGTATTTCCCGATGCCAGGGTGCTTCGGATGGATTTGGATACAACGGCAAAAAAGGGCGGTCACGAGGAAATTATTTCAGCATTTGGGGCGCATGAGGCGGATATTTTAATTGGAACACAGATGATTGTCAAGGGGCATGATTTTCCAGCGGTGACGCTGGTGGGCATCTTGGCTGCGGATTTATCGCTGTATGCCTCCGATTATCAGTGCAGTGAGCGAACGTTCCAGCTCTTAACCCAGGCAGCAGGGCGGGCCGGTCGGGATGAAAGGCAGGGCGATGTCATTATCCAGACCTACAGCCCCAAGCATTACTGTATCGAGGCAGCAGCAGCACAGGATTATGAGCGGTTTTTTAAGAGAGAACTGGAATACCGCAGATTACTGCATTATCCGCCGGTCTGCACGATGATGACACTTCTTGTTGGTTCAGGGGAGGAAGCTTTTGTGGATGCTGCGGCGGGCAAGGCTTATCAGCAGATTACGGCCTGGGAGAGAGCGGCAAAAACCAGGGGGGAATTACAGGTGATTGGCCCGGTGAATGCCCCAGTTTATAAGCTGAATGATATTTATCGAAAAATTATCTATATGAAGAGTGAAAATTATGCTATACTAATACAAATCAGAACCCGGACAGAAGAAATGCTGAACGCCGCAAATGTGGACGGGCAACTTACGATACAGTTTGATTTTTGCTGAATCAGCAGAATCATGAACGGTTATCCATCAGCAGCGGGCGCTGCAAATGACCGGGCGGTGACGAAAAAGAAAGGAAATAACAAGGATTATGGCAGTAAGACAGATAAGAGTGTTGGGAGATGAACTGTTAAGGAAGAGTTGTAAGCCCATTAAGGAAGTTACGCCAAGGATTCGGCAGTTAATTGACGATATGTTTGAAACGATGTATGAGGCAAACGGCGTAGGGCTGGCAGGGCCGCAGGTGGGCATATTAAAACAGGTTGTGGTGATTGATGTGGATGACGGAAATCAGTATGTGCTGATTAATCCTGAAATTTTAGAAACCGTGGGAAGTAAGACCGATTATGAGGGCTGTTTAAGCATTCCGGGGAAAACAGGAAAGGTGACGCGCCCTGTTCATGTTAAAGTCAGGGCATTCGATGAGAATATGGAACCTTATGAGCTGGAGGGTGATGAGCTTTTGGCAAGGGCAATCTGCCACGAATGTGATCATCTTCACGGGGGACTTTTTGTGGACCTGGTGGAGGGGGAGCTAGAGGAGGTTGAGACAGCGGAGGATGAGGACGAATAAAGAGAGATAAGACATGCTGAATCAAAGGAAGTGAGAAAATGAGAATTATTTTTATGGGTACGCCGGATTTTTCTGTGCCGGCATTAAGGGCACTTGTGGATAAGGGCCATCAGGTGATTGCTGTGGTTACTCAGCCGGATAAACCAAAGGGAAGAGGAAAGGCCGTACAGATGACCCCTGTTAAGGAAGCTGCGCAGGCGCTGGGTATTCCGGTGTATCAGCCGGTAAAGGTAAGAGAAGAAGGCTTTTTGCAGCAGTTGGAAGTTCTGGCGCCGGAAGTGATTATTGTGGCGGCCTTTGGCCAGATTCTTCCGCAGAGGCTTTTGGATATCCCGGTGTATGGATGCATTAATATCCATGCCTCTCTTCTGCCTAAATACCGCGGGGCTGCGCCGATCCAGTGGGCGATTCTTGATGGAGAAAAGGAAACCGGAATTACAACAATGCAGATGAATGCAGGGCTGGATACCGGAGATATTTTGGAAAAGCTGGTGGTTCCTGTCGATGACGAAGAGACGGGGGGAAGCCTTCACGATAAGCTCAGTGCTGCAGGGGGAAAGCTGATTCTTTCGACCTTGGAAAAGCTGGAGCAGGGTCTTTTGGTTCCTGTCGCGCAGACGGAGGAGGGAACCTGCTATGCCAGGATGCTGGATAAGGGCATGGGAAAAATGGACTGGAATAAAGGAGCGTCTGAGCTGGAGCGGATGATCCGCGGATTAAATCCCTGGCCCAGCGCATATACTGAACTGGACGGAAAAACCTTGAAGATCTGGCAGGCGAAGGTGATGGAAAGCGAGTATGACGGCGAGCCGGGACAGGTGGTGAAGGCAGAAAAGGATGCGTTTTGGGTAAAGACAGGAAAAGGCAGCCTTGCCATCTTGTCTTTACAATTGGAGGGCAAGAAGAGGATGGATACCGGGGCCTTCCTTCGCGGCTATCCGGTCAGTGAGGGAATAATACTGCGATAAAAGCCGGATTGCCGAACAGTCGATTAGATGCGGAAAGGAGGTAAGGCAATGCAATACGGCGGATATCGGTATGGTTTTTTTGGTTTTGACTGGACCTATCTTTTGGTAATCATTGGGATACTTCTTTCGATGGCGGCTTCAGCGCGGGTAAATGGAACCTTTAACCGTTATGCCAGAACCTGGGCACGCTGCGGGATGACTGGGGCGGATGTTGCCAGAAGAATACTAAGTCTTAATGGAATTTACGGCGTTTCTGTCCGTCAGGTTCCGGGAAATTTAACGGATCATTATGATCCGCGGTCGAGAACGGTGAATTTGTCCGAAACGGTATATGGATCGTCTTCGATTTCTGCTATTGGTGTAGCTGCCCATGAATGCGGTCATGTAATACAGGATGCCAGGGGCTATGAACCTCTTAGGATTCGGGCAGCTTTAGTGCCTGTGGCGAATTTTGGAAGCCGATTGTCTCTGCCGCTGATCCTGATTGGAGTTCTTTTGGGAGGTTTTGCACCGCTGGTTAAGGCCGGGATTTTAATGTTTAGTCTGGCTGTGCTTTTTCAGCTGGTAACGCTTCCGGTGGAGTTTAATGCTTCTTCCAGGGCACTGCGTATCTTAAGCGACAGCGGAATGCTGATGGAGGAGGAAACCAGGCAGGCAAGACAGGTACTGCAGGCGGCGGCGCTTACGTATGTGGCGGCGGCAGCGGCTTCACTGCTTCAGCTGCTTCGCTTGTTTATTCTGTTTGGAGGGCGCAGGGACAATGAAAGATAAGATAAACAGCCGGGAAATCGCTATGGATATCTTAATCGAAATCCTGGAAAACGGTGCTTACAGCCATATTGTTTTGCGTCAGGCTTTAAATAAGTATCAATTTTTGGATAAACAGGACAGGGCTTTGATCAGCCGGATCGTCGGGGGAACCTTAGAGCATTTGCTTTCGATTGACGCGGTACTTAACCAGGTTGCTAAACCGCGGGTAGAAAAAATGAAGCCATTGATCCGCACCCTTTTGCGGATGTCGGTGTATCAGCTTCTTTATCTGGATAAAGTCCCGGATTCTGCAGTCTGTAATGAGGCAGTAAAGATAGCCGTAAAGCGGAAATTTACCGGACTTAAGGGTTTTGTAAATGGTGTTCTGCGCTCGGTTTCCCGTGAGAAGGAAGTGCTTTTTCAGGAAAAATTCAGCGAAGAAGCATTGCAGGCATTAGCGTTTCCTGACGGCGTGACGCCGGATGAACTGCGGGCTTTAACGCTTTCTGGAAGTACAGAGAACAAGGCATATAGCGAGTTTTTAGCCATAGCTTCCCTGACCACGTCACTTCCCCCGTGGCTGTTAAGGCGATGGATAGGGGAGCTTGGCTGGGAGGAGACAAAACGTATGGCCCTGGCTTTTTTCCGTGAGGAGCCGGTGAGTGTGCGGTGTAATCTTTCCCGCGCGTCAATGGAGGAGATTACCCAAAGCCTGGACAAGCAAGGGGTTTCCTGGAGACATTCGCCCTATGCCGATAAGGTGCTCTATCTTTCCGGGTACAATTATCTGGAAGGGCTGGAGGTGTTTTTGCAGGGCTGGGTTCAGGTTCAGGATGTCAGTTCCGTGTTGGCGGGCGAGGCGGCAGAGATTAACGAAGGCGACTTTATCCTGGATGTGTGTGCAGCTCCGGGCGGAAAAAGCCTGCATATGGCGGATCGGCTTAAGGGGACCGGAAGGGTGGAGGCCAGGGATGTAAGCTGGGCAAAAACGTCGATGATTGAGGAGAATATTTGCCGCTGCGGGTTTACAAATCTTAATGCGGTCTGTCAGGATGCCAGGGTGTTGACGCCGGAAATGGTAAAAAAGGCCGATGTTGTTATCGCGGATCTGCCATGCTCTGGCTTGGGAATTATCGGAAAAAAACCGGATATTAAGATTAAGATAAAGGAAGAGAGCTTACATGAGCTTGCCTCGCTTCAGCGGGAAATCCTCTCTGTGGTTTGGCAGTATGTTAAGCCCGGCGGGGTATTGGTTTACAGCACATGCACCATTAACCAGGAGGAAAATTATGAAAATATGCAGTGGCTGATGGAACATTATCCCTTTACTGCAGTGGATATAACCAAGCGGTTTGTGCCGGAACTTCAGACGGCCTCAATGAGGGAAGGATGGATGCAGTTTTTGCCGGGGAAGCATGGGTGTGACGGCTTTTTTGTGGCAGTGCTTAAGCGAAAAGAAATGGACGAAGCACAGGCGAAAGGAAAGAATTAGCATGGTAAAAAACTTCACAGATAAATGGGATATCAAATCCATGATGGCGGAGGAGATAACGGAGGAGATGAAAGCCATTGCCCAGCCTGCGTTTCGTGCACGGCAGATTTATGGCTGGCTGCATCAGCATCTGGCGGATGATTTTGGACAAATGAGTAATCTTTCCCTTTCTCTGCGGGAAACGCTGGGTGAGCGCTATCCCCTGTTTGGTGTAAAACCGGTTCAGGTACAGGTGTCTAAGCTGGACGGGACGAGAAAGTATCTTTTTGCCCTTGCTGACGGACTGGTGATTGAAAGTGTCTGGATGAAGTATCATCATGGAAACTCTGTTTGTATTTCCTCCCAGGCAGGCTGCCGCATGGGCTGCCGGTTTTGTGCGTCGACCATCGACGGGCTGGAGAGGAATCTGCGCCCTTCGGAAATGCTGGATCAGATTTATCAGATACAAAAGGATACCGGGGAAAGGGTATCGAATGTGGTGGTGATGGGGTCAGGCGAACCCCTGGATAATTACGATAATCTTCTGCGCTTTATCCGCCTGCTTTCCAGCCCGGAGGGGTTGAATATCAGTCAGAGAAATATTACTGTTTCCACCTGCGGCATTGTTCCGGGCATAAAAAAGCTTTCGCAGGAAGGCCTGGCAATTACCCTGGCAATTTCTCTGCATGCTCCCAATGATGCCGTGCGTCAGACGCTGATGCCTATTGCCCGGAAGTATCCGCTTGATGAGCTGTTAGCCGCCTGTAAAGAGTATGCAGAAACGACAGGGCGGAGAATGACCTTTGAATACAGCCTAGTTAAAGGTGTGAATGACAATCTTCGGGAAGCCGCAGAGCTTGCTGGGCTGCTGAAGCGGCAGGGAGGCCATGTGAATTTAATTCCGGTCAATCCCATTAAAGAAAGGGATTATGTACAGTCTGATCAGAAAGCGGTACAGGCATTTAAACATTTACTTGAAAAAAATGGAATTAATGTTACGATTAGAAGAGAGATGGGAAGAGATATTGATGGGGCCTGCGGGCAGTTGAGGAAGCGGTTTCTTGATGAACATGATGAATATGAGGATAAACCGCAGATGGAAGAGAGAATAAGGAAGAATCACAGATGAAGGAGAATAAGGGAAAGGAGTGATTCGGTGCAGGCAATTGGAAAAACCGATACCGGCATGGTGCGGGAGATTAACCAGGATTATATTTATGTATCCATAAAGCCGGTGGGACCGCTGCCTAATCTTTTTTTAGTGGCAGACGGCATGGGCGGACACAATGCAGGAGAATTTGCCTCCCGTTTACTGGTGGAAGAGCTGGTTAAATACTTAAAGAAGCAGAAAACCAGGATGCCGGAAGTAAAGGCATTAAAGGAGGGCATTCAGGCAGCGAATCAATTACTTTATCAGAAGGCAGCGGAGGATATTTATTTAAGCGGCATGGGAACAACGCTGGTAGCGGCCTTTTATGCCGGGGATGCGCTGTATGTGGCGAATATCGGAGACAGTCGTCTGTATCTGATTGGTCGAGGCATTCGTCAGATTACCCGCGATCACTCCTATGTGGAGGAGATGATTGCTTTAGGGCGGATGGAGCGGGGAAGTCTGGAATATTGGAGAAATAAGAATATTATTACCAGGGCGGTGGGAACGTCGCCCAAGGTTTCGATAGATTTTTTTGAAACAGAGGTGCAGGACGGGGAGACGATTCTTTTATGTTCGGACGGCCTTTCGAATATGATTGAAAATGAGCGGTTGGAGAAAATTGTGAAGAATGCGCCTTCGCTTGAGGCGGCTGCCCAGATTTTAATTGATCGGGCGAATGCCAATGGGGGAAAGGATAATATTTCGCTTGTGCTGGTCAGACCTAAGGGAAGCGGGGTGAGACCATGCTAAAGCCGGGAATGTATCTTCAGGAACGCTATGAAATCATTGAACAAATCGGCTCAGGCGGGATGGCTGATGTCTATAAGGCCAAGTGTCACACCTTAAACCGGCTGGTTGCGGTCAAGATGCTAAAACAGGAATTTAGCCGGGATGAAAATTTTGTCAACCGTTTTAAAATGGAGGCACAGGCCGTAGCGGGTCTCTCTCATCCCAATATTGTCAATGTTTTTGATGTTGTGGATGATGGGGACAGCCACTATATTATTATGGAGCTGATCGAGGGGATTACCCTGAAAAGCTATATTGAAAAAAAAGGTCATCTGGAGGGAAAGGAAGCTATCGGCATTGCCATCCAGATGGCACAGGGGATGTCGGCGGCTCATCAGCAGAATATTATCCATCAGGATATTAAACCACAGAATATTATGATTTCCATGGACGGAAAGGTCAAGGTAGCCGACTTTGGAATCGCCAGGGCGGTTTCCTCAAATCAGCAGGAGAGTCATGCGATTGGATCGGTGCATTATGTTTCACCGGAGCAGGCCAGAGGAGATTTTGTCGATGCCAGGAGCGATATTTATTCCCTGGGAATTACCATGTTTGAGATGGTGACCGGGCGGCTGCCCTTTGACGGGGAGAGCACGGTGGATGTGGCAATTGCCCATCTGGAAAATCCCATTACACCGCCTAAGGAATGTAACCCGGATATTCCGGAAAGACTCGAACAGATTATTTTAAAATGTACCGAGAAAAGTCCGGAGGATCGCTATGAGACGGCGGAGACTGTGATTGCTGATTTGCGCAGGGCGCTGATTAATCCCAATGAAGGCATGATGGAGCAGGAAGTCAGGAAGGCAGCCGGGGAAAAGGAAATAGAGACCAAACCTCTGTCGATAAAGGAACAGGCGGAAAAAAAGACGAGGAAAAATGACCATACGGAGGATATCAGTCGGCAGATTGAGCGGATTTTTGCCGCAGCGGGCGTGGTGGCGGCAATTATTATCATTATTGTGCTTACCTTTGTTTTTCTGCGCCTGGGCGGGCTTTTGCAGTCGGGCGGGAGCCATGAAAGGCCTACGGCATCCACTCAGGAAACAACGCTGCCGGAGGTGACGACAGCGGCGATTGCCGAGGGCCAGGTTTACATGCCGGATGTGCGCGGCTACTCGAAGGAGAGGGCACAGAAGATATTAGAAGATCTGGAGTTAAAGATGACGGTGACAAGTATCGAAACCTCGGATACCTACGATGTCGGCTGTATTATGGCACAGGAGTACCCGGAGGGGACAGTCCTGGAGAAAAATGTAATGGTTGCTGTAAAGGTCAGCAAGGGGACTGGGGCGATTGATTTAACTGAACTTGGCCTTGAGGGAATGGAACTTCAGGCTGCACAGCTTTTACTTGCCGGAAAGAATCTGGTGGTTGCCATTCAGGAGGAAAATAATGATTTGGTTCCTCCCGGTTATGTTATCCGCTATGATCCACTGGTACTGCGGGACGGCGAGACAGTGACGCTTACCATCAGCCTAGGGCCGGCGATGCTTCCGGTGCCGGAGATTGAGGGACTTTTGCCGGCGGATGCTGAAAAAGAGCTGGTTGCGCTGGGGTTTGTGCCGGAGCCGGCGGGGGAGATGCATCACGATGTGATAGAAGAAGGAAAAGTGTTTAACCAGAGCATTCCGGCAGGGACACTCGCGCTGCCTGGGTCAAAGGTATCATATGTTATCAGCCTGGGGCCGGAAAAACCGGAAGAAGTAACCATAGGCGCCACCCGCTATATTGGAGCTATTGACAAGCAGTATAATTTAAGCATGAATTTGGGTCCGGGCTATACGACAACCAGCGTTACTGTTGCTATCCGGCTTCGCCAGGAGGTAAACGGGAGAGAAGTTGTCCGCAATTTGATGGAACCGCGCACGGTGATGGGCGACACACTGATTCCCATTTATTTCCCCAGGATAGAGGGCGCTGACGGCGTGGAAATGGGCTATGTGGAACTGGTGGATGTGGATCGGAACAAGGTCTTGGAATCTTATCTGGTATCATTCTTTAAAACAGAAGAGTAGGGCCAGGTGAAAAGCAAAACATAGGGTCAGAAATGAATGGAAAGAAAGTAAAGATGAACAGAGGAAAGAATGACAGGGAAAATTATTAAGGGAATTGCCGGGTTTTATTATGTCCATGATGGAAAAAAAGCCGTTTATCAATGTAAGGCCAAGGGGGTTTTCCGCAACCGCGGGATTAAGCCTCTGGTTGGCGATGATGTGGAGTTTTCTGTTTTGGACCCGGTGGACTTAGAGGGGAATATTGAAGAAATTCTTCCCCGGAAAAACAGTCTGATTCGCCCGGCAGTTGCCAATGTGGATCAGGCAGTTGTACTCTTTGCCCTGGCAGATCCTGAACCGAATCTAAATCTCCTGGACCGCTTTCTGGTAATGATGGCAAGGGCAGGGGTTCCGGTGCAGATTTGCCTGAATAAGCTGGATTTATGTGAACGGGAAAAAGGCATTGCCTGCCAGGATATCTACCGGGCAGCGGGCTATCCTGTTCATTTGCTCAGTGTAAAGGAAGAATTGGGACTGGATCGCATACGGCAGATCCTGAAAGGGAAAACAACCGTACTTGCCGGTCCCTCTGGTGTGGGGAAGTCCTCCCTTACTAACCATATTCAGCCAAAGGCAGCGATGGAAACCGGGGAAATCAGCGGAAAGATTAAACGGGGAAAGCATACGACGCGTCATTCCCAGCTGATTTATGTGGAGGAAGCTACGTATGTGCTGGACACGCCGGGTTTTAGTTCCCTGTATGTGGACGATTTGGAGCCGGAAAAATTACAGGAGTATTTTCCGGAATTATCTGCATTTGCAGACGACTGCCGTTTTTTGGGCTGTGTCCATATCGGGGAGAAGGTATGCGGGGTAAAAGCGGCGCTTGAGGCCGGGAAATTAAGCCAAAGCCGTTATGAAAACTATCACTTAATTTACCAGGAATTAAAAGAGAAAAGGAGATACTGAGATGAATATTTTAGCACCTTCTGTCCTGGGGGCAGATTTTGCGCGTTTGGGGGAGCAGATTAGGGAAACGAGGGACGGCGGAGCCGCCTACCTTCATCTGGATGTGATGGATGGCGCCTTTGTTCCCAGTATTTCATTTGGGATGCCGGTGATTTCTGCTGTCCGCAGTTGTTCGGATCAGGTGTTTGATGTGCATATGATGGTGCAGGAGCCAGGGCGCTATGTGGAGGCAATAAAGGCGGCTGGTGCGGATCTTATCTGTGTGCACCAGGAGGCATGCACCCATCTAGATCGGACCATCCATCAGATTAAGGAGGCAGGATTAAAAGCCGGGGTAGCCTTAAATCCGGCAACGCCGGTTTCTGTTTTGGACTGTATCCTTGATTTGCCGGATATGTTTCTTTTAATGTCGGTGAATCCGGGATTTGGGGGACAGAAATTTATTCCCTATACGCTGGAAAAGATTCGATGCCTGCGCGAAAAGCTCAATGCGCGGGGGCTGGTCACAGATATTGAGGTGGACGGCGGAATTACCCTGGAAAATGTTCAACAGGTCCTGGATGCCGGGGCAAACGTTATGGTGGTCGGCTCTGCTGTTTTTAAGGGTGATGCACGGAAAAATACCCAGGCCTTTATGGAGAAAATGCGATGAAAACCTGTTTACTGATCGCTGGCGGAAGGCTGGATAAGACTTTCGCCGGTTTATTTTGTAAAACAAATTCCTTTGATAAGCTGATTGCCGTGGATTCCGGGCTGAAGGCGGTAAAGGAGCTGGGGCTGATTCCCGATATGGTGGTGGGAGATTTTGATTCAGTGGAGCTGGATATCCTGGAGGAATTTAGAAAAATTCCGTATATTATATGGGATATCCATGACCCGGAGAAGAATGAAACGGATACCGAACTGGCCTTAAGAAAGGCGGCAGCATGGGGCTGTACCCAGATTACTCTTTTGGGTGCGACCGGCGGGCGCTTCGACCATATGCTTGCCAACGTGTTTCTGCTTTACGGCTGTTTACAGCGGGGAATTGAAGCCTGCATGATTGACCGGCAGAATAAGATTTTTTTAATCGAGGAGGAATATCATTTCTTTCGGAAAAATCAGTGGGGAAAGTATATTTCTTTTCTGCCTCTGCTGGGAAAAATCGAGGGAATTACCCTGGAAGGCTTTTGTTATCCTTTGACAGACTATACTTTAGATGTGGCAAGCAGCCGGTGTATCAGCAATGAATTAAGCGGAGAGGAAGGCAAAATCCGTTTTACATCCGGGATTGCAATTTGCGTGGAGTCAAAGGATGAAACCGCAGACAACTGGACTGGTTAAAAAGATAAAAACTGGATGTTTTTAACGTTCCATTTATGTGCTATGATAGGGCACATAAGAGAGAACCATACCATACCTGGTACCCCACAAAACCGGTATCGCATGGGTTTGAAAGGGAAAAGGAGAAAAAGAGAATGGAACGGAAGAATGAACAGATAAATAAAATTGCACTTACGGGCGTGATGGCAGCCCTTTCTTATGTGGTATTTACGTATTTACAGATTAAGATTCAGCTTCCCGGCGGAGATGCGACTTCGATTCATTTGGGCAATGCGGTCTGTGTGCTGGGCGCCCTGCTGTTAGGCGGCACTTACGGCGGTCTGGGCGGCGCCATTGGAATGGCGATTGGAGATTTATTTGATCCGGTCTATATTACCTATGTGCCCAAGACCTTGCTGCTAAAGATGTGCATTGGACTGATTACAGGTATGATTGCCCATAAAATAGGGAAAATAAATGAAAGCAAGGATGAGGCACATGTGCTGAAATGGACCGTTTTGGCTGCAGCGGGCGGATTATTGTTTAATGTGATTTTTGATCCGCTGGTTGGTTATTATTATAAGCTGTTGATTCTGGGAAGACCGGCGGCAGACTTAACACTGGCATGGAATATCACGGCTACATCGATTAACGCTGTTACCTCGCTGGTTGCCTCAACCGCAGTTTATATGGCGCTTCGTCCGGCACTGAAAAAGGCCGGGCTGATGAATGTATTTCTTCGTCCAGTGCATAAAGGGACGAAGGCGTGAATCCTTAACCCGCTGCAGGTTTAAATTTTAAATAAAGTAGGAAATCATTATGGGAAAAATTCATCAAAGAAAGATAGCAATGATTAATGATATATCCGGGTATGGCCGCTGTTCACTGACAGTGGCTATACCCATTTTGTCGGCGATGGGGGTGCAGTGCTGTCCTGTGCCTACCTCGATTTTATCTAACCACACGGGGTTTCCGGTTTGGTTTTTTGACGATTATACGGATAAGATGGGGCAGTATCTGGAAAAGTGGAAAGAGCTTAAGCTTTCCTTTGACGGCATTGCCACGGGATTTTTAGGCTCGGAAAGGCAGATTCAGATGGTGATGGAGGCGATAGAAGAGTTCAGGACGCCAAATACTCGTGTTATGGTTGATCCGATTATGGGTGATCACGGGAAAGCTTATGCAACCTATACGCCAAAGCTTTGCCAGGAGATGGAAAAGCTGGTCCGTCTCGCTGATGTGGTAACGCCGAATGTGACAGAAAGCTGTATTTTGACTGGGCGCCAGTATAAGTCCTTTGGGTGGAGCCGGAAAGAACTTGTGGCGATGGCAAAGGAGATTCAGGCGATGGGCCCTGACTTTGTGGTGATAACTGGTGTGGCGAGTCAGCCAAAGGAAGATAAGCATCAGCAGGACAGCCAGGGGAGTTTGACGAATGTCATGCTAAAGCCGGACGGGGAGGTTTGCTTTCAGAGAAGTAAAAAGGCAGGCAGGGAGCGTCCGGGGACAGGCGATGTGTTTTCATCAATTGTGAGCGGGGCCGCCGTGCTTGGCTGGGAGCTGCAGGATGGTGTGAAGCTGGCAGCGTGGTTTGTAAAGCGGTGCATTGAGAAATCGGATGAACTGGATGTTCCTGTGACAAACGGTGTGTGCTTTGAACTGGTTTTGCCGGAGCTGATCCGCAGGTTAAAGTAAGAGAGAAAAAACCGTGAAAATCATCTGTACGGATGGGATTTTTTTGTTAAGAGGGCTTTTCATTCCGCGAAATATGTGGTATCGTAGTAAACATAATTAATGATTAATGATAAAACATACAAGGTTATTGTATGGGATGGAGGAAACGATGTTAGATATTAAGTTTGTCCGCGAGAACCCGGATAAAGTAAAGGAAAACATTAAGAATAAGTTTCAGGAGGAGAAGCTTTCTCTGGTGGATGAAGTGATTGCACTGGATGAGAAAAAGCGCAGGACACAGGTTGAGGCCGATGGTATTCGCGCATCCAGGAATAAACTTTCCAAGGAAATCGGAAAGCTGATGGGCCAGGGAAAGAAGGAAGAGGCCGAGGCAGTAAAAGCCCAGGTAAGTGCGAATGCGGCCCGTCTGGCAGAGCTGGAAGCGGCAGAGAGTGAGTTGGATGCTAAAATTTTAAAGATAATGATGACGATTCCCAATATTATCGATCCCAGCGTTCCGATTGGGAAGGATGACAGTGAGAATGTGGAGATTGAAAAGTTTGGTGTTCCAGTGGTTCCAGAGTTTGAGATTCCCTATCATACAGATATTATGAAGCGGTTTGACGGGATTGATCTGGATGCTGCAGGCAAGGTGGCAGGTAACGGGTTTTATTACCTGATGGGCGATATTGCCCGGCTTCATTCGGCAGTAATTGCCTATGCCAGGGATTTTATGATTGACCGGGGATTTACTTACTGTGTGCCGCCGTTTATGATCCGCAGTAATGTGGTGACTGGCGTCATGTCGTTTGCCGAGATGGATGCGATGATGTATAAGATTGAGGGTGAGGATTTATACCTGATTGGAACCAGTGAGCATTCGATGATTGGTAAGTTTATTGACACCATTACACCGGAAGATCAGCTGCCCAAGACCCTGACCAGCTATTCGCCCTGCTTTAGAAAAGAAAAGGGGGCGCATGGGATGGAGGAGCGCGGGGTGTACCGGATACACCAGTTTGAAAAGCAGGAAATGATTGTGATTTGTAAGCCCGAAGAGTCGCCGATGTGGTATGATAAATTGTGGCAGAATACCGTGGATTTATTCCGGTCGATGGAGATTCCGGTGCGTACTTTAGAGTGCTGTTCCGGTGATTTGGCAGACTTAAAGGTAAAGTCTTGTGATGTAGAAGCCTGGTCGCCCAGACAGAAGAAATATTTTGAGGTAGGTTCCTGTTCGAACTTAGGAGATGCCCAGGCACGGCGGTTAAAGATTCGCGTGGACGGGGAAAATGGAAAATATTTGGCACACACCTTAAATAATACTGTAGTGGCACCGCCGAGAATGCTGATTGCTTTCCTGGAAAATCATTTGCAGGAGGACGGCAGTGTAACGATTCCAGAGGTGCTGCGGCCTTATATGGGCGGGAAGGAAGTTTTGATTCCTAAGCATTAAGAAAATTTTATTTAAGAAGGTATTAACCGATAATCTGTTTATTTGATTCTGAACAGATTATCGGTTTTTTACTGCGAAAATCCTGCCGCATGAAGGGTTTACTGCGAAAATCCTGCCGCCGAATAGGCGGCCTAAGTTCAGGTATTCCAAGTGCGCCCGGCAGAGGTTTATTTATGATGATACGACCGCTTGTGGGCGCATGAAGGTTTACTGCGAAAATCCTGCCGCCGAATAGGCGGCCGCAGTACCGCTGGAGAAAGTTAGAAAAAAATCAAAAATTTTTATTTTTAATAAGGATGAAATGATTTTCCTAACGTTTCCTGTGCTATACTGTTTATAAAAAATACTGTGTCTGTGATTAGGCTGGAAAATGTGTCAAATAAAGTACACTTTAGTTTCCGGCTTTTTTGTCGTCCTTTTCTTTGCATTCATCCCACTTTAATTATTATTTTCTCTGATTTTTGACCATTTACGCATAAAATTATGGATTTTTCATGGATTGTCCTCCACCGATTGGGTGTCAACTAAAGTGTACTTTGGTTGACAGGATGTCTTTATGTTTACAATGAGACGGAGGAATATTAACGATGGAAATAAAAGCAGAAGATTCTGGGTTTTATGCCCGATTCCTTGGCGGATTTTCTCTGCGCTACCGGGGAAATCCCCTTTCTTTAAATGCTAATCCTCAGACAGGGTATATGCAGATTATGCTTTGTCTTTTAAAGGCCGGGAAAGAGGGGATGGGCAGAAAAGAGCTGCTGGCAATCAATCAGCCGGAGCATAAGGATCATAAGCAGCGTTCCAATAATTTTCGCCAACAAGTCTATATGCTTAGAAATGCGATTGCCAGGGCAGGATTTCCTCAGGGGCAGTACATAGTGTTGTATCAGTCCAGGTATTATTTTACCAGAGCGTATGAAATGCAGTCGGATACCGGAGAACTGGATGTTCTGATAGAGCAAATCCGTACAGGGGTTCTCTGTCAGGAAAGGCAGAGGGAAATTTATCTGCAATACTGCGGGGCCTATACCGGAGAGTTCCTTCCTCAGCTTAATGGTGAGGACTGGGTGACATTGGAAAGTGCTTATTATCAGAAATGGTATACGACTTGTTTAAAGGGACTTAGCAGAATACTGAAGGCGGAAAGGGAATATGAGCTCTTATTAAAACTGAGCACTGACGCCAGCCAGTATCATCCCTATGATGAATGGCAGGCAGTTAGAATTGATTGTCTGCTCGCGCTGGAGCGGCACAGGGAAGCACAGAAGGTTTATAAAGAGGCTGCAGAATTATATGAGTGGGAATGGGGAAGAGACTTTTTAGATCAGGTAATGTCTGAGCATCATGAAGAACACCGCATTTATTACATGGACAGGGCAATGAAACGGGTGAAAGATAAGCTTAAGGAGCATGGCGAAGGAAAAGGAGGATACCGGTGCAGTGTTCCAAGCTTTGTGGATATATGCCGTCTATGGGCCAGGCTTGGCGAGGAAAGAATGGAAGAACATCTTTTAATGCTGTGTACCCTGCATAACAGGTCTTGGTCGGAAGAAATAGATGGGCGGTCAGGTGCAAAAGAATGTGAAGAGAAGAATGGGGACGGAGAAATGGAATTATTCCAGGCTATTCTTAACCGCACTGTCCGGGCGCAGGATGTATATACCCGGTACAGCCAGCGTCAATATCTGGTTTTACTGACGGATATGGAGTTAAGCCTGGGCTATTTCATGAAATCCCGGCTGGAGGGATTGTGGAAGCTGGCAGGGGGAGGAGGGCTGGAAGTTGAACTTGACAGACTGAGCGGATCGGAGGATATGAAGAGAAAGGAGAAAACAGGGGCAGAAAAATCTTTGAGAACGGTCTGTTTGTACCAGAAGGCATAGACAGAATGGAGGAAAAGATGGGAAAGAGGGAGACATTTGTAGTGCATATTCTCAGCCAGGAAAATTCTACCTGGCAGGGCAAGATAACGTGGGTCAACCAGAAGGAAACGATAGATTTCCGAAGCTTTTTGGAGATGGCAAAGCTGATGGATAACGCCGTGGCATCAGAACAGGACGGAAAACTTCAGGGGGATGAATATGTTGTTCCACAAGAGAAAAAGAAAAAAGAAATCGTTGATTATTGTAACCATGGAAGAGACGGCAGCTACGGTTATCGGGAATGTGAGAAACAGCAATTATGGTAATCAGTATATGATCCGGGGTGTCCTTATGGATAAGGGGGCAGAAACAGAGATTGGCAGAAGGATAAGTGATGTGGAGTTTGTAGCCAGCGGGGATACAGTGATTGAGTATGTCTGCCGTGAGTGGGTGGATGAGGTATTGATTGCATTGCCCAGGGAGGTCCCTTTTCCTGACACCTTTTACCACTACCTTATCGAGATGGGCGTGACGGTGCATTTGAATTTGCTTAAGGCGGTGCAGCTCGATGGTCACAAACAGGATGTAAAAAGGGTGGGAGAGTATACTGTGCTGAGCAACAGCTATTATAGCATTTCCCTGAAACAGGCGCTGTGTAAGCGTATCATGGATGTGATAGGGGGAGTGGTGGGCTGCGGGCTGACGGCAATTCTTTTTATGGTGATTGGACCGATCATTTACCTTCAGTCTCCGGGGCCGGTATTCTTTTCCCAAGAAAGAATAGGACAGAATGGAAAACGGTTTCGCATGTATAAGTTTCGCAGTATGTATCTGGATGCTGAGGAGAAAAAGAAGGATCTGCTGGAGAAAAATCAGGTAAAGGACGGCATGATGTTTAAGATAGAAAATGACCCCAGAATTATCGGCGGGGAGAAGGGAATCGGGGGATTTATCCGAAGATTTTCCCTGGATGAGTTTCCGCAGTTCTTAAATGTGCTAAAGGGCGATATGAGCCTGATTGGAAGCCGCCCTCCCACGGTGGATGAGTGGATGAAGTACAAACGGCATCATCGAATCCGTCTGGCGACAAAGCCGGGGATTACAGGGCTGTGGCAGATAAGCGGCAGAAGTAAAATTAATGATTTTGAGGAAGTGGTAAGACTGGATAAAGAATATGTAGATAACTGGAGCTTAAAGGGAGATTTTCTGATTCTTTGTAAAACCATAAAGGTGGTATTGTCTAAGGATGGGGCATGGTAAAGAAAATTAAGAGGGAGGGGAGGGCAGATAATGCGGGAACAGATAGAGGAAACGGCAGAGTCTGGCAAAGGTGATGCCGCAAAAAAGAAAAAGCATCCGAAAAAGCGGCGCATTATGGCGGCTTTTTGGGCAATCCTGGTAATTGCATTGTTTTTGGGCGTAAGGTTTTTGCTCAATGATCAGCTGGAGATAACCTTTTATCATCTGTATTCTTTAAAGGCAGAGGGGGCAGAAAGCACCCGTCTTGTCGTGCTGTCGGATTTACATAACCGTGAGTTTGGTGCAGGCAATGCAGATCTGGTGAGACAGATTAACGCACTGTGTCCCGATCTAATTATTATCGCGGGAGATATGGTCAATGCAGATGATGATAACCTGGACATTATTTTAACCCTGTGCGAAAAGCTGGTGGAAATTGCGCCTGTTTACTATGGACCGGGTAATCATGAAAATCATTTATTTTATGAAAAGGGAAGTCCGCTGGAAGAATTGCTTATTGAAAAAGGTGTGCATGTTTTAGTCAACCGGGCGGAGGAGGTAACTATCCATAAAACCCCCTTCCTGATTGGCGGTATTACAACTGCGCCGGAGGGCTTTGAAGAATACGGCGCAGCCTTTTTTGAGGAGTATGAAAAGAGCAGTGCCTTTAAACTTTTGATTACGCATTATCCAGGTCTTTATTACCAGGCGCTGGCGGATGGGGAAATCGACCTTGGAATTTGCGGGCATTACCATGGGGGACAGATTTGGCTGCCGGGGATTGGGGGACTTTACCATGGAGATACCGGGTTATTTCCTAAATACAGCGGCGGGATGTATACCCTGCCCAACAGCACGATTTTCGTTTCGCGGGGAATGGGGGGACACGGTCGTCTTCCAAGGATGAATAACCGCCCCGAACTGGCTGTGATTGATATTAATGGCCGGCAGGAAACAGATAATGAGTGACGATAACAAAGGAGTGTAGGTAACATGATTTTAGTAAGCGCAATAGTGCCGGTTTTGATTTTATGCCTGGTGCTTTCCTATGTCCTTCTGCTTTGGCGTTTCTTTTGCGTACGCGCGAAGCTTCCGGTTTTAGGGCTTAGGGATGGCCTTGGTCAGGTAAAAGGAAAAAAGCGATGGATCGCGTTATGGGGTCTTTTATTTTTCCTGGGCTGTTTTGCCGGGGAGATGGGAAACAAAATATGGGCACCCAATATGTTAATGGTATTGAATTACGAAGAAGCAGCAAAAGGGCAGAATCCCAACGTTACCCGGTTTAATGAATCCAATATTCTTTCGGACGCTATTTTGGAAAAGGTGATAGCAAGGGGAGGGCTGTCGATTAGCACCGATCAGCTGGAGGATTGTCTTACGATTTCCACCCGTCTGGATGCAGAAAAACTGGATATTACGCAGGAATCGGATTTAAAGATTTCGACGGAATACTGGATTCATTGTTCAGAAAAGGTGGCTTTTTATCATACCAATCCCAAGACTGTGCTTAAGCTTTTGGCGGATGTGTACTGGGAAGATTTTGTTATGAATTATGCGGAAAATGACAGTATACTGGATTTATCCTTTGATGAGCTGGAAGGGATGGAGTATCTGGATGTGAAGGATTATCTGCAGATGCAGGCTTATAAACTGAAAAACTATCTTCCAGTCTACAGCAGTGAGAGCAGCAGTTTCCGTGCATCTGAGAGCGGGGAAACCTTTGCCTCACTGTCCCAGAAAATCAGCAATTATATTGATATTGAACTGGAGCGTTATGAAGCCTTTGCGCTGGAAAACAGTCTGTCAAAAAATAGAAACACTTATCAGTCCAGAATGCAGTATGCCAATCATCTTTTAGAAACTTCAAGGAAAAAGGAAATGGCAGCCTATGATGTTCGCATTGAAACCATCAATATCTACAATGCCTTTATGACCCGCTTTGTCCTGATTCCCACTTACGACACGGACAAGGAATTTTACATGTCCAAGACCAAGGTGGGCGTGGATTATTTTGCCGATGAGGCGAAGGAGCATTTGGAATCCGCGACTGAACTGGTAGAGGAAATGGAGCATAATGCCTATGCGTCGGATCAGATGAAAAAGCGGCAGCCTTCGGCAAATGTCTGTGCACAGGCAGATGAACGGATTGAGGAGTTAAAAACTGAACTGATGAATCTTTCTGCCCAATGCAGGGAGTTATGCAGCACCTATGTTAAGGAAAAACGCGACGGCTATATTCAGGTGAACTTTGCTTCGTCCTCTGCGAGCAGGGAGGCGGTGCGGGCGCTGCTTCTTACCCTTCTTTTGGTTATGGCCCTTGGCGGCCTGACCATTCTTGATCCTTTTTATCAGGAATGCCGCAGGGATCGTGTGTCCGTCCCCAGGGCAAAAAAGAAGAAAACGAAAAAGGGAGAAGGGGAGGAGGTTAAGCCATGAAAGAGCTTGATGTTTTTCGCTATTTGAAAAAGTACCGTGCGGCAATTGCCGCTGTGTCGATTCTGGCGGGCGTCCTGTTTTTCCTGATTGCCCAGTTTTATATCCAGCAGTACACAGCAGTAACCGTAATTGAATATACGGGAGCCCAGGCGGAGGAAGGCTTATCGCCGGACGGAAAATACATTGATACCTCCGAAATTTATTCGACCAATCTGGTGGCCCAGGCGATGAAAAAGCTGGGGATTCAGTATACTGAGGCAACATCGGATGATATCCGCATGAACATTCATGTGGAGCCTATTATTACCGAGGAAGATCTTTTGGTTCAGCAGTCCAAGCTGGATAACGGGGAAAAGGATTATGAGATTATACCCACCCGACATCTGGTTACATTTAACTGCGGCGTAAAGGCCGGACGGGAGTATCCGCGCAAGATATTAAATCAGATTCTTCAGGAATATGCAAGCTATTATGGGAAAACCCATGTCAATACTTCCCTGGCGGCAAACCCGGTGAGTGATATTACCACGAAGGGCTATGACTATCTGGAAATGGCAGAAGTTATGGATGATACACTGAAAAATATTACAGAACATCTTTCTGATAAGGTGAACTGGAACAGCGAATTTCGTTCCAGCCGGACAGGACGCAGTTTTCAGGACCTTTATGATGAATTTTTGTTTATTAAGCAGGTGGAGGTTCGGCAGCTTTTCTCGGAAATTCTGGAGGGGCGGATCACCAAAAACAGGGACTTATTGTTAAATAAATATCGCAACCGCAACAATAACCTGGAAATTTCCAACAATGCGGCATCCTTTGAAATTGAGCGGATTCGGGGGATTATCGGAGCCTATGAGAGTGCGATGGGTGAGTTTGGCGGCGCTTCGCAGGCGGTAACGGAGGGCGAGGACGGGGAGACATCCGCCAGTGCCTTACAAAATAACGTACTGCCGGATGTTTATGACGACTGGAACCGGGATGAGGACGGGAACTGGGACCCTGTGGACAGGACAGCAGAGTATGATCAGCTGCTGATGAAGTACATTGAGGACAGGACTTCCTATGAACATAACTTGATTGATAAGGAGTATAATGACTATATTCTTCAGGTCTTTGCCGCAGCACCTTCAAGTTCATCCGATGAAGTACAGAACACAACACAGGAGGAGATTCAGCGGCTGGCAGAAAAAATTAATGCTCTCCAGATGATTTATTATGAGACAAACGATGAGTATAATGAATATCTTGGCGCACAGAACATCGTTATGCTTTCCAGCATCCGGGTAACGGAACGATTCCCTATCTTTATCTTTACTATTCTGCTGGTGGTGATCTTTGGTGCGCTGGGCTGTGCCGGTGCGGCGCTTTTTGGAAGAATCGAGGATTTTATCGAATACTATGCCTTTACCAACAAGGTGGATGGGCTTCCCAACCGGGCAAAGTGCGACCAGTTTATTACGGCAAGGGAGAGCCGGCCGATTTCGGAAAACTTTGCCTGTGTTGTCGTTAAACTCGCCAATTTACAGACTGAAAATGCCCGTCTGGGCCGGGAGGCCGGCGATCGGATGATTAAGGATTTTGTGGGAGTTTTAACTTCAGTCTTTACACCGTCGGATAAACTGTTTGTGGGCAATAACGGCGCCGGGCAATACCTGATTTTTGCCGATTCATTGGAAAAAGAACAGATAAGCACGGCATTAATGCAGATGGGGATTGTCCTGGAGGAAAAATCCAGGGACAGCGGCTACCATATCGAATTACAGCACGGGTTTGCCTGTGCAGGTGAGGAGGAATGCTACTACATCCGCAAGCTGTTATCCATGGCAATGAAGCGGGTGTGTGCACCGGGGGAAGAAAAGGAGGCATAAGGATTGACTGCGACGATTTACCTGATGCTTGCGACCGCAATGTTTTTCCTGCAGGATACCTACTTTTCGCTGGGCGGTGTGGATTTCAGCCTGAAAAATCCCTGTATCCTGGCAATTCTCTTCCTTGCTTTGCTGAACTTTACCGCGACAGTTCGCCTGGACCGCACCTTTCTTCTGGCGCGCCACGTGGTAGTTCAGGCACTGCCCTTTTTCATCCCCTTCTTCTTTTCCGCGGTTATCTGGGTGATAGGAAGGGCAGATGCCGTAACCGTTGCCAATGGTACGGGGATGATTTTGCCGCAGCTTTTATCGGTGTGCGTGGCAGCGGCAACCCTGTACCTGTTCGGCAGCCGGGGAATGTGGTACTGCCTGGGGGCAATGTGCGCGGCAAACCTTCTCCGGGTTTTGGTGGTTGTTGTGGTGGGTGGGCCATCTGTCTTTTTTCAGGAATTTCTCCGCCTCCTTGCCACCTTTAGCGCAGAAACCGGGGACTTGATGATCCAGCTGGAAATCAATGATCTGACCTTTGCCTTTGGTCCCTTTTTGATTTATCTTCTGCTTAACCGCAAGGAAACCAGGCACTGGCTGTTCTGGATGCTGTCGGTATCCCTGTTCTTTTTCATTGGCTTAAAGCGAATTGCCGTTCCTGCCGTTGCCCTGGGTGTGCTTGTGGCATTGCTTGTGCGCCGTCTGCCCGAAAAGGCAGCAGCACAGACCGCACTCGGCATAGCTGCAGGGATGATGGTTGTCAGCTTTTTCTATATTGTGGGAATACGGATGGGGCTTTTTCAGTATCTGCAGCAGCGCCTTGGGATCAATACCATGGGGCGCGTGGAGATGTTTAACCATCTTGAACCTTACTATGACATCAGCATAACCTATCTGGGCAGGGGAACCGGCTTTGAGCGTTTCGTGGACTGGGCATCCGGGGTGGTGTATGATACACCGCGGCGGACGATAATGCAGATCCATAATGACTTTCTGCGGATGTATCTGAATATTGGTTTTATCGGCTATTGGGTCTGGCTGTGGGGGACCCTTGTGGTTCGCCTGCGCTACTGGTTTTCAGAGGGCAGAAAAGAGGCAGGATCGCTTTTTCTGGGCATCAGCATCTACTGCTTTGTCCTGTACGCAACTGATAATACCATTTACTATCCCTACACCCTCCTTGCCTGTGCCATCGTTCCTATGGCTTATCATATGGATGAGATGGCAGAGAAGGGATTTACCCGGCGCTGTGAGGAATGGAGTGGTAATACCGGGCAGAAAGAAAAGGATGAAAATGGTTTTCAGGAAACAGGGAGAGGATAACGATTGAGGAAGAGGAAAGAGAAAAAAAACAAAATAATCAAGATTTGTTTTGCTGCGTCCTCCGGCGGACATCTGCATGAGCTTTTGATGCTTCGCCCTTTGATGGAAAAGTATGACAGCTTTCTTGTCACCGAAAAAACCGCTTATCCGCCGCCGGTGGGGGAATTGAATTGCCATTATCTGCTGCAGGTCAATCGCCGGGAGAGGTGGTGGCCTTTTCGCCTGGCTGGGAATGGGCTGTATTCGTTGATTATCATGTTGACCGAAAAGCCGGATGTTGTTATTTGCACAGGGGTTCTTGCGACCATCCCCCTCTGCCTGCTGTGCAAACTTATGGGAAAGAAGCTTGTGTTTATCGAATCCTTTGCCAATGTTAAGACGCCAAGTCTTACCGGACGTTTTCTGTACCGGTTTTCAGACCAATTTTATATTCAGTGGCCGAAATTAAAAAAATATTATCCAGAGGCCGTATATCAGGGCGGCGTATATTGAGGTGAGAATATGGTGTTTGTGACTGTTGGTTCGCAGAAATTTCCCTTTGACCGATTGCTGATAAAGGTGGATAGCCTGGTGAAAAGCGGCGTCATTACTCAGGAAACCGTGATGCAGACAGGGGCCAGCAGCTATCGTCCTTCCCATTGCCGGTATCAGGCCTTTTATGATAAAGAAGCACTTGCCCAGCTGATGGATCAATGTGATATTTTAATTACCCATGGTGGCGTAGGCACGATGATTGAGGCTGTGAGGAAGGGAAAGAAAATCATCGCGGTTCCCCGGCTGGCGAGGTATAAGGAGCATGTGGACGACCATCAGCTCCAGGTAATGAAGGAATTTCATGCCATGCATCTGGTGTATGCCTGCCCGGATGTGGAGAAGCTGCCTTGGGCGTTGAATCGTGTTAAAGGGCATGTGTACGGTGTTTATCCATCCAATACGGTTAGTTTTGTCGCTTCGGTGGATCAGTTTCTCCGTTCATTGGGAAAGGAAGGCAGATGAAAGGGATGCAAAAGAGAAAAGAGGTGAAAAGGGTTCTTGTGATTGGGCCAAGCGAAACCAGATCTTGCGGGGGAATGGCCCAGGTTATCCGGGGTATCCGGGAAAGTGCATATCTGAGTAAAGAATTTAAACTGGACAGCTTTCCTTCCTACATCGACGGCAGTCTGCCTGTCCGTTTGCTGTACTCAGCTTATGCGTATATCCATTTTCTGTTCCGGGTAAACAACTATGATCTTTTTCATATTCATGTAGCAGAAAGAGGCAGTACTTTTCGCAAGAATCTTTATCTGAAAACGGCAAAAAGAGCAGGGAAAAAGGTGATTATCCATATCCACGGTGCAGAATATCTGGCGTTTTATGATGGGCTGGGCAGATGGGGAAAACGGGTTGTGTATCATTTTTTTCATCAGGCGGATCGGGTGTTGGTTTTGTCAAAGATCTGGAAAAAGGAACTGGAAGCCCGTATTCCCATGGAAAGCTATAAAATCCTGCACAATGGCATTGATACCGCTTGTTTTGCCTCCGCCGCTTCCTCCGTGGAAGAGTATCAGCATTCCTTTTTTATGCTGGGAAGGCTGGGAAAGCGAAAAGGCGTGTACGATCTGATTGACGCCGTGGAGCTTGCCGTCCAGGTTAACCCGAAAATTAAGCTTTGTCTGGCGGGGGATGGTGAGATCGGGAAGGTTCGGGAGTTAATTGCCCAAAAAGGACTTGGCAAGCATATTGCATTGACTGGGTGGATAAGCGGAGAGGAAAAATTACGACGCTTAAAACATACGGCAACCCTGGTTTTGCCGTCTTACGATGAAGGGCTGCCCATTGCTATTTTAGAAGGGATGGCAGCGGGAAAGGCAATCTTAAGTACCACAGTAGGCGCAATTCCCGAAGTGGTGGGGAGGGAAAACGGTATTTTGGTGACGCCCGGAGATATTCCTGCACTGACTGAGGGGTTATTGCGGTGCAGCAGCGATACTGCGATGCTAAAGCAAATGTCGATAAAAAACAGGGAGAAGGTCAGAGGTTATTTTGATATCCGGCAAATGCATGAACAGCTGGCAGAATACTACCGGGAAGCAGCAGGTGTTTTTCCGGTGAAAAAGGGGGAGAACTAAAATGGCTGACGAAAAGCCCATGATCAGTGTAATTGTTCCCGTGTATAATGCGGCGCCCTATCTTGGACAATGTTTAGATTCTTTGGGAGCGCAGACCTATACCAATCTGGAGATTATTCTTGTCAATGATGCCTCCCTGGATGGCAGCGGTAAAATCTGTGACAATGTTGCATCAAAAGATATTCGGGTGCAGGTTATTCATTTTCCGTCAAACCGCGGACCATCTGCAGCCAGAAATGAGGGAATCCGCATGGCCGGGGGAAGGTATATTTCTTTTGTGGATGCCGATGATACGGCTGAACCTGCACTCTTGGAAAAGCTTTATGAAAGTCTTATCCAAAATGAGGCGGATGTCAGTGCCTGCGGAGCGGACGGAATCTGCATAGAGAGCGGACCAGCTGCCCTTTTTTCCCAGGAAGAGGCAATGCAATGCCTGGCACAGGGGTCGCCGTTTAATCTTGTGCCATGGGCAAAGCTTTACCGGGCAGGTCTGGTAAAGGAAAATCTTTTTGATGAACGGATTTTTTACAGCGAGGATCTCCTCTTTCTTTATGAACTGTTTAAACAGGTAGACCGGGTCAGTTATATTCCCGATAATTTGTACCATTATCATTGCCGGGAGGGAAGTCAGGTACACAGCGGCATGAGCCAGCGAAAATATACGGCTCTTCTGGCACAGGATTATATTTGCCGGGATGCAAAAATTCATTTCCCTCAAACAGCGCCTGGCTTTTGCTGTCTGACCCTGTCTGCCGATTTATGCATGGCTATTTTGGCAATTAAACACGGGGCGGAAGAGGAAAGCTGTATTTCCTGTTTAAAGAAGCTTCAGGCCAATATCCGGCGTCATTTTAGTTTGCGCGTGCTATCCTTTTTTCCCAGGAAGAAAGACCAAATAGAATTGGTGATCCTTTACCTCAGCGTTCTGGGGTTTTGGGGAATTGCCGTGATTTATGAAAAGTACATTAAAGCGTTGAAAGGCAGATAATCATGGAGAAAGAACAACCGCTTATCAGTGTTATTGTCCCAATGTACAATATGGAGTCCTATATCGAAAAATGCCTGGATTCTTTGCTGGCACAGACCTATACCCATATGGAAATTATTGTTGTAGATGATGCATCCAAGGATGGATGCGGAAAAATATGCGATGGCTATGCCAAAAAAGATAAGCGTATTCAGGTGGTGCACATGCCCTTAAACGGCGGTCTTTCCGCAGCCAGAAATGAAGGGGTTAGCCGCGCTGCTGGGAAATTTGCTGTTTTTGTGGATTCGGATGATTATGCTGAGCCCAGGCTTTTGGAAACCTTATATCAAAGTCTGGCAGAGAGCGGTGCAGATTTAAGCGTCTGCGGAAGTGAGGGGATTCGGCTAAAAGAAGGGAAAGCCCGCACGTATTCCCGCGAAGAAGCGGTGCTTTGTCTGGCGCGGCGCACGCCCTTTCTGTGGATGGTGTGGGGTAAGCTTTATCCCATGGAACTGGTAAGGAAACATCCCTTTGATAAGGATGCTTTCTGTTGTGAAGATCTCCTGTTCTTTTATCAGATACTTAACGATGTGGAGACGGTAAGTTTTGTGCCAGATAAGCTTTATCACTATGTTTACCGTGAGGGAAGCTTAATCAACAGCGGAGTGGATGAAAAACGCTGCCGGGTGCTTTCTGTCCTCGATATTATCTGCAGCGATACCCAGGTTCATTTCCCGGAGGCAAAGGCGGGATTTCATCAGGTGGCTTTAGATACAAATGCCCGTCTGGCTATGCTGACAGTGGAAACAGGCAGGTCAAACGAACAGACTATGGCCTATCTGAAACGCTTTCAAACCAACATCCGTCGCCATTTTTGCTTTCGGGCAATTTGTATTAGTCCTGCGGTTAAGGACAGTATTGCCGTTTTGCTCTTATGGGCAAGTGCAAGAATGTTTTGGGGAATGGCTTTACTTTATCGCTGGATAAAACGTTTGAGAAAGGGAATCCGGGAAAGGATAAAAGAAAATCGCAGAAGGATGGAGTAAGGAAATTAAATGGGCAGAGCGGAGCATGTGGCAAAAAATCTACAATTTACAATGCTAAGTGAACTAATCCTGGCTGGATTAAAATTTATATCCCGTCGGGTTTTTGTTCTGTATATGGGAAAGGAATATCTGGGCCTTAACGGGCTTTTTACAGATATTCTTTCCCTTCTCTCCCTGGCTGAGCTGGGGTTTGGCGTATCCATCACTTACAGCCTTTACCGTCCGGTGGCACAGGGGGATAAAGAAATCATTAAATCACTGATGCGCCTGTATCGGCGGGTGTACTGGAGCATTAGTGCTGTTGTTTTGGCGGCAGGACTTTGTTTGCTTCCCTTTCTTAATTTTTTTATCCGGGAAATGCCAAAGGATATTCCATATATTCCTCTGATTTATGCCCTGAATGTTATCAATGTCAGCTTTTCCTACCTTTTCAGCTATAAAGCCACACTGCTGTTTGTGCATCAGAAAAAATATATTGATTCTGCCCTGCGGGCCATATGCACATTATTTGCTGTAACTGCACAGATAGCTGTTCTGGTGCGGACGGGAAATTACCTGTATTATCTGTGCATTTCAATCGTTTCCACCTTGGTTCAAAATAAGATTGTTTCAGTAAAAACAGAAAAACTTTATCCTTATTTAAAAGAAAAGACCGTCTGTCCTCTGCCGGAAGAAATCTTAAAGGATATACGCAAAAATGTAAGCGCCATGATTCTTCACCGCATCGGAAGCGTGGCTGTGTTCGGCACAGATAATCTCTTAATTTCAAAGTTTGTCGGCATTGGGATAACCGGATTGTACTCCAATTATATTATGATACGAAATTTTTTGACTGCCCTGATCAATACCTTATTTAATGCCATTACCCCTGCCATGGGAAACCTAAATGTAACAGAATCGGCGGAAGAAAAACGACAGGCTTTTCATCGTCTGAACTTTTTTTCCGCCTGGCTGTTTGGCTGGATAAGCATTTGTCTTATCTGGCTTTATGATCCATTCATTACCATTTGGCTGGGGGAGGATTATCTGCTGCCAAGAACTGTGGTTTTTTTGATTGTGGCTAATTTTTATATCAACAGTATGCGCATTCCCGTTGCCAATACCAAGAGCGTGATGGGCCTGTTCTGGGATGAACGGTATAAATCCATTTTAGAAGCAGTGATGAACCTGGTGGTTTCAGTAATTCTGGCAAGGCGGTGGGGGATAACCGGGATTTTATCTGGAACGCTGGTCAGCACGCTTACCTTGCCGTTTTGGATAGAACCGCTGGGGCTGTACCGCTATGGCCTGAAACAGAAGGTAAGGGTGTATTTTGTGCAGTATCTTTCCTGTCTGTCCTTAACCGTGGCAGCCGGAGCAGTTACCGGACTGTTATGCAGGTTTGCAGAATGCCTGTGCCGGACTGCCAAATCGGGCAGCCTGGATTTTTTGTTTAAACTTATTCTTTGTATGCTGGTTCCTCATGTGATTTATTTGCTGGCCTGGCACCGCAGACCTGAATATCATTTTCTAAGAGAACTGGCAGGAAGGATGGCAAAACGAACCTTACCATTCCTACATGAATGATGTCATATGTTTCTTTACCTTTTCACTTAATTCCTCGGATAAATCAGCCAGTTCCCGGTTCCTGGGAATCGCGGTGAGCCATACTGCGGTCACTGTAATCAGCAGGACAAGGAGCCAGGAAAGAACATCCACTCCTACGATTAGCGGATATTCAGTAAATCCATGAATATAGGCGTTGAAAAACATCGTAATTTCATCCGCTCCTCCGCGGGATAATGCTTGAGATATCTTGATAAGAAACTGGGCGGCAGGGAGGTAAAGGACAATGGAAACCTTCCATTTCGGCGTCATGGCGGCAAGTAAAAAGATAATGTTTGGTGCTATTCCGATAAGTACCCCGACCAGGATAAAGATCAAGGAATTGCCTCCGGTCAGGGAAAAATACATCCCGGCTTTCGCCAGACAGATAAAAATAAGATAAAAAATTAGGAAGGTAAGCCACCTTTTTTTCTTTTCTTCAAATTGTTTAACCTGCGGGAAAGCAGCATAAACCGAATCACGGTATGCCTGGTAAGAAGCTTTGATTTCCTTTGCGTTATTCATGAAAAATTCCCCTTTCTGCTTATGGTTTGGATGTTTCTTCTTAATGGATTTTTTTGTCAGCGCCGGATGGGCGCTGTTTTCTTATGTGCCTTACCAAGTCTACCATAGGCAGGATAGATTTTCAACAATTTCAACAAAATATAGAGATTTCAACAAAAAGTTTAAAAAATATCGCTTTTTCTTTTTATTTGTGCTATAGTAAAAGCAGAAGGAAGATGGAAAGAAACGGGACAGTTTATCCGTGAATAAAGGAGGATGGGTTATGACCATGTTGGATTATATCGGCGAGCAGCCGGAGCTTTTTCGAAAGGCACTGGGGACGAGAAAGGAATGGACCGAAGAATTTTGCCGGATATTTGCCGGGGAGAAGCCAGACAGTATTTATCTGATCGCCAGCGGCACATCGGGCAATGCAGCCAGGGCGGCAGCCCCCTTTTTGGAATGGGTGTGGGAAAGGCCGGTTCATGCGCTTGCCCCGTCGTGTTTATCGCGGGTGTGGGGGAAACGCCCTCTGTTATTGTTTATTTCTCAGGGCGGGAAGTCTGTGAATATGCTGACTGCGGCAGAGCGCATGAAAGGTTATCTGCGGATTGCTGTGACAGGAAATGCAGATTCCACATTAAATGCTTTATGTAAACACCAGATTTTGATTCCCTGCGGCGAAGAAGCCATTGGGCCAAAAACCAAGGGCTATACGATGACGATATTGCTGCTGTATCTTCTGGCGCTGGAAAGCGGGCTTTTTGAAGGAAGTCTGAATAAAAGGAGATATGAAGAGATTATGTCTGCACTGGAAAGGACAGCAGGACAGTTTGCGGAAAATCTTCGCCGGACCAGGGTGTGGATCGGGGAAAATGAGGATGAGCTTTCCCAGCTCTCCAAACTTTATCTGGCAGGGGAGGGACAGAGTGCCCTGATTGCCGCAGAAGGCGCATTAAAGGTTATGGAAACGCTGATGATTCCCGCCTTTGCCTTTGAATTTGAGGAATATCTTCATGGGCCGTCCTGTTCACTCGGAGAGAGTGTTGGAGGATTTTATTTCCTTTCTTCAGAAGAGCAAAGGAAAGAAGAGAGGAAGGAAGAGGAAAGTCAAGACCATGGGGAGAACGAGTGTCAAAGTAAAGAAGATATCCTCAGGATAGGAAGGATGGCTGCCTATCACAGGGAAATTTCGCCTATGGTTTTCTGCTGCGGGAGAGAATCAGGCTTGGAGGAAGCGGTTTGCGAAAAGGATAAGATTTGCGAAAGGGATAAACGGGATCTTTTCCTTCTTTCTTCCGGGCAATGGTTTACCAGACCTTTTGAGGAGATTTTGCCCTTGCAGCTGATCAGCGCGGTAATCCCTGAAAAGAAGGGAATAGAAGGAATGGGGATGAAGTGCTTTAAGGCGATAGATCAGCGTCTGGGTGTGAAGGAGAAATGAGACGAGAAGGCAGGAATGAATTTACAAACACGCTTTAGGAGAAAAGAGAGAGTAGGAAATGGAAATTGTACTTGGAATTGACAGCGGAGGGACAAATTATCGGGTAATGGCGGCAGACCGGGACGGGCAGAGGCTGGGGCTGTATGTGGGGCCGCCAGCCAGTCATCATTATCTGAAGTTAAATGAAATGAAGGGGCGCATAGAACAGGCAATCGATCAGTGTCTTGCGTCCTTTGGCGGGAGCCGCAGGGAGATTGCGGGGATCGTCTGCGGGAGTACCGGAATTGACAGTGCACGGGATTTAAAAATTGTGGAAGGCTGTTACCGCAGGTTAAAGGATGTTAAGTGTCCGATTAAGGTGATGAATGATGCTGAACTTGCCCATGAAGCGGTGACAGGCGGCGAGGGTGTGCTTTTAATTTCCGGGACAGGGTCGATAGCCTATGGAAAGAACCGAAAGGGGATGAAGGCGAGAGCGGGGGGATGGCCCCTGTCGATATTTGGCGATGCCGGTTCGGGTGTCTGGTTAAGCAAGATGGCGCTGCGGCATTATGGGCGGTGGCTGGACGGGGCTGTGCCGGAGGGGACGCTGACCAAATGGATAAGGGAAGAACTGGGGCTGAGCAGCCGGGAAGATTTAGTTTGCCTGGCGCTGGAAAGGGGAAATATACCGGAAAAGCTTCCCAGACTTGGCAAGCTGGTGAACCAGGCGGCCCAGAAAGGGGATAAAGATGCCAAAGATATACTGCATGGGGCGGCGGGGGAACTCTTTTTATTAGTGGAAGATATTGTCCGCAGCCTTGGCATGGAGGAAAGCGAACCGGATTTTCTGCTTGGGCTTTGGGGAAGTACGCTGCTGAAGTCGGAAATTATGATGGAATGTTTTTCAGCGCTGGTACATAAACGGTTTCCCCAGGCAGTTATCTGCACCCCGCAGAAAGAGGCGGTGGAGGCGGCAGTGGGCCTGGCGCTTCGGTTATGCTGATTTGCAGTGAGCGAAAGCGCGGGACACACTGCCGCTCCGGTTAGGATTAGCCGCGGTTTCTCGCAGTAATGCGCCATTGTGCGGTATATCGTCCGTCAGAAATAAGATAAGCGTATTCGTGCAGGGCGCAGGTGGGGCAGATATGCCAGGGAATCAGGTAAAGAACAGAGCCAATAGCCGGGCGCTGCGTCTCCCATCCTTCTTCCATGGAAAAGGTCCAATGTTCCTCGCTCTGAAATTCAGGTCTGGCATGGGGGAGTTCGGGAAGGATTCCACTTATCTTTTGCTCGGCAGAAATGGCTTTGTAGCCGGTATCTAAGGTAAACCATCCCTCTTTGGGGTGACTGACTACCCTGGTTAAAATGGAAGCGCCCGCAACATAGGGCAGGTCAGGAAATTGCGCGGAATAACCGGCATCGTAGAGAAAAACGGTTCCCGGTGAAAAATAGCTGTCTGCGGGCAGGCTGTGTTTGGCATAGCAGGGGAAGCTGGGGCTTCCGCCCATAATTAAGACAGGGCAGGGAAGTCCCTCTTCTTTCAATTTTTCCCGGATACAATTAACCTTAGCGATGGTGTTCAGCACCTTTTCTTCGCGCTTATCGGCTTCTTTTTCATGGCGGTCGCCGTCATAGCAGTGCAGGCCTATGGCTGAAAGTCCGGGAATCTGATGCAGCCGGCGGTAAACGTCCGGAAGATGAGAAAAGGAAACACCGGTGCGGTTCATACCGGTATTGACATCAATAAGACAGGGGATGGTTCGTCCATGTTTACAGGCAGCATTCCCCAGAGAAGTCAGAGCTTCCAGGTCGTCACCCAGGGCATAAAATTCCTTTTCCGGGAAGTCCTGGACAAGCTGGATAAAGCGTTCGATATTCGGCCCAACTAAGGGATAGGCCAGCAGGATTTTCTTCGCGTTGGTTTCTGCGACCATTTTCGCTTCAGCGATAGTGGCACATTTAAACTGGTTAATGCCAAGATCCACCTGCATTTGGGTAAAGTCTTTTGACTTATGAGATTTGACATGGGGCCAGAGCCGATCCGGTGAACCGGCAATCTGAATAGCGGTTTTTGTGTTGTTTAATAAAATGTTCTGATAGAAAATCAGTGCCGGGGAAGGGATCAGGGATTCTTCCGGGAAATGATAGGAATGTTGCATAAAAATACCTCCTTGCTGTGGATTTTTCCTAAAATGATGGCTATATAATACAACAAAAAGTTGAAAAATGCAATAAAAATTGACAAAATGTTGAAATTAAAACAATTACCCAATGTGCTATTGGAGATTAGTTAGGAATACTGTGGAGAATAATGATGGAAAGTATTGTATTAAAACATGGAATGATTTATGACGGGACGGGAGAGCGGCCGTTCTATGGAGATGTTTGGATTGCCGGGGACAGGATAAAAAAGGTGGGAGAGTGTCTGGATGCAGAGGAGGTCAGCCGGGTAATTGAACTTAACGGGTTGGCTGTGACGCCGGGGTTTATTGATATGCATCGGCATTGTGATAAAAGCCCGTTGGAAGTTTTAAAAAGGCAGAGAACGGATGACAAAGATTTGCAGCAGAATGCAGGGAATGATTATGGAACTGTTTTGCTGCGGCAGGGGATTACCACGGTAGTTACCGGGCACTGCGGGATTTCCATGTATCCGTTGCCGAAGAATCAGGAAATACTGCGGCAGATGTGGGATTACTACGCCCCGGTTTTAGGAAAGCTTGAGCCGTTTTCGTCAGTTACTTCCTATGCGAAATATAGACAGCAGCTTTGCAGCTGTCGCCTTCCGGTTAATACGGGGGCTGTGCTGGGGATGGGGGCTGTGCGGATTGCCGTTAAGGGATTTTCGCCGGAGCCATTGACCGGGGAAGAAAGAAAACAGTGTCAGGAAATAGTAAGTGAAGCGCTGAAACAGGGCGCACTGGGGGTATCGATTGGCCTGATGTATCTGCCGGAGTGTTATGGGACGGCAAAAGAACTTGGGGAAATCCTACAGCCGTTAAAGCATCACCATGGGATAGTAACCGCCCATATCCGCGGCGAGGGCGACAGCCTGGTAAAGAGTGTGGAAGAAGTGATAGAGATAGGCCGTCTGGCAGGATGCCGGGTGGAGATCAGCCATTTTAAATCCTGCGGTGTGAAAAACTGGAACCGGGAAATTTATCACGCCATAGAAAGAATCGAGGAGGCACGCAGGGAGGGAATGAATATCAGCTGTGATTTTTATCCCTACGACTGCGGTTCCACGACCTTAATGTCCATGATTCCTCCGGCATTTACCGCAGGGGATATTCCCAGGGCGCTGCAGCAGCTTTCGACGAAAGAAGGGCAGGAGATGCTTCGGGAAATGTTAAAATTATCCTATAGTGACTGGGATAATTACGCGATTTCCCTGGGGTGGGATAAGGTGATATTATCGTCTGCGGAATGCAGTGAAAACCAGGAGAAAATCGGGAAAAGCGTTGCGGAAATTGCAAAAGAGTTTGGCTATTATGACGAAGTGGAAGCGGTTTCCCATATCTTAACCAGCGAGCACGGTACGGCAGCAGCAATTATCCAGAGCATGTATCCGTCCGATATCGATGCGGTAGCCAGGCTTCCCTACGCCAGCCTGATTTCCGATGCTATTTATGCTGAAACGGACCGTCCTCATCCAAGGATGTATGGGGCATTTCCAAGGATGATTGCCGATTTCGTGAAAAAGAGAAAGGTGTTATCGCTGGAGGAAGCCATTAAAAAAATGACCTCGCTTCCCGCAAGCCGTATGGGAATTGTCGATCGGGGAAGGATTTGGGAGGGATATTTTGCAGATATTAATGTCTTTGACCCGGATAAATTTCAGGACAGGGCAACCTATACTCAACCCGTGCAGTATGCAGAAAATCTGGCGTACTGTTTTGTCAATGGTAGGCTTGCCGTTCGGGAAGATCAGGTAGTGGATGACGGGAGCGGTGCAGTGATCTGATTTATGGAGGGAAAATGTCTGCTGACACAGACGCGCTCCGGCGCAAGAGTCCGGCTTGCCGGACTCTTTTATATGTTATTGGAGAATAGTCGTTTGATTTAGACGCTGTTCTTTTTTTATTTTTCATTAAGATAATTATAAATACTATATCTTGACAGCCCCAGAAAGTCCGCCAGCTTTTCCGCCGACTTTTTAATCAGGAAAAAGCCCTTGCAGTCTAAGGAATGGACAATTCGCACCTTCTCTTCTTTGGTCAGGTCTTTAATGGATTTTCCTGTGACCTGAACCGCTTCGCTCATCATCTGTTCCAGCAGCGCATCGATATTGCCAATAAAAAATTCCGGTGTACTTGGTGCTTTTTGTTCTGTGGGCGTGGTTAATGCATGTAAGTTCTGTTCACAGCGGACGAAATCCGTGATATCTAAGTTAATGCACATACTCCCGTTCACCTTGCCGTACTCGTCCCGGAAATATTTGCTGGAAGAGCGCAGGATTTTTCCGTCGGGCAGGGTATTGATGTAGCTGTACTGGTCGTCGGGAGATACCGATCCCTTTAAAATTTCCAGTCCGGCATTTGTTCCGCCGTCCCCTATCTTTCTTCCCGTCACATGCCCATTCCATATCGCCACAATGGTTTTATTGTAAGGAAGGGTTAAATCGTGTAAAACAACCTCACAGTTTTCACCAAATTGCATGGCAATGCACTTGGCGATGTCGGAAAGCAGGTTTAAATTATCTGTTACGTACCCCATGACTACCCCCTAATATTTCTTTCTTTTTTGAATCATATTATTATTGCCGCCGTTTCCACCCTATTTTACAACAAATTTTCAAATAAGGAAATAGAAAAATGAAATTTCTTTGTAAAAAATTTGAAAAACATTATGGATTATTCATAAGCAATCAACAAAAAGTTGAATACAGAATAGGATAAATTGTAAAAAGTTATAAAAAAATCAAAAAAATTCTAAAGT
>CAJUDX010000020.1 GCA_910584785.1 uncultured Lachnospiraceae bacterium | reverse complement strand
GGCGCACTTGGAATACCTGAACTTAGACCGCCTAATCGGCGGTGAGCTTTTACAGTAACCTTCTCAGCACACCAGATCCTCCTGCTCCGGCATAACCATCAGCTTTACTCCCCGGATCTCCTCAACCCGTACCATAGTTCCCGGCGGGATAATCAGCCCATCCTTAAAGGCCCTTGCCGTCCACTCCTGTCCTTCCAGTACAGCAGCTCCGGTTCCGGCTGCATTATCTACATTTTCGGTAACCCTGGCCTGCTTTCCTACCAGACCCTCGACATTTGTCTTTTTCGTTTTTTGGTTAATGTAGCGGAGAGCCATAGGGCGGGTAAGCGCCAAAAGAGCAAAGGAAACGATAACAAACGCCACCAGCTGTACCTCCAGCGAAGCGCCAAGCAGATAAAGAAGCAGACCGACTAAAGCTCCTCCTGCAAACCAGATCGTCGTCAGCGCCATCGTCGGTATCTCAATCCCAATAAATACAATAAATGCTGCCAGCCAACCAATCAGGCCCATAACAAGCCCTCCTTTCTTCAGGTCTATACCCCTCCGGGCACTCGTGAACGCAAATCCTTTCAGGATGGCGGACTTTGTCCGGTAAGGTATAAAATATTGTTTTCATCATAACACATTTAAGGCTATATCGCAACTTAATGATTCTTACAATTTTTCCCGATTCTTCTCTGGCGGGCTGTCTCAAACATCAATACAGAGGCAGCTACCGCCGCATTTAAGGATTCCACCCTTCCTGCCATGGGGATACGAACCAGGGTATGGGCAAGTAAAGCTGTGTCCTGTGAAAGACCTCTGGCTTCATTGCCCAGCAAAAATCCACAGGGGACAGTGAAGTCTTGCTGATCGTAGTTCTTTTCCCCGCTCAGGTGGGCAGCAAACAGACAAATCCCCGCCTGCTTCATTTCCTGACAGGCTGCCTTTAAATCGCTGACATAAACGAAGGGAACCCGGTAGACAGACCCCATCGTCGAACGGATAACCTTGGGATTATAAATATCTGCTGTCATCTCATCCATCACCACGCCTGTAATGCCTGCCCCCTCCCCCGCCCGGAGAATCGTCCCCAGGTTTCCTGGGTCCTGAAGGGTTTCCAAAATAATCAAATGATGCGCCTGCCCAGCCGGAGGGCGGTTTAATATCTCCTTTAAGGTATAATGTCTTTGTCTGACCAAAGCTAAAATTCCCTGGGGCGTCTGTGTATCCGCCATAACCTTCATCACCGGATCGGCAACCGGCTCCCAGTGAAACATGGAAAGAAAGGCCGAAAGCTCCTTATCCTGATGTGCGCGAAGAAAACTTTCCGAGACGTAAATCTGCTCCACCTGCTCCGGTAAAAGTTCCAAAACCATGCGGATACCTTCTACGATATACAAACCTTCCTCACGCCTGGCCCTTGCCTTCTTTACCAGGTTGACCACCCGGCGAACCTGCTTATTTGCCGCACTGTTTATCATAGGCTTTCCACCTCAATATTTTTCAAATCTTCTGTCCAAATCCTTTGGCAGGCGTCACTTGGCATCCGCAGATCCCCTCTGGGAGAAACGGCTACTGAACCGACCTTAGGACCATCGGGCAAACAGGAACGCTTAAATTGCTGGGAAAAGAACCTGCGGTAAAATACATCCAGCCAGTGCAATATGGTCCTCTTTTCATACTCCCCGGCAAAAGCCTGACAAGCCAGACGGTAAATTTTAGAAGGCATGTAGCCAAAACGCAGAATATAGTAAAGGAAAAAGTCATGAAGCTCATACGGCCCAACCAAATCCTCTGTTTTCTGGAAAATTTTTCCATCCTCCGGCGGCAGCAGTTCAGGGCTTACCGGCGTATCCAAAACATCCAGCAGTACCCTGGCAAGTTCAGGTTCACTGCAGGTGTCCGCATAGTAGCGGACCACATGCCGAACCAGCGTCTTGGGAACTCCAGCATTTACACCATACATGGACATATGGTCGCCGTTATAAGTCGCCCACCCCAGCGCCAGTTCCGACATATCCCCGGTTCCGATGACCATAGCATTAAGCTGGTTCGCCACATCCATTAAAATCTGTGTTCTCTCTCTGGCCTGACTGTTTTCATAGGTTACATCGTGCAGATCTTCGTCGTGACCAATATCCTTAAAGTGAAGGGACACAGCCTCACGGATGGGAATTTCCCTAAGCTGGGCTCCCACCTGTTTTGCCATCATGCACGCATTCCGGTAGGTTCGGTCAGTTGTCCCAAAACAGGGCATGGTAATACAATATATTTGTCCGCGGGGGATTTCCAGCGCATCAAAAGCACGCACGGCAACCAGTAAAGCCAGTGTGGAATCAAGCCCCCCGGAAAGACCGATAACCCCATGGGTGCAGCCGGTATGTTCCAGCCGCTTTTTCAGCCCCATCGCCTGAATCGACAGGATTTCCTCACAGCGTTTTCTTCTCTTTCCGGCTTCAGACGGCACAAAGGGCATTTTCTCAATCCGGCGCTTAAGTGTCCCAAGGTTTTTGCAGTGCAGGGAAAATCCCACTTCGGTATAAGCTGATTCCCCTTTTCCGTTCTCCGCCTGACCCGGCATCACCGCCATCCTTACCGCCTGTCCTGGAGACAGAAAGGTATTCATTCTTCTCCTCTCGCTATTTAAGCGCTCCAAATCCAAATCCGCAGTGATCATCGCATTTTCAAAGCGCCTGGACTCTGCAAGAAGGGTTCCATTTTCCGCAATGATATTCTGTCCGCCAAATACAAGATCCTGGGTAGACTCGCCTTCGCCTGCATTGCAATACACATAACCGCATAAAAGTCTTGCCGACTGACCGCAGATTAAGTCATGGCGGTATTCATCCTTACCCGTGGTTTCATTGCTGGCAGAGCAGTTGGCAATTACCGTAGCTCCCGCCATGGCATGGCCTATGCTTGGCGGGCAGGGAACCCATACATCCTCACAAATTTCCGCCGCCACAACGAGTCCCGGAACATCTTCGCAGGAAAACAGGATGCGGCTTCCCATAGGAATATAATCCTTTCCCAGCTCATCCCAAATAAATGCTGTCTCATCCTCCCCCGGACAAAAGTAGCGCAACTCATAAAATTCCGAATAATTGGGCAGATGTTTTTTGGGGACAATGCCCAGAAGCTTCCCATGGCAGACCGCCGCAGCAACATTATAAAGCTTTCCGTTTTTTTCCCAGGGCAGGCCGACAAACACCAGCATATCCTTATTCACCGAAGCTTCCACCACCGCTTTTAGCGCCTCCTTTGCCCCGGAAAGCAAAGGAAACTGCAAAAACAAATCCTGACAGGTATAACCCGTAAGACTAAGCTCAGGAAAAACCATAAGCTTTGCCCCTTCTTTTTCCCCTTCTTCCATTAAGGCAATGATCTGTCCGGCGTTATATGCCGGATCTGCCACTCTAATTTTCGGGGTCGCCGCAGCAACCCGAATAAATCCGTCCTTCATATTGCTCCTCCAAATGGTTACTCAATTGCTATTGTTTCTTTTATCTTTAATACAATATCTTATTAGTATAGCATAATTGCGGATGAAAAAAAAGCGGGTTTTCGTTTACAATTTTCGGCGAATCATGTATGATAATAAACACTGGGAACTTAAATTCAAAAATAAATATAAAACACACGAACAGAACGAACAGAATAGAGGTAATTCTTATGAAGATATCAACTAAAGGACGCTATGCCCTTCGGATGATGTTAGAGTTTGCCCTTCACCCGGAGGAATGTACGAAAATCAGCCAGGTGGCAGCAAGGCAGCAAATTTCCGTAAAATACTTGGAACAAATTGTCACAATCTTATGCAGGGCCGGCTATGTCAAAAGCATGCGCGGTCCCCAGGGCGGCTACCGCCTGACGCGATCCGCCGACACCTATACCGTGGGCGAAATCCTCCGGCTCACCGAAGGCAGCCTGTCCCCGGTGACCTGTCTGGAAACCGAAACTAACCTGTGCCAGAGAGCGGACTGCTGTGCCACTCTTGGAATCTGGAAACAATTAGAGGAGGCCATCAGCGGCGTCGTTGACCACACTACGCTTCAGGATCTTGTGGCAGAGCAAAAAAGAATGGAGAAGAAACATGGCAGCCAGTGAATTTTCCCGCACCGAAATGCTTATCGGAAAAACAGGCATGGAAAAGCTTAGACAAAGCTGTATCCTGGTTTTTGGGGCAGGAGGCGTAGGATCACACTGCATCGAAGCATTAGCCAGAAGCGGCGTGGGCACACTTATCCTCGTCGATCACGACACGATTTCCCTGACCAATATCAACCGTCAGTCTATGGCCTTCCACAGTACCCTTAACCGTTACAAGACAGAGGTTTTAAAAGAAAGAATCGCTGATATCCACCCGGAATGCCGGGTAATTGCCCGAAAAAGCTTTATTCTTCCGGAAAATCTGGAGGAATTTATGGCTGATATTCAAAAAGAAGCAGGGAAAAATCCCGATTACATGATCGATGCCATCGATACCGTAGCGACAAAGCTGGCCCTGGCAGAATATGCCTGGCAGCACCATATCCCGCTGATTGCCTCCATGGGAACCGGAAACAAGCTCCACCCGGAACAGTTTGAAATCACGGACATTCATCAAACCAGCGTATGTCCGCTCTGCCGGGTGATGCGAAGAGAACTGAAAAAGCGAAATATCCCATCCCTCCTTGTTTTATATTCCCAGGAAACACCACTTGTTCCTTATCTTCTGGAAGAAGAATACAAGGAAGCCACCGCGCGCCGCGCCCTTCCCGGCAGCGTTTCCTTCGTCCCGCCTGTGGCCGGTCTGATGATTGCCGGTGAGGTTATCCGACGCATCTGTAAACGTTCATCGCCATAGCCCCAGGCTGCCGTTTTCGTCTTTACAACTTACTGTAAAAATTCACCGCCGATTAGGCGGTCTGAGTTCAGGTATTCCAAGTGCGCCCAGCAGACTTTTATTTATGGTGGTGCGACCGCTTGTGGGCGCATGAAGGTTTAGAAGAGGAGAACTTCTCTGAGAGGGTAAAATGAGGGCTGCTTTTCCCCCACAGAAAGCAGCCCTCTGGTCACGTACCAAACCGTCACACTATAAGTTTTAGACTTTGGCATCCCCATACCAAAATACAAAAGCAAAACACGTTCCTGTGCTTTACACTTGGAAACTATAGCACTTTTTTACATATCTGTCAATAGTTTTTTCTTAACTTTTATATATTTTTTCCAAAACTGTTTATATTTCAACCTTTCTTATTGGCAATTTTCTCCAATCTTTTCCTGCCGGATTCCCTGGAAAAATTTACAATACCATAGAAATCAACAAAAGGGCATACTAATCCAGTCAATTACAACCATCATCATTCAGGAGGAAACAAAACACTATGGATATATCCCAAGATTTTTCCAGCAGACTGGAGCAATTAAAAAACATTATCCAGGCAGACAAATCCTTCGATATCGTCTACCGGATAGTGGAAATCGGCGGTCGGAAGGGCTGTCTTTTCTTTGTCGATGGAATGACCAAGGATGAAGTTTTACTTAAAATCCTGCAGGTTTTCCAGGGCATTAAGCCAGAATCCATGCCAGAGGACGCTCACAGTTTTTCTAAAAAATGTATCCCTTACGGGGAAATCGGCCTGATTACGGACACCAGCACGTTAATCACACAACTTCTTACCGGAATCACCTGCATGATGATCGATGGCTATGACAGCTTTCTTACCATCGACTGCCGAACCTATCCCGCCCGTGGGGTAAGTGAACCGGAAAAAGATAAGGTGATGCGCGGCTCCCGTGACGGCTTTGTGGAAACTCTGATCTTTAATACTGCCCTTATCCGCCGCCGAATCCGCGATCCCAAGCTGGTCATGGAAATCATGAACGCAGGTGAAAGTTCACACACTGATATTGCCGTCTGCTACATGCAGGGACGGGTGGATAAAAACCTTCTCGAAAAAATCAAACAACGAATCTCCAGCGTACAGGTAGATGCGCTGACGATGAATCAGGAAAGCCTTGCCGAATGTATTTACCCGCATAAATGGTACAATCCTTTTCCCAAATTTAAGTTTTCCGAACGCCCGGACGCCGCAGCTGCCAGCCTCTTAGAGGGCAATATCGTTATCCTTGTGGACAATTCCCCTGCCGCCATGATTCTGCCCTCCTCCATTTTTGATATTATCGAGGAGGCCGACGATTACTACTTTCCCCCGATTACCGGAACTTATCTGCGCCTGTCCCGGATGACCATTTCCATTTTAACCTTAATCCTTACCCCGCTGTGGCTGGCCTTTTTACAAAGCCCGGATTCAATCCCCTCCTGGCTGGATTTTATCCGTCTCTCCGATCCGCCTCATGTTCCGGTTTTTTATCAGCTTTTACTGCTTGAATTTGCCATCGACGGCCTGCGCCTGGCTGCCATTAATACGCCAAGCATGCTGACCACGCCACTCAGTGTTATTGCCGGTATTGTCCTTGGAGAATACTCGGTAAAATCCGGGTGGTTCAGCAGCGAAACCATGCTGTATATGGCCTTTGTCACGGTGGCAAATTACTCCCAGGCAAGCTTTGAACTGGGATATGCGCTGAAATTTATGCGGATAATTATGCTGGTTTTAACCGCCTTTTTTCACTGGTACGGTTTTTGGGCAGGACTTATCCTTGCCGTGCTGGCGATTATCTTTAACCGGACCATCGCGGGAAAAAGCTATATTTATCCATTGATTCCTTTTCAATTCAACGAAGTAAAGAAAAGATTCTTCCGGCAGAGACTGCCACACAAACAGAAATAAGGAAAAGTTTTTCTTCCATATTTTATTTTTTGATGTATAATGAAAAAAGCTGTTGGGGCGGAAAAATAACTATCCCTCTGCCCCAGCATCCCCACAACCTTATACCCTACGAAAGGAGAATATTAATGAATAAAGATTTAACTGTAGGCAACCCGCAAAAAGTATTGTGGTCCTTCTGCCTTCCCCTGTTTGGAAGTATTATTTTCCAGCAGCTTTATAATATTGCTGATTCTCTCGTGGCTGGAAAGTTTATCGGTGAAAATGCCCTGGCGGCAGTTGGGAACAGTTATAATGTTACCCTGATTTACATAGCCTTTGCCTTTGGCTGCAATATCGGCTGTTCGGTTATCGTCTCCCAATTTTTCGGCGCCAGAGACTTTGCGCGGATGAAAACTTCCGTCTATACCACCCTGGTTGCAAGCTCAATTCTTTGTCTGCTTCTGATGACCATTGGTTTTCTTTCCTGTAAGCCCTTACTGACACTAATGAAAACCCAAAAGGAAATTATGGATGATTCCATGCTTTATCTGAATATCTATATCTGGGGTCTGCCTTTCCTGTTTTTTTACAATATTGCCACAGGAATTTTTTCTGCGCTGGGCGATTCCAGAACCCCGTTTATTTTCCTGGCCTTTTCCTCCACAGCAAATATTTTAGTGGATATTTTATTCGTCAAAGTCTTTCGCATGGGGGTAGCTGGGGTGGCATGGGCTACCTTTTTATGTCAGGGCATTAGCTGCATGCTTTCTGTTTTGCTGGTATTAAAACGGCTCTCCGCCATAAAAATTACGGGGAAAGCCGTTATCTTCTCCTGGGAAATATTAAAGAGAATATCCATCATTGCTGTGCCAAGCATTCTTCAGCAATCCTTTATCTCCATTGGAAATATTTTAATTCAGGGCTGTATTAACAACTTTGGGGTGAGCGTGGCAGCCGGTTACTCCGCAGCGGTTAAGCTGAATAATCTGGTAATTACCTCCTTTTCCACGATTGGGAACGGAATGTCCAATTATACTGCGCAGAATATCGGCGCAAAAAAACATTCCAGGATTAAGGATGGATTTTTTGCCGGGATAAAACTGGTGTGGACCTTATCGGTGCCGCTCTGTCTGCTTTACCTCTGCTTTGGAAAAAACCTGCTGCTGTTATTTATGGATCAGTCATCAGCCAAGGCTTTGGCTACCGGGAGACAATTTCTCTGGATTTTATCGCCGTTTTACTTTGCTATCTCCACCAAATTAATTGCAGACGGAATTTTAAGGGGAGCCGGGGCTATGAAGGAATTTATGGTCGCCACCTTCACCGATCTTGCACTGCGGGTAATTTTAGCCTTCGTATTTTCCGGGATCATGGGATCTGCCACCGGAATTTGGCTGGCCTGGCCCGTCGGATGGTCAATCGCCACCGGGATTTCTCTCTGTTTTTATCACAGAATGTTTAGCTCCATGAAATTTAACCGCTGATGGCAAATTGGCTATTGTAAAGTTCTGCGTAAAAACCGCCTTTTTCCAGCAGGCCCTGGTGGGTTCCCTGTTCAATAATATGACCATCCTTCATCACAAGAATTACATCGGCTTCCCGGATGGTGGACAAGCGGTGAGCGACAATAAAGCTGGTGCGGCCCTCCATCATCTTGGAAAACGCTTTTTGAATCCGAATCTCCGTCCGGGTATCGATGGAGGAGGTCGCCTCATCTAATATCAGCATGGGCGGCAGACAAAGCATCACACGGGCAATGCACAATAACTGCTTCTGCCCCTGGGACAGGTTCCCGCCGTCCTCAGAAATAACCGATGCATAGCCCTGCGGCATACGCTTTATAAAGCTGTGCGCATGGGCTTCTTTTGCTGCGGCAATTACTTCCTCCAGTGAAGCATCGGGACGCCCATAGGCAATATTTTCCTGAATAGTTCCCGACTTCAGCCAGGTTTCCTGCAGTACCATACCATAGCTTTCGCGCAGGCTTTGCCGGGTTACTTTGCGAATATCATTGCCATCGACAAAGATACCCCCGCGATTGACGTCATAAAAGCGCATCAAAAGATTAATTACCGTAGTTTTCCCGCAGCCGGTGGGTCCGACCAGCGCCACCCTCTGTCCGGGCTTTACCTTTAAGCTGAAATCCTCAATCAGTTTTACTTCCGGCACATAGGAAAAATGTACATGCTCCAGGCCCACCTTTCCCTGTACTGCATTTAATTTCACCGCATCATCATCTTCTTTGACAATCGGCGGCTGATCGATCAATTCAAATACCCGTGCAGCAGAAGCCAGGGCGTTCTGCAGCTCCGTTACCACGCCGGAAATTTCGTTAAATGGCTTGGTATATTGATTGGCATAGTTTAAAAAGCTGGTAAGCTGGCCTACAGATAAAAAGCCCCGGATAACTCCGTAAGCGCCGGCTGTCCCCACCCCGGCATAAACCAATCCATTGACAAAGCGGGTCGCCGGGTTGGTAATGGAAGAGAAAAAGGTGGCACGCAGGCTGTATCCGGCAAGACGCCCGTTGATCTCCTCAAACTTTGCCTGGGCTTCTTTTTGCTGGCTAAAGGCCTGGACAACCTTAAGATTGCCAAGGTTTTCATCAATTAAGGACGTAAGTTCCCCTCTGGCCTGGGACTGCTTCTGGAACATGGCAAAGGTTTTGCTGGCAATAAAGCTGGCAACCAGAAAGGATACCGGCGTAATCACCACAACGACCAGGGTAATCCAAAAGTTAATGGAAAGCATAAAAAGAAGTGTTCCAATAATCGTCATTACCCCCGTAAACAGCTGAGTAAAACCCATTAAAAGACCCTCTGAAAACTGGTCAATATCGGCAATGATCCGGCTGACTAAATCGCCTGCCGGATGGCGGTCAAGATAGCTTAGCGGGAGAACCTCAAGGTGGTTAAATGCCCTGGTTCGGATATCCTTGACCACTTTATACGTAATCACATTATTGATGTGATTCATCAGCCATTGGGCAATGGCTGTCACTAAAACAATTATCCCGATTTTTTTCAGTATTTCCAAAAGCCCGGCGTAATCCACCCGCCCCGGCTCTAAAATCAAGTCTACTGCCCGCCCGATTAATACTGGTACGTACAGCGTCAGCACGACGGTAAGCGTCGCTAAAAGGATCGAGGCTGCCACACTTAACCGGTACCTTTGAATATAGGTTAAAATCCGCTTTAACGTCGCCTTTGAGCTGGCTTTGTCCAGTTTTTTCTTACCTGCCATCCTGTTCTACCTCCTCCTTAGAAAGCTGAGAGAGACAAATTTCCCGATATAAATCACAGTGATTTAACAGCTCTTTATGTGTTCCTTTACCTGCTATCTTTCCGTCGTCCAATACGAAAATCTGGTCTGCTCCCCGAATAGTTGCCGCTCTCTGGGATACCAGAAATACCGTCATTCCTTCGGTATTCTCCTTAATCGCCCTGCGCAGGCGGGCATCGGTGGCAAAATCCAGGGCAGATGCACTATCGTCCAGAATCAGAATTTCCGGCTTTCTCACCAGGGCGCGGGCAATGGTCAGACGCTGTTTCTGTCCCCCGGACAAATTTCGCCCTCCCTGTTCAATATACAAATCCAGTCCCTTTCCCTTGCCATCCACAAACTCTCTGGCCTGAGCGATATCCAGTGCATGGTAGATTTCCTCGTCGGAAGCATCTTTCTTTCCCCACTGCATATTTTCCCGCAGGCTTCCCTTAAATAATACTGACTTTTGCGGCACTATGCCGATTTTCTCCCTGAGCGCGTCTAACGGATAATCCCGCACATCCATACCATCCAGCATAACCCTGCCCGCAGCCACGTCGTAAAAGCGGGGAATTAAATTAACCACGGTTGATTTACCCGAACCGGTTCCGCCGATAATCCCTATCGTTTCCCCTTTCTTTACGGAAAAATCAATGGAAGATAACGATTCCTCCTTTGCACCGGCATAGAGAAAGGATACATGGTCAAACACCACCTTTGCAGCAGAGGCGTCCTGACTGGAATCTGCACCTGCATTTTCCTTCTCTTTTATGCTTGGCTCCATCTGGAAAATCGTATCCACACGGTTCATACAGGCGACGGATTTTGAGATAATAATAATTAAATTTGCCAGCTTAATCAGCTCTACCAGGATTTGTGACATATAATTCACCAGCGCAACCACCTTGCCCTGGGTAATAATGCCTGCATCCACCTGAAAGGCGCCAATCCAAACCACAGCAATAATCGCAAAATTAATCATAATATACGTCACAGGGTTTAAGAGCGCGGAAATTTTCCCCACAAACACCTGAAAGCGCACCAGCAGTCCGTTCTCCTCTTCAAAACGGGCTGTTTCGCTTTTTTGGCGGTTAAAGGCGCGGATAACCCGCACGCCCATCAGGTTTTCCCTGGTCGTCAGCATTACCTGATCCAACTGTTTCTGAACTTTTTTATATAAAGGCATACTGATAAGCAGGATGCCAAAAACAACGACAGAAAGCAGGGGGATAACCACAACAAAGGCCATGGCTGCTTTAACATTGACCGTAAAGGCCATAATCATTGCACCAAATACCACGAACGGCGAACGCAAAAACAGGCGGAGTACCATGTTAATACCGGTCTGTACCTGATTAATATCGCTGGTCATCCGGGTAATTAGGGTAGAAGTTCCCACCGTGTCAATTTCGGTGTAAGACAGATGGGAAATGTGCGAAAATAAATCGTTCCGCAGAGAGGTTGCCGTTAATACTGATGCTTTTGCCGCAAAATACTGGGCAGTCAGCGAACAGGTCAGTCCGATAATGCCAAGTAAAATTAACAGGCCGCCCATTCGCAGGATGTAGGGCGTATTGTTTTGTTTAATGCCCACGTCAATCATACTGGCTACCACTAAGGGAACAAAGAGTTCAAAACTGGCTTCCAGCATTTTGAACAGCGGGCCAAGGATGCTTTCCAGCTTATAGCCAGATAAATAGTGTAACAGTCGTTTCATTTTCCTTTGCAGTTCCTTCCTTTTTTATTTGGGGGGATTCGCTTGAACAGCGTTTAGAGTATTACCGTAATAGTATAGCATTAGTTTTTTTGTGAAGCAAGGTTGCTCTTGAAAAAAAAGGATGTTATACTGACTTTAAGTAAATAAGGGTTATGAGAATGGAGGAAGAAGAATGAATAAAAATGATGTTATCATTATCCATGGCACAAACTATAAGGAGATGGCGATTCAGGTCTTAGAAAAGGCTAACGTGGCAGAGGATATCGGGGACAGAAAAAAGTCTGTGGCGTTAAAGCCTAATTTAGTACTGGCAGCGCACCCGTCGGGAGGAGCAACAACACACAGCGAATTATTGGCAGGCGTGATTGAGTATTTGCATGGAAATGGATTTAAACATATTTCGATTATGGAGGGTTCCTGGGTCGGAGATCATACGGAGTCGGCTTTTTCTGCAGCAGGGTATCGGGAGATTTCCAGAAAGTACGATGTGCCTTTGATTGATCTGCAGAAGGATACCTATAAGGAATATGATGCTAAAGGGATGAAAATTCGAATGTGCGACAGGGCTGCTGCTGTGGATTACATGATAAATATGCCGGTGCTTAAAGGGCATTGCCAGACAGTAGTAACCTGTGCACTGAAAAACAATAAGGGAATTATCCCCAATGCAGAGAAACGAAAGTTTCACACGATGGGTCTGCACAAACCGATCGCGCATTTGAATGTAATTGCGCCAAATGATTTTATCCTGGTGGACAATATCTGCGGGGATTTGGATTTTGAGGAAGGCGGGAACCCTGTGACGATGAACCGGGTGCTGGGATTTAAAGATCCGGTGCTCTGTGACAGCTATGTGTGTGATTGTATGGGATATTCGATTCAGGATATTCCTTATATTCCAATGGCAGAAAAATTAGGGGTTGGAAGTACGGATACGGCAAACGCGAACTTCATATACTTAAATGAGGATCAGGCGGGCAAAGCGAAATTTAAGATGACCAGACGGGTGCAGAATCTGGCAAAGTTTACAGATGCCAGAGACGCCTGCAGCGCCTGTTATGGGTCGCTGATTTATGCGCTTGACCGTCTAAACGACCAGGGACGCCTGCGCAGGGGATTGCCCCCGGTGTGTATCGGTCAGGGGTATAAAGGCGAGACCGGGGAAATCGGCGTGGGACAATGTACCTGTGGGTTTTCTCAATCACTGAAGGGCTGCCCGCCAAAAGCCATTGATATGGTGAAATTTCTGGAAGAGAACTGGAAATAAAACAGCACCCCAGGAAAGGGATGGAACGATTGATGATTCAGGCTTTGCTTTATGCGTTTCAAATTAAGAAAAAGTATGCGGAGGATGAAGTTTCGGTTTATGCCGCACAGACCTCATTTTTTATCGTGCTGTCAGCATTTCCGTTTATTATGGTGCTGCTTACAGCGATTCAGATGATTCCCTCGGTTTCCAAAGCAGATTTATTATCGCTTTTGGTTTCTTTAATGCCGCAAATGCTTAAGGCGGCAGTGGTCCGGGTGGTGGACGATTTGTTTACGAAATCGCCGGGGAAAATCCTTTCCATCACCGCCCTTGCCGCCCTGTGGTCAGCTTCCAAGGGCATGTTAAGCATGTGCAGAGGCTTAAACCGGATTTATAACTGCCAGGAAAAGCGGGGCTACCTGCTCTCCCGGCTGATCTGCACGGTGTACACCTTTATCTTTATGGTGGCCTGCGTGATGTCTTTAATTTTGCTGGTATTTGGTTCTGCCCTTCAGAATTTTATTGTCCGAAGAATTCCTATTTTAGGAACCATCATTACCTACCTGATCAGCTTCCGTACCCTGCTCGCCCTTGCCATTCTGACGCTGATTTTTATAGGATTTTATACCTTAATTCCTGCCCGAAAGCAAAAAGCCCGCTTCCAGCTTCCGGGTGCCATATTTTCTACCCTGTGCTGGATTGTATTTTCCTTTGCTTTTTCGATTTATTTTAATCACTTCAGCCGTTTTTCCTATATGTACGGAAGCCTTACCGCTATCGTACTTTTGATGCTCTGGATTTATTTCTGTATCTGTATCCTGTTTCTGGGTGCAGAGATTAATTATCTCTATGAGCGGGTGAAAACAGGAAAAAACCAGCAGATACAGCCAAAATCCAGTGATACATCATCATGAAAAACGATTTCTCCCTATCCCGGATAGCCTTTCGCCGCCAGGTAATTTTTAATCACCAGAATACAGTTATCGATGCCAAGGCTTCCGGTATTCAGCATTAAATCATAGTTTTCCGGGCTTTCCCAATCCCTGCCAGTATAATACAAATGATACTCCCTGCGCTCCCGATCTACCCGTTTAATATTTTTCTTTACATCCTTTGGCTCGTAATAACCTTTTTCCGTAATCCGGCGGATTCTTGCGTCCATATCGGCATATAAAAAAATCCGCACAAGGCCCTCCGCGCCCTCCAAAATATAATCTGCACAACGGCCTAAAATTACACAATTTTCTTCTGCCGCCAGTTTTTTAATGACCTCGGACTGGAAGCGGAACAAATTATCCGCAGAAATAAGGTCTGAACCAAAGGATGGCAGCTTTTGCTCCGGCGTCAGGCTGGCAATGATCCGGTAGAGCAGCTTATTTCCCGCCTTTTCATCAGCCAGATGAAAGTAGCTTTCTTTAATGCCGCTTTCATTTGCATTCATGCGAAGGATATTTTTATCGTAAAAGTCAAAACCAAGTTCCTTTGCCAATCTCGTCCCAACCTCACTCCCGCCGCTGCCGTACTGTCTGCCAATGGTAATAATTAACCGTTTTTCTTTCATCACCTGCACCTCCCCTTCTTCTGCGGAATCTTCCCGCAACAACTACCCTTTCTCTTTATTTACATTAAAACGCTTCATCATTATCGATTTCCCTTATCCTTGCATTCACTGTCAGAACCCCGTTTTCATCAATTGTCCAGTTACTTTCCCCCTTAATCCAGCCATAAAACTGAATGGGTGAATTTAGTGCCGAAAGAATCAAGGTATCCATAAACGGCGACGGACAAATCTCCCGCCAGTTCAACGGAAGCTGACACTGGCAGGTGCGCCATTCATCATACGGAAACACATAGGTCTGACCATGTTCATACTGAACCAGCGTGGGACGCATCAGGGCAGAAAGCTGTAAGAATACCTGGTTATACCAGTCTGCTGTGCTTGGCCCGACTGCCTTATCGTAGGCGATCGTCTCATCCGGGATATTCGAATCATACATCATAATTGGCCCGGCTGACAGATAGGGATCGGCATATTCCGGGTGATAGCAGTAAAATGTTCCGTCCGCCTGGATATAGCCATACTCCCATTCGCCGGATGTTGCCATCCGCCCTACGTCCTCGCCATCACTGTCAATCATATAGTAATACGGCCCGTCCTCCTCAAAGCGGCGGCAGCCGACATCCAGATAACCATTTGAGTCAAAATGATACCAGTAGCCGTCAATCATCTTCCAGGTCGATGCCGGATGTGTTTCATTCTCTTCATGATACTCCCATTTCCAGTTCTCTGGTCCGATAAACTTCCATGTCCCTGCCCAGGCTGTGATCGCTCCTGTAAGTGAAACTGTTAATGCGGCAAAAAGAGCCGCCGAACCTTTCCAAAACCTTTTCATTTTTCAAATCCTCCTCATCCTTTCATGCGCATGGATAATGCCTTATGATGTTATTTATTTATCATTAAATCACCATTTCTTATAGAAAATTATACCATACACGTACAATACAATGCAATCTTATTTCCGTACTTTCCCAACCGTTTTTCCTGCTCTGACAGGATGGCTTGGCTTAATTGTTAACTTATTTAAATAAATAGTTGACATTTTTCCTCTCCCGTATTACTATTACCATAACGTCGTTGCAAACCATCACCGCTCCTTCCAAATATTCCATCTGGAGCAGAAAAAAGAAAAGAGAGGATAAACTATGGCAAATCACTTTCGTTCAGAGACTTCACTGGCAGGTCAAAGAACAGCAGGAATGAAGGTACAGGAAATGGTCTATTGCGGTATTTTTACTACCCTAATCGCCGCAGGCGCATTTATTAAAATTCCCATTCCCGTCGTTCCCTTTACCCTGCAATTTTTATTCACTATGCTGGCAGGCCTGCTTTTAGGAGGAAGGCTGGGGGCACTTTGCGTGGCAGTATACATCCTTCTTGGTCTGGCGGGGCTGCCGATATTTGCAGAGGGCGGCGGGCTGTGGTACATCGTAAAACCCAGCTTTGGCTACCTTATCGGGTTCTGCCTTGGCTCCTATGTAACCGGAAAAATGGTGGAAAAGCACCAGAAAACAACACTTACCCGCTATTTTATAGCCAATTTTACCGGACTATTTATTGTCTATGCTATAGGAATGATTTACTATTATGTAATCTCCAATTTTGTTATCCATACGCCGATTGGCCTATGGCCGCTGTTTTTATACTGCTTTATCTTGGCTGTACCGGGAGATATTTGTCTGTGCATCCTGGCTGCCTTTTTGGCACGAAGGCTGAGAACAATTCTTATGTAATATCATTCAATCATAATATCATTCCATCATAGAAAAGAATTTTTCAGACTTAAGTTATCGATTGACAAAGTAGAGAGTGGAGGAAACTACTGACATGGATAGTGTTGCAACGATATCAATTCGCCAATTAAAAGAAAAAGTGCTTGCCGGAGAATGGATCAGCCGGGAAGAAGCACTTCGGCTGAGCAATGCTCCCCTGGAAGAACTGACCGCAGCCGCAGACGAACTTCGGCAGCATTTTTGCGGAAATCAGTTCGATATGTGCACCATTGTCAATGCAAAATGCGGGAAATGTTCGGAGGACTGCAAATACTGTGCCCAGAGCGCCCATTACCACACGGCCTGCGAAAACAGCTACGGGCTGCTTTCCACCGAAGAATTGCTAAGGCATGCCAGGGAACAGGCAAAAAGGGGAGTTCTGCGCTACTCTATCGTTACTTCGGGCAGGGCATTGCCGGACAGAGAAGTCGATCAAGTCTGCGGGAGCATACGCGCTATCTGTACGGAAACCCCTATGAAAGTCTGTATCTCCCTTGGCCTGTTAAAAGAAGAGCAATTTACAAAACTAAAGGAAGCCGGCGCCTCGCGCGTGCACTGCAACTTAGAAACCTCCAGGCGTTTCTTTCCCCAGGTTTGCACTACCCACAGTTTTGACGAAAAAATTGCTGCATTAAAAGCGGCAAAGCGTGCCGGGCTTTCCCTTTGTTCGGGAGGAATTATGGGACTGGGGGAAACGATGGCAGATCGGATTGATATGGTCATTACGGCAAGGGAACTGGGTGTCACTTCAGTTCCTGTCAATCTGCTCAACCCCATTCCGGGAACGCCTTATGAACATCATCAAGTACTGGACAATGACGAGCTTTGCCGGATAACCGCCATTTTCCGCTTTCTGCTTCCAGACGGCAGGATTCGTCTGGCAGGCGGGCGCGGCCTGACCGGCGACAAGGGAGAAAAATGCTTTACAAGCGGTGCCAATGCAGCAATTTCCGGTGACATGCTGACTACCGCAGGAATTACCGTAGAAACCGATATGGCATTAATGAAAAAACTGGGATACGAGGTGAAATTAGACAATGGGTAAGGCTATTTTTATCACAGGAACAGGAACCGATGTGGGAAAAACCTTTGTAAGCGGGTTGATCCTAAAAAAACTAAGGGAAGGCGGAAAAAACGCGGCCTATTTTAAGGCGGCAATGAGCGGAAATCTGCGCGGAAACGACGGAAAACTCATCCCAGGGGATGCCGTGTGGGTCAAACAGGCTTCCGGGACAGCCCAGCCCATCGAAGAAATGTGCCCCTATATCTACGAACATGCCTTCTCTCCTCACCTGGCTTCCCGTCTGGAAGGCAATCCGGTGCGTCTGGATGTTGTTAAACAGGCATTTGACAAGCTTAAACTATCCTATGATTATGTGACTGTGGAAGGAAGCGGAGGCATCCTCTGCCCGCTTTGCTTTGAGAAAAATCTCTGGCTTGAGAATGTTATCAAAGAACTGAACCTTTCCTGCCTGGTCGTCGCTGACGCAGGGTTAGGAACGATTAACCATGTGGGATTGACGATAGCTTATCTGCGGGCAAGACAAATTTCAGTAAAGGGATTAATCTTCAATCACTTCCATCCGGGAAACATGCTGGAGGAGGATAATCTTCGGATGTGTGAACTTTTGACAGGAGTCAATGTTTTAGCCTGTGTCAAGGATGGAGATGAAGATTTGGATATGGATGCAGAAGAATTGGCTGCATTATATGCGACATAAAAAGATAAATTTTAAAGAAAACACGACAATTTCAGAAAACACGATTATTTCAAAAAACATGGTATTTTCAAAAACACGGCATTTTCAGAAAACATCGAATTTTTTCCAACGCACAGAAGGACAGAAAGGAATAAAACATCATGATATGGTATCCCTACGAACAAATGAAAACCATGAAACCGCCTTATAAGATTATCGATGCCGAAGGCGTTTACTTATATACCGAAGATCAGAAATTAATCGACTCTGTCTCCTCCTGGTGGTGTATGATTCATGGTTACAAGCATCCGGCGCTGACGGCAGCCATTAAGGAACAGGCCGACCACTTTTCCCATGTGATGCTGGGCGGACTTACCCATGATCCGGTGCTTCGTCTCTCTGAAAAATTACAGGAATTTCTTCCCGGCGACTTAGATTACTGCTTTTTTTCCGACTCCGGGAGCGTGGCAGTGGAAGTGGCGCTGAAAATGGCATTACAATTTAATACCAATCGGGGAAGCCGCCGTGATATGGTACTTTCTCTGGAACATGCCTACCACGGCGACACCTTTAAGGCCATGGAAGTTGGGGATGATGAGGACTATCATTTTGTCTTTAAAGAGAAAAAGGGCATCGTGCATATTCCCACAGAAATCGCAGCGCTGGAAGAAGCCTTCACCCGGTATCACGACCGTTTTACCTGCTTTATCGTCGAGCCGCTTTTACAGGGAGCAGGCGGTATGCGGATGTATCATATCGACTTCCTGAAAAGAGCAAGAGAATTATGTGATGCCTACGATGTACTGCTGATTTTCGATGAAGTGGCAACCGGATTTGGACGGACAGGAAACCGATTTGTCGCTGACCTGGTATGCCCGGATATCCTTGTTCTGGGAAAGGCACTGACCGGCGGCTATATCGGACACGCGGTAACGGTTGCCAATCACAAAGTATTCCAGGGCTTTTACAGCAACGACAGCCGCCACGCCCTGATGCATGGGCCGACTTTTATGGGAAATGCGCTGGCCTGCAGCGCTGCCCTCGCCTCCATTACTATCTTTGAACGCGAAAACTATATGAAAAAAATACAGAAAATTGAAGCGATAACCCGGCGGGAAATGGACGGGTTTGCCGATCCGCGGGTGAAAGACATTAGGATGATGGGCGGTTGCGTCTGCATCGAAGTTTATACCCCTCAAACCCTTCAGGGCTTCCAGCAATTCGCCTACGAACGGGGCGTATTTAGCCGCCCCTTCTTAAACTATATGTATGCCATGGTTCCTTACATTATCTGTGAAGCCGACCTGGTGAAGGTTTTGGATACCATGAAGGCGTGGTTTCTGCTCAGATAATGTGGGATAAGTGCAGGCTGAAATTTGACCATATAAAATTTTAGTAGAATATTTAAGATTTGTGTGGAAAAAAAATTGTTGCAAAACCTATACATTTTGCAACAAATTTTCCTATAGAACGCTTCCAGTTTTTGTAAAATATCTTTTTTAGCATAGCAAAAACAGCATATTTTCCACCCCAATGCAACGAAAAACATGCTGTTTCCTATTCCTATTTATTCTGCTTTACTTTATTTTCATTCACTTAACCCGGCTTTTCATCCAACCCCATTTTTCCTGTGTTTACCTTTCTCCTTTTCCCCTTTTTTTCTTTTTCTCCGCTCCTCACGCCTTAATAATCACCGTAGGATACCCCTTCTGCCGCAGCTGCTGTTCCATATGCACAGCATGATCCAATCCCAAAAACGAGCCTACCCTGAGCTTATACCATCCATCTTCCTCAATCATAAACACCGGAAATCCCTGCTCATAAAGCTGTTCTTCCATCTGGTCAGCCAAATCCCGGTTCTGATATGCCCCTGTCTGAATCTGATAATACACCGGGCGTTCCACTTCCTGGAAGGTCAATAAAATCCCATCCGCAATCGCCTGGGCAATGTTATTTAAGTTCTGATCATAAAACTGATTATCCTTTACATTATCAATAAACCCGCTCTCAATCAAAACCGCCGGCATCTGCGTGCGGTTTAAGACAGCCAGCCCCGGTCGCTCCTGAACACCCAGATCGGCAAATCCCGTATTGACTAACGCTTCCTGAATATTCCGTGCCAAAAGTCCCGCTTCGCCCTGATTTTCGTAGACCAGCGTTAAGGCCCCGGAACCGCTTCCCGGAACCGGCATCGCGTTGCGGTGAAGGGAAATAAAAAAATCGGCGTCCGATCGATTGGCAATCGCCGCTTTTTCCCTGGGTGTCTGGTCAATATCCGCCGTCCTTGTATATAAAACTCTCACTCCCTCACCTTCCAGAATATCCCCCAAAAGCAAGGCAAGACGCAGGTTATCATCCTTTTCCTTTCTGTCCTGAAAAATCGCTCCCGGCTCGACTCCCCCGTGCCCCGGATCAATAATCACTGTTCGCATTCCTTCCATTCCCGCACTTCCAAAATCTTCTTTATCTAAAGCATATGCACCTGGAGCGTTGTGGTTGCTAAAAACTGCTGTATTTTATGTATTTTCCTCCGCCCCAATCCCTCTGGGACCTACATGCGTGGAAAAAACAATCTGTGTCCTTGTCCGCCCAAACGTCTGCAGCTGCCCAATAAAAACATCCAACTTCTCCGTACTGGCAAATGCCACCTTTAACAGCATGGAAAATTCTCCGGTTACACAGCTGCACTCCAGGATATTCGGAACTGCCTGCGCATACGCATAAAACCTTTCCTTATCCTTAGGATCAACCTCCAGATTAACAAATGCAAGAATCGGATATCCCAGCTTCGCCAGATCAATCTGTGCATGATAGCCCAAAATAATTCCATCTTTTTCCAGTTTTTCAATCCGCGCAGAGACTGCAGGAGAAGATAAATACGTCTTTTCCGCAATTGTCTTTAACGATACCCTCCCATTTTCCTGAAGCAGCTGAACAATCCTGCGATCAATCTCATCCATTCTCCTCTTCCTCCCAATGACGATTCCTGACCTCAGCGTAATCCTATCCTGTTTTTCACCTTTTGTCAATCATTTATCTTACTCAATTAACTTTATTTATCTTACTTAATTAACTTTATTTACCTTGCTCGATTAACTTTATTTATCTTGCTCGATCAACTTTATTTATCTTACTCAATTAATCTTATTTTCAGTTCATTGGCTTACCTAATTGTTTACCTAATTTTATTTTTCCCTTGACAATCCTTATCTCTTTACCTATAATGGAAAAAGAAAAACTGAGCTACAGAGAGGGGTGAAAGGATGAGGATTTAATCGACATTGGAAAACAGGAAACATAACCAGTTAAATTTCTGCCGTTTAACCAGCGGCAGGCATGTGTTTTCGTGTTGCCAAATGTGGATTATGTTCTCATCTAATCCCTCTTTTTTGCTGCGCTTATTTCCATTTTTAACAGGCTTATCAGCAAAACCATCGGAAAATGAACATAATCCCCCTTTGGTCACGGCAAAAGGAGGGATTTTTTATGTCACAAATTAGAGTAAACGATCTCAGCTTTACCTATGAAGGAAGCTTTGAACCAGTCTTTGAACATACCAGCTTTTCCATCGACACCTGCTGGAAGCTGGGCTTTATCGGACGAAACGGAAAAGGAAAAACAACATTTTTACGTCTGCTTTCGGGGAAGTACCCCTACACGGGAACCATTGACACCCAAACCGTCTTTGACTATTTTCCCTATCATATCTCACCTGAGGATCGCCAGCGTCCAGCTGCTGAATTTGCAGAAACATTAAAGCCCCTGACCGAAGAGTGGAGAATTATCTGCGAACTAAACCTCCTGGGCCTTAGCGCTGACATCCTGTACCGCCCTTTCTCCACCCTAAGCTTTGGCGAACAGACAAAACTTATGCTGGCCCTGTTATTTTCCGGCGAAAACGACTTCCTTTTAATCGACGAACCGACAAACCATCTCGACCAAACCGGTCGGGACTCGGTCAAAACCTACCTAGCAAAGAAAAAAGGCTTTATTCTGGTATCCCACGACCGCGATCTGCTGGATACCTGCATTGATCATGTCCTCGTCTTAAATCGTCACACCATCGAGGTACAGGCTGGCAATTTCTCCAGCTGGTGGGAAAATAAACGCAAAAAAGATCAATTTGCACAATCAGAAAATGAAAAACACCGGAAAGAAATCGCTAGGCTAAAATCAGCAGCCAGCCAGGTAAAACAATGGGCGGAGAAAAGCGAAGAAAGTAAAATTGGTTTCGACCCCATCAAAGATCCCGGACACGGAAGCAAACGGGCCTATATTGGCGCAAAAACAAAGAAAATGCAGAACCGTGTAAAGCAAATGGAAGAGCGCATTGCACGGGAAATCGAACAAAAGCATGGACTTCTCCAGGATATCGAAGCCCCTGTCCAACTTAAAATTATGCCGCTGACCCATGAGAAAACCACCCTGATCGCCGCTGACAACTACAGTTTCCAATACCAACACACGGACCGCCCCCTTATCCAAAGTCTGAGCTTTTCCATTCAGCAGGGCGATCGCGTCATCCTGAACGGAACCAACGGCTGCGGAAAATCCAGCCTTATCCGGGCTGTCCTGCAAAAGCTGGAACCTGCCCCTTCTATTAACTGGACAGAATCCGGCAGTCTCAGAACTGCTTCCGGCCTCATCGTTTCCTATGTAAATCAGGATACGAGTTTTTTACGCGGGAATCTTAAAGCCTTCTGTGAACAAAAAGGCCTGCCCGAACCTATTTTCTGCGCCCTTCTGCGCCAGCTTGACATGGAGCGCAGCCAATTTCTAAAGCCCATGGAAGAATATTCTGAAGGGCAAAAGAAAAAAGTCCTCCTCGCCGCCAGCCTGCTCACCCCCGCCCACCTTTATATCTGGGATGAGCCGCTAAACTACATTGATATCTTCTCACGGATGCAGATAGAGAACCTAATCCTCACCTGCCGTCCCACCATGTTAGTTGTCGAGCACGATACGAGCTTCAGGGAAAAAATCGGAACAAAAACGATCGAACTATAAAAAATAGATTTTATCAGGTAAAAAAGTACAGCTGCCCTCCCATCGCTAACGGAGGGCAAGCGTCTTTTTTATTCGCTCCACCGCCTGTACAGTATCCTCATAGCTTCCAAATCCTGTCAGCCGGAAGTAATGCTCCCCTTCCGGTCCAAATCCGCTCCCCGGCGTCCCAACCACATGGGCCTTATCCAGCAATTCATCAAAAAACGCCCATGAACTCATCTCTCCGGTATGCAGCCACACATAAGGCGAGTTTACTCCGCCAAATACCGCATAGCCGGCCTCCTTAAGCCCCTCGTAGATCGTCCGGGTATTCCGCATATAATATTGAATCTGCTCCTGAATCTCCTTCTGACCCTCTTCTCCATAAACTGCCAGACCAGCCTTCTGCTGAATATACGGCGCTCCATTGTACTTCGTCCCGTGCCTTCGCGCCCACATCGTATGGAGAGACACCCCTTCACGAATTAAATCCTTGGGAATCACCGTAAACCCAAGCCTTACTCCTGTAAAGCCCGCATTTTTTGAAAATGACCGAAATTCAATCGCACACGCCCTCGCTCCGGGAAGTTCAAAAATGCTGTGTGGCACCTCTTCATCCCGGATATAGGCCTCATAAGCTGCATCATACAGCAAAACAGCATCGTGTTCATTGGCATAATCCACCCAAACCTGAAGCTGTTTTCTGGTTAAGGTCGTCCCTGTAGGATTATTGGGATTACACAAATAAATCAAATCCGGCACTTCCTTTGGCAAATCCGGCACAAACCCATTTTCCTTTGTACAGGGCAGATAAATCACCCTGGACCAAGTTCCCTTATCCGCGTCATACTCCCCGGTCCGCCCAGCCATCACATTAGAATCCACATAAACCGGATATACCGGATCGCACACGGCAATTCTCGCCTCGTTCGAAAACAATTCCTGAATATTTCCGCAGTCACACTTTGCCCCATCGGAGATAAAAATTTCATCTGCCGAAATCGAACAGCCCAATCGCTGATAATCCGTCTTTGCTATCGCCTCCCGCAGGAATGCATAGCCTAAATCCGGTGCATAGCCGTGAAAGGCAGCGGCATCCCCCATCTCGTCCACAGCTTCATGAAGTGCTTTCACAATCGAAGGCGCAATAGGCAGCGTCACATCGCCAATGCCCAGCCGGATAATTCTGGCCTCTTTATGTTCCCTGCTGTAGTCTGCCACCTTTTTTGCTATCGTGGAAAATAAGTAGCTTCCCGGCAATTTCTGATAATTATGGTTTATTTTCATCTCTTCCTCCATTCCAGGCATCAGGCACCTGCCAACATTTCCCGCCCCCTCAAGTACCAGCTGTGCTGCTGCATCCCCTGTCTATACTTTCTCCCAGGGCAGTATTATCTCCCCCTGAAAAACTTCTTTCGCCTCCCCGGTCATAAACACATGTCCGCTTTCCCTGTTCCAGATAATATCCAAATCACCACCCCGCAGGGAAACCGTCACCTGGCTATTCGTATAGCCCAGTAAAATCGCCGCCACTGCGCTTGCCGTCGCCCCAGTGCCGCAGGCCCAGGTTTCCCCGCTCCCGCGTTCCCATACCCGCATCTGAAGATGATTCTGATCCACCACCCGGATAAATTCACTGTTTGTCCGGTCGGGAAAGCGGGGATGTGTCTCAAAGGCCGGACCAATCTTTTCCAGATCCAGAGAGTCAATTTCCTCCATAAAGTACACGGCATGAGGATTGCCCATAGAAATCCCCACAAAGTTATATTCGTTGCCTTCAATGATAATCGGCTCAGGAAGAAGGGAGGTCTGCTCAGGTATTCCCATATCCACCGTGACCTTTTCTACCTGTTCAGGATGAATCTGGCTTAAAGTAAACGAAAGCACCTTAATTCCAGCCTTTGTCTCCACGGTTATGGGATTTTTTCGGGCAATGCCGTGATCATAGACATATTTGCCCACACAGCGGATTCCATTTCCGCACATAGCTCCCTGGCTTCCGTCCGCATTGTACATCACCATTCGGCAATCCGCCTTTTGGGACGGGGTAATCAGAATCAAGCCATCTGAGCCTATCCCTGTGCGTCTCTGGCTGACCAGCTGCGCTGTGCGCGAAGGGTCCTCCACCTTTTCCTCAAAGCCATTGACATAGACATAATCGTTGCTGATACCGTGCATTTTGGTAAATTTCATTCTGTGCTCCCTCCTCACAGGCGGTTTGCATTACATCACCTGCAAAACCATGTGTGCCGTTTCCACCATATCATTCCCGCTGTCCATGCTGCATTTTTGAATATAACGGTGCGCCTGGGCCTCGGTCATATTATTCCTCTCCATTAAAAGGCGTTTTGCCTTTTGGATTACCTGCATCTCTTCTTCACTCCTCTGCCTTGGCTGTCTGCGCTGCTGCCTTTTTCTGCGGTTCTGCGCCTGAACCATCATTTCCAGTGTATTTATTAATTCATGAACCTTTAATGGCATCGGCAGATAGACACAGCCGGACGGCGCCGGATGCGTCCAGTGGCTGGGAGAGGCAAGAAGCAAAAGATCCACCGAATCCGGCAGACACTCCCTTAACTCCTCATACAGCATATCGGGAAAGCGAAAACCACTGATTAGAATGCCGCTTTTTATATTCTCACAGGCACCCAGCACCTGGGAAGCGGTCGTACAGAGGGCTCTGACGGAAAACCCGCTCCGCGCTAAAATACTTTTTATCTTTTTTCCATCTTCAGGATTTGAAAATGCTACAATGATATTGTCCAAGCCCTCACCTCCCGGTGCAGATCAATATTTAAACAGGTACTGGTCTACCTCCCAGTTTGTCACCTGTGCCCGGAACTCATGCCACTCTTCTTTTTTTGCTTCCAGGTATTTGCTGTAGATATGTTCGCCCAGCACCCGGCGGATAAACGGATCGGCTTCAAACGCCTCAATCGCTCTTCCCAGAGTATTAGGAATCTGACGGATGCCAAATTTCTCCCTCTCCTCCGTAGTCAGCATAAAGGGATTCCCTTTAACCGGATCAGGAAGTTCCAAATTCTTTTCGATTCCCTCCAGCCCGGCTTCAAGAATAGCTGCCAAGGCCAGATAAGGATTCATGGCAGAATCAGGACTTCTCAGCTCTACCCGGGTTCCATTCCCTCTGGTGATAGGAATACGCATCAGGCAATTCCGGCTGGCATAGGGAGACCAGCCAATATAAATCGGCGCGTCATAGCCGGGAACCAGACGCTTATAAGAGTTGACCAGCGGATTCGTCAGCAAAGCCATACTGCTCACATGCTTTAATACTCCAGCCATAAAAGCATATGCTATTTTGCTCAGTCCAAGTCCCCTGCGATCCTTAACATCTTCAAAAACATTCTTCCCTTCTTCATTGAAGAGAGAGAGATTAATATGCATCCCCGATCCGTTCACCCCTTCCTTGGGTTTTGGCATAAAGGTTGCATGGAGACCATGGCGCTTGGCGATGGCTTTAACTGCCAGCTTAAAGGTCATAATATTATCCGCCGTAATCAGCCCTTCATTATAATGAAAGTCGATCTCATGCTGTCCCGGAGCAATTTCATGGTGGGAGGCCTCGATCTCAAACCCCATATCCTCCAGATTCAAAACAATATCCCGGCGCACATTTTCCGCAAAATCCACCGGGCCTACATCAAAATATCCTGCCTTTTCATGGGTCGTCGTGGTTGGAAGCCCCTGATCATCCAGATGAAAAAGGAAGAACTCACATTCTGGCCCGACATAAAAATCATAACCCATGTGTTTGGCATGATTTAAAGCCTTTCTCAGCACATACCGGGGATCTCCCTCAAAGGGCGTTCCATCTGGTCGGTAAACATCACAAATAAGGCGTGCCACTTTTCCCTGCTGAGGCCTCCAGGGAAAGATTTCAAAGGTGTCCAAATCTGGATAAAGATACATGTCGGTCTCTTCATCACGGACAAATCCTTCAATCGACGACCCATCAAACATACAGCGGTTGTCCAGGGCCTTTTCCAGCTGGCTTACGGTAATCGCCACATTTTTTAACATTCCGAAAATATCCGTGAACTGAAGACGGATAAATTCCACATCCTCCTCTTTTGCTATTCGGAGAATATCTGCCTGATCGTATCTGCTCATTTCCTTCCCTCTTTCCGACTGTCTGACAGTCTGCTTTCCTGTTGCTGTAGTTATCCATTACTTTCTCACCGATATACTAATTTCCGCTAAAGTATACCAGTTAGCCTTTTATTTGTCAACGAAGGAAAAGCGCCGGAACAGAAATTCTCTTTTTCCGTCGTCGGCGCTTTTTTTATTTACTTTTAATTCTCATATCCCGGACCAACTTCATTTTCCTCATCTGGATTTTCCATAATTGGTCGGGTAGTATACACGGTTCCTCTGGATGGAGATCCGCCTGGGCCTGCACTTGCAGGATTTGACGGTGCTGTCGGCTGGCTCGTATTCGTGCCGGGACCAGGGCTTGTGTTTCCGCCTGGGCCTGCAGTCACGTCTCCGGGACCATTTGACGTATTTCCGCCTGGGCCGCTACTTGTGTTACCACCAGGGGGATTCGAGTGATTTCCACTGGAACTTCCCGGTGAGGTTGTTGTATTTCCCCCCGGAGCACTTGGCGCTGTTCCGTGACTTCCTTCATTTGCTGAAGTTCCTGGATGGTCTGGCGCAGTGCTTCCATGACTTTCATCCCGATTTCCCGCAGAGGTAGAGCGGTCAGCACCCGAAGCATTCTCTGACTGCGTTCTGTCCGTGCTGCCTTCTGATACACTCTCTGATTCTGATTCATCCAGCCGATTATCCGGGTCCTCTCTTCCCTCGGCCTCGGATTCGTCCTCATCCCGGTTTTCGGATTCTTCTGAAGTTCGGGATGGCTTTTCCTCTGTTTTTTTCGTACCTTCCTCTGCACTTTTGGTGCCCGACGTCGTCGAATTCATCCGTTCGATATCTTCCTGATTCAGCTTCTCGCCGGAATCCGCCTGTTTTGCACTGAGATAGGCAATATCCTCACTGATTCGCTGTACATGTTCAGAAGGCTTATAATTTTCTGTTCCGAAAAGAAATTGATGAAGCTTAATTACATTTGATGACAGAGTAACAGGAACGACGCAGTCCAGATTCCCGATATCCTGAAGCTTTAAATCAAAGGGGAAACCTGCGGTTTCTCCCAGGTGAAAGCGGTTAATCACCAGGGCCAAATCCATTAAATCCCGTACATCCACAGTAGTTGCAACCTGTGAAAAGCACAGGGAAATCAGCGAATTTAAGACCTTGATGTCCGATTTTTTAGCTTTTTCCAGGCACTGTGAAATAACAGCCCTCTGCCGTTCTGTCCGCTTAAAGTCAGTGTCCATCTTGCGCAAACGGCAATAGGCCACCGCCTGAACCCCATCCAAATGCTGGAAACCCGGCGCCTTTAAATGCTGGGAATACACCCCTGTATTTTCCACCACCGAAGTAATGTAGCCGTTAATCTGCTGAAATTCTGCCGGGGTTACTTCGATGTCCACACCGCCCAGGACATTAATTCCATCCGCTACCACCTTCCAGTTCACCGATACAAAATCATCCACCTCAATATCCAGGTTTTCGTTCAATGCTTCTATCGCCTGATCCGGGCCTCCCCGCGCGTAAGCCTCATTGATTTTGCGATAAGGATTTTTCTCTCCCACCTTCATAAAGGTATCCCGGTAGATACTTGCCAGCTTAATTTCCCCGTTTTCCCAGTTCAGGCTGCAAATAATGATTACATCTGAGTTTGCCCCTCTTCCCACATTGCCATCGGTGGAATCCAGGCCAAAAACAGCAATCTTCCAAAAGCCCTTCTGCACCCGCTTCGTCTCGATGTCCAGGTTGGGGTTTGTCTTTTCCTCCATATCCACGCCCAAATCTGTCGTTTTCCCCAGTAAATGATTCACATAATAGACAGCTCCGCTCACCGAGGTAACAATAAGCAAAAGCCCTGCCAAGACAGCAATTTTCCAGGGAGCCAGTCGTTTTCTCTTTTTGTATCTTCTGCCTGTCCTTCTCTCCGGGCCTCTTCCCCGTCCGCCGCCTGCATCCGATAAACGCCGTCCGGCGCCTTCGAACGAACGCTGGCTTTGTCTGCTGGTTGGTCGTCGATTTGACGAACCAGAAGGGCTGCGGTCAGGAGAACTGCCATAACGGCGGCCCACAGAGCGGCGGTTTGGCGTTCTCGAAGCCTGACCGTTCATCTGTCGGGCGGCCCGGCTGTTTTTGTCAATACTCATCGGAGAACCTCCTGCTTTTCTCTCTCAATTTTGCCTCATTCCATTATAGCAAAGTACAAGTATCAAATTATGACAATTTTCTTACAAATTCATGGCTAATCTATAAACGAACCATGCCATTTTCTTTACAGCTCTATATTCCAGGAACTACAGGGACGGCGGGAGGAACCACAGCCCCTGCCCCTGCATCGGGAACTGCAGGGGCTGCCGGTGCAGGCGTTTCTGCCGGAACCACAGGAGGCGCCGGTTCAGTAGCAGGTACACCGGGAACGCTGCCACCACCCACACTGCCGCCGCCAGAACTGCTGTTATCCCCTCCCGCAGGAACCTCAGGAGTAACCGGAACAACAGGCTGGGTCACGGCTTCTGTCGCTGGAACATCGCCTGGAACAACGACGCTGCCGCCGCCCATTGAACCTCCGCCTTCATTGCCCAGCACAGGTGCGGATGGCTGCGGCTGAACTGGAACCACTGGTGCTGTCGGAGTCACAGGTGCTGTCGGACGGGGAGCGGCAACTGCCGGAGCCTTTCCGCCGTAAGCACTGGTGCTCTTGGTATTACTGGTTCCATCCAGATTATAGCAGATTACCGGCATCCCGGCATAAACAGTTTCAAATAATGTCTTTGCCGCATTATACGGCATATTTACACAGCCATGCGATCCATTCGTCCGGTAAATACTGCCGCCGAAGCTTCCTCTCCAGCTCGCATCGTGGAAACCGATTCCTCCATTAAACGGCATCCAGAAATTCACAGGGCTGGCGTAACCGGGGCCGCGCAAAACAGCATTCCTTTGCTTATAGGCAATGCTGTAAAGCCCCGCCGGAGTGGTATAGCCTCTGGCGACATTGCCTGACACAAAGTCCGATTCCATAATCTTTTCCCCATCCTTATACAGGAATAAATGCTGAGCCGTCAAATTTACCTCAGCATAGGTATCACCATAATCCTTATCTGACCGGCTCACACCCTCCTGGGCATACTCCGGCTCCCTGACCATACTCTCACCCTCTGCCACAATCTGCGCCAGAGCCTCCGTTTCCGCACTCTGGTCAATCTTCCACCCAAAGGTGCCGGAAACCTCGATTTCGGAACCATAAGAGGTAGTAAACTTCCGGGTGGTATTTGCCGTATCGTATTTTTCAGCTAAATCCTCCACAAATGCCTTCACCTGTTCTTCATCCACCACGGGCTGATTGTCTGTGTCAAACGAAATCCACTTATGGATTAAATCACCATTTAATACTTCCTGCTCCTCGCCAAAGGTATAGGTCACTGTCATCTGGGCAAAACGGTTTAAACGGTCTCTTTGTTCGATTAACTCTGCATCTGGATCTCCGGGAAGGGGCTTTAAATAGCAGCCCTTATCTTCCAGGCTAAACTCCGGCTGCATGGTAAGCATGGCCTGCCCAAGCTCCTCCATCAGCACATCCTTTTTAATTTCTGTGCCGGGATCTTCCGGCACCACCTCATACCCCGTGCCCTCTATGTATTCAGAAAGGTAAGCCGCTTTCCCGGATTCGATAAGCTGCGGATCGAGAAATGACAGCGAATCCACCTTCATCTGGAAAGCCATCTCATCATAGGCAGCTACTGTACTTACCTGTAAATCCTCATCCTTCAGCAGATGGAGTGCCCAGAGATAGGGATTTTGATCCTCCAGAATCTTTTCCAGACTCCCATCAAAAACAGTGTGCAGGCCTACATCATCCTTTGTTACTACTTCCTCCTGCCCCTTGCGACCGACAATACGAATCTGATAGCCATCCATCGCCGAGGAAATCATATCCTCGACCTCAAAAACCTCCTTCTTCCCTGCATCCACGCCATTAATCTGCGTATTGGGAAAAAAGTGATCCTTATACTGCTGTGCCATCACGCAATAAGCTGCCGCTCCGGCAATCAGCAAAGCTGCTGCTATCCCGCCGACAATTTTTCCTCCCTTTCCCCCGGAAGACTTCTTTTCATTCTTCACCTGTGTACCCTGCCTTGCTTTATCCTTCATCTCCTCATCAAAATCCGGCATATCTGCCGAATCCATCCCTTCTTCATCGTCAATTTCCAGAAAATCTTCGTCCGCATCTTCCCCGTAATCTCTCTCTCTGCGAACGCTCTCCTCCTCCCAAAGCTGTTCTTCCTCAGCTTGTTTTTCTTCCTCCCAAAGCCTCTGGGCCTGCTCTTCTTCTTTTCTGAGCCGCTCGGCCTGGGCCTCCTCTTTTTCTTTCCTGAGCCGCTCGGCCTGGGCCTGCTCTTCTTTCCTGAGCCGTTCTGCCTGAGCCTGTTCTCTTTCCTTTCGAAGGCGCTCTGCCCTGGCTTTTTCCTTTTCCTGCAAAAGCCGCTCGGCCTGAGCCTGCTCCTCATCTTTTCTCAGTTTTTCTTCCCTGGCCTTCTCCTCTTCTCTGCGAAGAACATCCATCCAGTCCTCTTTTTCTTCCTGACGGATCGGTTCCACCCAGTCTTCCTTCATCCGGGCAAGCTCATTTGCCTTCCTTGCCGCTTCTGCCCGTCTTCTTCCTTCCTCCCTGGCCCGCTCTAAGGCTCTGAGTCTCTTTTCATCGGCTACCGCCGCATGGGGGTCGCGCATTATCGCCTCTGCACGCGCCACGGCTTCATTAGCCTTGCGCAGTACTTCCTCCCTGGCCCGCGCCTTTTCCTCTTCTGCTGCCTTAGCTTCCTCCTGCGCCTGCCATGCCCGCTTCTCTTCCTGCTTTTTTTGTCTGCCTGCCGAACCTTCCCAGTCCTCATCCTCCCAGGTTTCTCCCTCTGACAAGCCAAGACCATCCTCATAATCACCATCCAGAAAGTAACCGTCGTCCTGCCTCATCCCTTCTCTGCTGTTCTCTCCTCTTCCCATTTCATCTTTCTTCATTTACTTACAAACCTTTCCATTACTTCTTTGTATATCCTTCGGCATTATAACACACTTTCCCGCTTAGATACAATGGTATTTGAAGGAATCATAACATAATCCTTAAACTTTTTGCCGAAAATCTTAAACCTGACCTCACCCCATTGCCGAAAAATAGGCTTCATGCTATGATGAAGTAAAGCTACACTGTTCAAAAGACAGTACCCAACATTGCAGCAAGGAGGATAATTTTATGAAAAAAATTTTTTCGGAACCATTCACCCTCGCTCTTATTCTTTCCCTGTTTTTAACCGGCTGCAGCTCCGGCTATTCTAAGTTGCCGGCAGGCGGCGACATGGGCATGAATAGCACTTCTGCTGAGACCATGGCAGCTATGGCTCCTGCTGCCGCCCCCTATGATGTCTTTGAAGAACCGCTCTCCTGGGAAGGGGAGGTAAGCGAAGAAGGCATCGCCGAAGATTATGACATTAACCAGGCTGATAATTCTCCCATAGAGAATGCTTCACTTAATACTTCGCCCCAGGAAATTACTTCGGTCAGCGATTCTCCCTCTGCGCCCTTATCGCGCAAACTTATCCGCAATATGAACCTGACCGTCGAAACCACGGACTTTGACCCCTTAATCGAAGCCCTGCAGAAAAAAACCACAGAATTTAAGGGTTACATTGAACAATCGGATATCTCCGGCGACAGCATTACCAACCAGGGGCGGCCTTCAAAAAAATATGCCCAACTCCTCCTGAGGATTCCCGCCCAATCGCTGGATTCCTTTATTTCCCAGGTAGAATCCGCAGGCAATATTACCTATAAATCCGAAACTGTCAGCGATGTCACCCTGCAATACTCCGACATCCAAAGTCGCTTAAAAACACTGCGGATAGAACAGGAACGCCTGTGGGAACTTCTTGCCAAGGCCGAAAGCACCGAATCCATCGTCCTTTTGGAAAAACGGCTGACCGAGGTTTCCTCAGAAATCGAATCCTGTGAATCCCGGATGCGTTATCTGGATAACTCTGTCACCTACAGCACGGTTCACCTGGAAATCCAGGAGGTGGACATCGAAAGCCCAACCCAGCCTGAAACAGCCTGGCAGCAGATTCAGCGCGGCTTCACCAAAAATCTTATTTCCCTGATGGATAATTTAACCTTGTTTTTTATCCGCCTTTTGTCCAACCTTCCGGTTATTTTATTCCTTGCTCTTTTGGTTTTCCTGATAGTATTCATTGTACGCCGCGTCAATAAACATAAAAAGTCCAAAGCACCACAGCCATTTCCCATTTCCCAGATGAACTTCTTTGACAGCGAATCTGCTGCTCCGGCACAAAAAGACACCGATCCTGAGACTGTACCAAAGGAGGATGAGGCCCCATAGGGCCTTATTCTCCCCTTCGAAACTTCTGCACTTCCTCAACCAGCAGTCTTGCATTTTTCACCATGGTATCAAATGCTCCCGAACGATACAAACTGGCAATCAGCAGTCCCACTGGCACCGCCAGAATCATTCCGGCTATTCCCCGCAGTTTAAATCCCATATACAAAAGGAACAGTGTTGTCAGCGGCGGCAGCCCCATCGTGTCCCCGACAATTTTAGGCTGGATCACCTGGCGCACTACCTGGGTTAAAAGATATAATAAAATCAATCCCGCTGCAAAGGCATATTCCCCGGACAATAACTTAACCGCAGCCCACGGCCCCAGGGCAGTTCCCGTCCCAAACATGGGAAGAAAGTCCAAAAAGGCAATCAAAGCCGCTAAAATCAGGGAATAATGCACACCCAAAATAAAAAATCCTGCCGCTAATACCAGGGCAACGACGAACATAATGCGAAACTGCGCCAGAAAATATCCTCCAATCAGCCGTTTGGCATCTCCCTTTAAAAAGATAAAATACTTGCCCATCCAATCCGGCAGGCGCTTTTTTATCCCGTCAATCATTTTCTCCCTCTCTGCAATAAAAAAGTAGGAGGAAAGCAGCGTAATAATAAAATTCACAAAAGCCGACGGAATACGCTTGGCAACATTTCCCGCAGCAGCCACGGTAGGCGTCGCAATGTTCTGTACTAACGCGCTTAAGTACGTTCCCAGATTATTCCAAAATTCATTGAAAAAATTCTGCATTCCCAGAGGAAATCGGACAAACAAATGGCTTAACTGCCCCCAGGCGCTGATAACCTCTGCTTTTGCCATTTCAAAAATCATGGGAAGATCCCTGACCAGATTCATCCCTTCCTCGATTAATTTTGATATGCCGAGGTAAAATAATCCGATAATCCCAGAAAGCACCAGTACAACCACCACAATTGACCCATGACGGCGCACAATCTTCAAATGCTTTTCCAGAAAACGAACCAGCGGATTCGCTATGGACGCCAAAATCCATCCGATAACAAACGGCATAAAAAAACGCAGAAACTTAGGCCCTAATACACAAAGCAGAATCCACCCGGACAAAGGAATGATCACATTGACCGCGTACCGCAGCATCCTCACCAAACGCTCCAAAAACTCGACCTCCTTATAGGATAAAGGCATATATCATCTTACTTATATTATCTTACTTTTGCCCAACAAGCAGAAAACACCCGATTGGCTAAAATCTACACTTTCCAAGTACCCCTAAACTCATGTCCCTGCGGGACGGGGCCGGACTGCGTCCGACAAGGTATACTTTCCAAGTACCCCTAAACTCATGTCCCTGCGGGACAGGGCCGGACTGCGTCCGATAAGGTATACTTTCCAAGTACCCCTAAACTCATGTCCCTGCGGGACGGGGCCGGACTGCGTCCGATAAGGTATACCGTTCTAAAAATTCCCTTAACTGATTCATTTCCTCGTCCGTGCCTATGGTTATCCGCAGGAAGTTCTCCAGGCGCGGCTGTTTAAAATAGCGGACATAAATTTCTTCCTGCTTCAATGCATTAAACAATTTAGCAGCGTCAACCTTCTCATGCGAGGCAAAGATAAAATTCGCCTGAGAATCCGGGAAAGAAAATCCCATCTCCCGCAGCCATCCCTTTGTCTCCTCCCGGGTTGTTACAATTTTCCCCACGCTCTCTGCAAAATAAGCCTGATCCCGAACAGCCTCCACGCCCAAAATCTGAGAAGGCAGATTCATGGTATAGGAGTTATAAGAATAGCGCACATTTTCCAACGCCTCTATCAGAGCCGGGCTTCCCATCGCATACCCAATCCGCACCCCAGCCATAGAACGCGATTTGCTGAAGGTCTGCACCACCAGCAGGTTTTCATACCGCTTCGCCAGCGCCAGTGCCGACTGTCCCCCAAAATCAATATAGGCCTCGTCGACAATAACCACTACATCCTTGTTTCGCCGGACAATCTCCTCAATTTCCTCAAGCGCTAAGGCAATCCCCGTCGGCGCATTTGGATTAGGAAAAATAATCCCGCCATTTTCCCTAAAATAATCCTCCTTATGCAGTCCAAATCCTGCATCCAGCGGCGGACACACATAAGGAATCCGAAATAATCCCGCCCAAACCGGGTAAAAGGAATACGTGACATCCGGGAATAAAATCGGCTTATCCGCATTAAAAAAGGTAAGAAATGCCATCCCCAAAACATCGTCCGAACCTACCCCCACGAATACCTGGTTTGTCTCCAGCCCGTAATATCGGGCTAATGCCTCTTTCAATCCCCCCGACGCCGGATCTGGATACTTTCGCAGAGCATCCGCCTCCATCGTCTGCAATGCCGCCATAACCTTTGGTGACGGCGGATAAGGATTCTCATTCGTATTTAATTTAATCAATCGATTCCCCTTCGGCTGCTCTCCCGGAACATAGGGTTCAACCTTTCGGACGTACTTTTCCCATCCTCTCATCTCATCCTCCATTTTATGACTGCACACAGCCCCCTGCTCTTACAGCCCGCATTCTCCAGCAATTTTTTCAAAGGCTGGAAGCGAACGCTCAATCTGTTCATAGGAAACGCAGTAGGATATCCTTACATAGCCCGCGCAGGCAAAGGATGAACCTGGAACCACCAAAACATGATGCTTTTTACAGAGTTCGCAAAATGCCTTTTCATCCGCCATGGGCGATTTTACAAATAAGTAAAATGCCCCCTCCGGCTTAATACAGGAAAATCCAAACTTCACCAGAGAAGAATACAGCAGATTTCGGTTCTTCTCATAGGCCTCAATATTAGCCCGTTCATGCACACAGCGCCGAATCACACGCTGAATCAGGGAAGGCGCGTTCACGCTTCCGCTCACCCGGTTGGCAATCACTGCAGCCTGAATTACTTCTTTACTGTCCTCGACTTCATCAGGAATCAAAACATAACCGATTCTCTCTCCCGGAAGCGACAGGGATTTGCTGTAGGAATAACAGATAATTGTATTTTCATAATATTTCGTGACAAATGGAACAAAAACACCGTCGTAAGCCAATTCGCGGTATGGTTCATCAGAAATCAGTACAATGGCATGACCCACTTCCCTGCTCTTTTCCCGCAGAATCTCTCCCAGATGAGAAATCGTTTCTCTGGAATAGACAACACCTGTGGGATTATTCGGCGAGTTAATAATTACGGCTTTTGTCTTTTCCCCTATCGCCTGGGCAAATGCCTTAAGGTCTGGCTGGAAGGTATCTGTATTTGGAGCAATTGCCGTCAGGATGCCGTCATAATTGCGGACATAGGAATTATATTCCAGAAAATATGGTGCAAAAGTAATCACCTCATCCCCTGGATTTAAGAGGGTTTTTAATACAATATTCAGCCCGCTCGCCGCGCCCACCGTCATAATCAGGTTTTCCGGGTGAAATGCCGTCTGGAAGCGCTCATTTAGTTCATCGGCAATGGCTGCTCTTACATCCTCATAGCCAGCATTACTCATGTAGCCATGGACGAAAGTGGATTCTTCTTCATTTAAAATGTCCATAATTGCTGTTTTTATGGCTTTTGGAGCGGGAACATTGGGATTTCCCAGACTGAAATCGTAGACATTTTCTGCACCGTAAATGCCAGCCAGACGCCGGCCCTCTTCAAACATGGCACGGATGGCTGAGTTATTCTGCACCAGGGGTTTCATTTTCTCTGCTATCATGTGGGGTTCCTCCGTATCTTTCATCAGATGCACTTATTCCATTTTTATTTCGAAAAAGATAATAAACATTTACCAGTATACCACTTTCTTGAATAAATGAAAACCCCCGGATTTTTTATATCCAAGGGTTTTTCACTTATTTTTGCAGGGAACTGCCGTGGTATTATGCTGTTATATGTCGCTTATGCCAGCAGGCTCTTTCCTGTCATTTCTTTTGGCTGTTCCATTCCCATCAGTTCAATTAATGTTGGGGCAATATCCGCTAAACAGCCGCCTTCTCTCAGTTTTGTTCCGGGATCGGCATTAACTAAGATAAAGGGAACAGGGTTGGTGGTGTGTGCGGTCCAGGGTTCTCCGGTATTGTAGTCTACCAGCTGTTCTGCATTTCCATGATCTGCACAGATGAACATTACGCCGTTTACTTCCTTGATAGCATCTACGGCCTTGCCTACGCATTCGTCTACCGCTTCAATCGCCTTAATCGCAGCTTCTTCTACGCCGGTGTGACCGACCATATCGGGGTTGGCAAAGTTAATAATGATGACGTCGTATTTCCCGGATTTAATGGAATCTACCAGCTTTTCGCAGACCATCGGGGCACTCATCTCCGGCTTTAAATCGTAGGTGGGTACTTCTTTAGTGGATGGTACAAGGATTCTGTCCTCTCCCTCGTTGGGTTCTTCTACGCCACCGTTGAAGAAAAAGGTTACATGGGCATATTTTTCGGTTTCAGCGATTCTTGCCTGTGTTTTTCCATGGGCAGCAAGAAATTCGCCAAAGGTATTGGTAATGGTTTCCTTGTGGAAGGCTACCAGTTTATTGGCAATGGTTTCATCGTAATCGGTGAAGCATACATAGACCAGATCCAGCTTATTGCCGCGGTCAAAGTAGGTAAATTCGTCGTCGCAGAAAGCACGGGTGATTTCACGGGCACGGTCGGGACGGAAGTTATAGAAGATAATGGAGTCATGCTCTTTGATTAAGCCCACCGGATTTCCATTCTCAGTAACTACAGTCGGCATAACAAATTCGTCGAACTTTTCCTCGTCATAGGACGCCTGGATTCCTGCCGGGCCGCTTTCAGCGGTTTTTCCTTCGCCCCTGGTGAGTGCGTCGTAAGCCAGCTTTACACGATCCCAGTTCTTATCTCTGTCCATGGCATAGTAACGGCCCATCACGGAAGCTACCTTTCCCACGCCGATTTCTTTCATCTTGGCTTCTAAAGCTTCCACAAATTCCTTGCCGGAAGCCGGAGGGGTATCGCGACCATCTAAGAAACAGTGCACATAAACCTTTTCTAAGCCCTGGCGCTTTGCAAGTTCTAAAAGGCCGTAGATATGGGTTAAGTGGCTGTGTACGCCGCCGTCAGATACTAAGCCGTACAGATGAAGGGCTGAATCGTGCTTTTTACAGTTTTCGGCAGCTTCAAGGAAGGCGGGAATCTGGAAGAAATCGCCGTCCTGGATGGACTTGGTAATTCTTGTTAATTCCTGGTAGACAATGCGGCCTGCGCCCATATTTAAGTGACCTACCTCCGAATTGCCCATCTGCCCCTCAGGAAGCCCTACTGCCATGCCGCTGGCATTTCCTTTAACGAAGGGGCACTGATGCATTAACTGATCCATCACCGGGGTTTTTGCCTCGCACACGGCGTTGTGTTCACAGTTATCATTTAATCCATAACCGTCAAGTATCATTAATACTACAGGTTTTTTGCTCATCGTTTAATCTCCTTTATTGAAAACATTCATCGTCAGCTCAGGGACTGTCTGTTATCTGGTGTTTTGCCAGAATATCATACAGGCAGAATACCTGTGTCCTGACCCGTTTGCATTTCGCCAAATGCCTTGCCTGAATTTCCATCTGCTGAGTTTTTGTCAGTCATGCTGGATAAAACAGCACCCTTCCAGCTAAATCCATAGCCGGAAGGATGCTGCCGGTTTCATTTTCTGCCAGCCCTTTTAGGGCATAAACAAGCATTTTATTTATAATTTACAATCTTTCCAAAATCTGGCTTTAAAGAAGCGCCGCCAACTAAGCCGCCGTCAATATTTGGCTGTGCAAATAACTCCGGTGCAGAGGAAGCAGATACAGAGCCGCCGTACTGGATGCGGATAGCGTCCGCAGTTGCCTGATCATAGATCTCGCCGATGCATACACGGATAGCTGCGCAGACTTCTTCTGCCTGCTCGGTGGTTGCCACTTTGCCGGTGCCAATGGCCCAGATTGGCTCGTAGGCGATAACAGCGGTCTTGGCCTGATCTGCGGTTACATTTAAGAAAGCAATCTTAATCTGCTGACGAATCCAGTCTAGGGTAATGCCCTGTTCTCTCTGGGTTAAAGACTCACCGCAGCAGATAATCGGGGTTAAGCCGTGCTCGAACGCCTTTAATACTTTCTTATTAACAGTTTCATCCGTTTCTGCAAAATACTCTCTTCTCTCGGAATGACCGATAATTACATACTGTACACCGGCATCCTTTAACATCAGCGGAGAAATCTCGCCGGTGTAAGCGCCTTTTTCCTCAAAATACATGTTTTCTGCACCGATATTAATGTTCGTGCCCTTTGCGGCTTCCATCGCCGGGATGATATCAATTGCGGGTACGCAGAATACCACATCTACTTCGTCATTGACTACCAGTGGTTTTAAAGTTTCTACTAATGAAACAGCCTCGGAAGGTGTCATATTCATCTTCCAGTTGCCTGCAATAATTTTCTTTCTTGCCATGGAATTTTCCTCATTTCTGTTTTCTGTGAAAACTGTTACTGTTCACATCAATTACACCACCACAGACAATATTCATAGATGTCTGCCTGTTACTATAAAAACTCTAAATGGCATGAACAATAACAGAAAACTTAACGCCAAATAGACGGTCTAAATTCAAATATTACACTTTAGCGGTTGTCTGCTGCTGCCACGCCCGGCAGTTCCTTGCCCTCCAAAAATTCCAGGGAAGCACCGCCGCCGGTGGAAATATGGCTCATCTTATCGCCGAAGCCCAGCTGGTTTACGGCTGCTGCGGAGTCGCCGCCGCCGATAATGGTGGTTGCTTCGGTTTCTGCCAGTGCCTTTGCTACAGCAATGGTTCCTGCTGCTAAGGTCGGGTTTTCAAATACACCCATCGGTCCGTTCCATACTACGGTCTTTGCGGTCTTTACTGCCTCCGCATAGAGTTCAGCCGTCTTAGGTCCGATATCTAAACCTTCCATATTATCCGGAATCTCGTTAGAAGCTACCACCTTAACTTCTACCGGACCGTCGATTGGATTCGGGAAAGCAGCGGCGATAACGGTATCAACTGGAAGTAAAAGCTTCTTGCCAAGCTTTTCTGCCTTTTCCATCATTTCCTTGCAGTAGTCAAGCTTAGTATCGTCAACTAAGGAATTGCCCACGCTGAGTCCCTGTGCCTTTAAGAAGGTGAAGGCCATGCCGCCGCCGATAATCAGGGTGTCGCATTTTTCCAAAAGGTTGGAGATAACATTTAACTTATCAGCAACCTTAGCGCCGCCAAGAATGGCTACAAAAGGTCTTACCGGATTTTCAACAGCATTGCCCAGGAAATCAATTTCTTTCTGCATTAAGTAGCCAACGGCGTTTGTGCCGCCCTTTTCGGTAATAAATTTAGTAACGCCCTCTACGGAAGCGTGTGCACGGTGGGAGGAACCAAAGGCATCGCATACATAGTCATCAGCCAGATCTGCTAATTCCTTGCTAAATTCTTCGCCGTTCTTGGTTTCTTCTTTTCCGCGGAAACGGGTGTTCTGTAAGAGGACAACATCGCCCTCGTTCATGGCTTCTACTGCCTTGGTTGCAGCTTCGCCGGTTACATTATAATCGGAAACAAAAACAACTTCCTTACCTAACTTCTCAGAAAGTCTTTTTGCCACCGGTGCTAAGGATTCGCCTTCGTTTGGGCCATTCTTTACCTTGCCTAAATGAGAGCAGAGAATAACCTTTGCGCCGTCGCCGATTAACTTCTGGATGGTGGGAAGTGCAGCTACGATACGGGTTTCGTCGGTGATTTCACCGTTCTTTAATGGTACGTTAAAATCACAGCGAACCAGAACTTTCTTACCTTTTGCCTGTAAATCATCTACGGATTTTTTATTTAACATAGTGTTACCCCTTTCAACTCGTAAATCGGACATTTCTTATCTGTCTAATATTAATACTTTGCCTCTGCGGAATAAAAAGCCCGGCTTACCGGGCTCTCGCGCCGGAGCGCGGTTGCTTTAGCAACCATATTCCTTAGCGCAGAGTGTGCATCCCCCGGAGGTTTTTTGATTTATAGAACGTAATTTCCTATAAATCGAAAAGAGGTCCGGTCCTAAGACCGGACCCTCAAGGTCTGCTATACGATTATTTATGCTAACTCAGCAAAGTACTTAATCGTTCTTACCATCTGACTGGTGTAAGAATTTTCATTATCATACCAGGAAACTACCTGAACTTCATATAAGTCATCAGCAACCTTGGAAACCATGGTCTGGGTAGCATCGAATAAGGAACCGTACTTCATGCCGATAACGTCAGAAGATACGATCGGATCTTCATTGTAGCCAAAGGACTCACATGCAGCAGCCTTCATCGCTGCATTAATGCCTTCTGCGGTAACGTCTGTGCCCTTAACAACGGCGGTTAAGATGGTAGTGGAACCGGTTGGTACCGGAACACGCTGAGCAGAACCGATTAACTTGCCGTTTAACTCAGGGATAACCAGGCCGATAGCCTTAGCAGCGCCAGTGCTGTTCGGAACGATGTTAGCAGCGCCTGCTCTTGCTCTTCTTAAATCGCCTTTTCTGTGCGGGCCGTCCAGGATCATCTGATCGCCAGTGTAAGCATGGATGGTGCTCATGATACCGGACTGGATCGGTGCATAGTCATTTAATGCCTTAGCCATAGGAGCTAAGCAGTTGGTGGTACAGGAAGCTGCAGAAATAATGGTATCTTCAGCAGTTAAAGTGTTCTCATTTACGGAGAATACGATGGTCTTTAAGTCCTTGCCAGCTGGTGCGGAGATAACAACCTTCTTTGCACCTGCATCAATATGAGCCTGTGCTTTGTCCTTGGAGCAGTAGAAACCTGTACACTCTAATACAACGTCTACGCCCAGTTCTCCCCATGGAAGATCAGCAGCCTTTGCTTCTTTGTAAATCGTGATTTTCTTTCCGTCAACGGTAATGGAATCTTCGCCAGCCTCAACGGTGTGCTTTCCTTCGCCGATGCATCCGCAGTATCCGCCCTGTGCAGTATCATACTTTAACAGGTTAGCAAGCATCTTCGGATCAGTTAAATCGTTGATTGCCACAACATCATAACCCTCTGCGCCAAACATCTGACGGAATGCTAAACGTCCAATACGTCCAAAACCATTAATTGCTACTTTTACTGCCATGATTTAATTCCTCCTGTTTCTTACTTAAAAGTTTTGTAAATAATCATCAACCTTTACTTATTGTACCTTTTTTTCCACCAAATGGCAAGTCCTTTTTCGAACAACGTTAAAAATTTGCCATTTTGCATAATTGCCGTAAAAATTCATTGCCAAATACGTTATGAAGTTTGCCCTTTCTCCGGTAAAGCAGCGCCGTACCGGAGAAAAACACATTCGGGGCTATAGTTCATTTTTTACATATCCGGCTAAATTATACGCATGGTCAGAGATACGCTCTAAGTTGCTGATAATATCCAGAAAAATCACCCCGGAAGAAGGGGCGCACTCCCCGGAGGAAAGGCGGTTGATATGTTCCTCCCGCAGTTCTTCTTCCATTACATCTACCGTATCCTCATAAGAGCTGACCTTCCTCACCTCGTCCATATTTCCCGTGCGCCTTGCCTCAATAGCGTGAGAAAAGGCTTTAATTACTGTATTTCCCATCGACAGCACATCATCCACACCCACTTCGGAAAAACTGATATTGTGATTATGTAAATAATCGGCAGATTCTGCCAGGTTTTCCGCGTGATCGCCCACGCGCTCGATATCACTGATGCTGTAAAAGAGATTATTGACCACCATCTTCTGTTCTTCATTTAATGAGAGGTTATTCACCTTAATCAAATATTCGGTCAGCATGTTCTCCATACGGTCAATGGTTTCTTCCACTTTATAAATCTCCTCGGTGGAAACCTCACCCGGCTTTGTCAGAGCATCAATCGCCCGCTGTACATTCTTTAACGTAATCTGTCCCATGTGGATAACTTCCATCTCCGCCGTTTCGATAGCAAAAGCAGGAGATTCAAAGATACGCTTATCAAGATGCCGGTATGTTGTCGCCTCTTCCTGATCGCCCTCCGGCGTAATTTCGGCAACCTCCCCTTCCTTTTCCTTCACAAACAGGGCCGAAAGGTTCACTAATTGGTTGGCAAACGGATAGAGAAGAACCGTATTGGTCAGGTTAAAAATGGTGTGGAACATGGAAATCTGCACGGCGTTAATCGAGCCAAAAGCAAAGGAGGGCAGGATGAAGGATAAGATATACATGCCCGTGGCGAAGAAAATAGCACCAATGGTATTAAACATCAGGTGAATAGCCGCTGCTCTCTTTGCCGTCCGGTTAGCCCCGGCACTGGAAAGCACTGCTGTCACACAGGTTCCGATATTCTGCCCCAAGGTAATATAAATTGCCGCGCTCATGGAAACCACACCATTCATCGCCAACGTCTGTAAAATACCTACGGAGGCTGTGGAACTCTGCAAAAGCGCAGTGATAACCGCACCGGCAATAATACCGAGAATCGGATTTCCTCCAAGCACCCGGAAGATATCCGCAAAAATCGGAGCATCCGTGTAAGGCTCCACTGCCCCGGACATAAAGGTCAGGCCGATAAATAAAAGACCCATGCCCACAAAGATCTCGCCAATCATATTGGCCTTTTGTTTTTTGGAAAATGCCATGCAGAAAGCACCGATTCCGGCAAAAAGGGGCGCAAAAAAAGACGGCTGAAAGATAGCAAACGCATCGCCCAAGGAGTTTAACGATACCATCCATGCGGTGATCGTCGTACCGATATTGGCTCCCATAATTACGCCGACTGCCTGCGTCAGATTTAAAATACCCGCATTGACAAAGCCTACTACCATAACCGTCGTCGCAGCACTGCTGTGCAGTATCGCTGTAATCAGCGCTCCCAGCACCACTCCAAGAATACGCTTGTTTGTGACCATGCCCAGGAACTGGTTCATCTTGCTTCCGGCAGTCTTTTGCATACCGTCGCCCATAATGTTCATTCCATACAGGAACATGCCCAATCCGCCCAGGAACTGAAATAGATTTGAAATATCTTCGATTTTCATAATCGTCCCCTTACTTATTCTTTTCTTATGTTGATTTGATTTTTTATCTATCGTTCAATTGACAGACAAAATGGCTTTTCCAAATATCGGGTCTCACTCTGTTATCTGGAAAAAGCCGACTGGTTACAGTATAGCATAAAGTAGGATAAAGTTTCAACAGGATTTTTAACCTATCAAAAAAGTCCCCCGCTTCTAAGTCGTAAAGATGAAAGCGGTGGGTGGGGACTTATTTGTGTCAGGTGGGGTTGGGACCCCATCGGACAAGCTGCGACAGCAGCATAGGGAGATGAGGAAGCAGCGGAGCGGACATCGTGCCCTTTGGGCACTTCGAATTTCCTTTGACTGCCTTTCGTCAAACTCTTGTTAATATCTCCCATCAAACTCCTCCACATCCTTCTTAAACGTCTCCCAGGCCTCCTCGTGATCCACAAAGTATTTCGGACAGCTTTTGCCGCTGACATCATAGTGGCGGATAACCTGGCTGCGGCTAATCTTAAGTTCATCGCAAAGCCAGGCGGTAAGCTTAACCAGAGAAGTATAGGTGGCTTCTGTAAACTCCCCGCTCTCATCAGGATGGCAGCATTCGATGGATATGGTGTCAATGTTCCGGTAATTGGAAGTATAGGCAAACTCTTTTAAGGGAATACACTGAATAATCTCCCCATCCAGCCCAATAATAAAGTGTGAACTTGCACTCTCGGTATTATCCCCTGGCTTCTGATCGGCAAGACCATCAAAATAACTCCTGTTCTGTGCCGCAGTTTTTCCGGGGTTAGCCACATAATGAACGACAATATCCCGCACGGTATAGCGGGAAGTGGCAGGACGGGAATAGATATTTTCCCGGATAAAATCCTGCGTTATCCAGTCAGGCACTTCAATTTTTGCCAAATCCACCTTTGATCCGATATCCCTCCCCCAACGATACCATCCAAAAAACATCCCGCAGCTAAAAGCAAGAAGAATCAGACAAATCCCCACAAAAAAGGACAGGCACCCGCCCTTTTTCTTTTGCTCCTTCTTTTGCATCATTTCTTTTTTTGACATCATTTCTTTTTTTTGCACGCCTTCCCTTTCCAGCATCGCTCCCCGGTTTAAGGGCATCTCTCTTCCTGGCTTTCTTCGGCTTCTGCTTCGCCTTCTGCTCTTTCCAGCCATCCAATTTCCTCCTTCTGTGCAATTCCTATCTTAACCGTTTATCCTGCAAATGACAAACTCTCTTATTTTTTTCTTTCCTATCAGTCTATCTCGAATTTTTCCTCTTGTCAATTTTTGTCGTCTCTTTCTCTTAACCTTTTTTATTGGTAAGTTACTGTTCATATACATTGAGTGCAGCGTATTCCCCTGAATGATTGTTCGAAATTCTCCCTTTTATTTATAAGAATATTTAATATATCTTGCGGATTGTATTACTGCAAACAATTATGCTACAATTTAGGGGACAGATTGTCGCTGCAATAATGACATTTATTTATGAACCATTTTGGAGGAAAATCATCTATGGGTGGATTTTTTGGCGTAACCGCAAAAGAAAATTGTATAATGGATTTATTTTTTGGCACAGATTATCATTCACACCTGGGAACCCGCAGAGGCGGTATGGCAGTCTACGGCAGGCAGGGCTTCCAGCGCAGTATTCATAATATCGAAAACTCTCCCTTCCGTACAAAATTTGAGCGGGATGTTGAGGAATTAAACGGAACTTCCGGCATCGGCTCCATTTCGGATAATGAACCCCAGCCTTTGCTTATCCAATCCCACCTGGGCAGCTATGCCATTGTCACAGTAGGAAAAATCAATAATGAAGAGGAGCTTATCCGCCGGGCCTATGAAAACGGTCATATTCACTTTATGGAGATGAGCGGCGGTCGGATTAATGCCACAGAACTGACAGCTTCCATTATCAATCAGAAACAAAGCCTGGTGGAAGGACTGCTTTATGCCCAGGAAAGTATTAAAGGTTCTATGAGCATTCTCTTACTGACCCCAGAAGGTATCTATGCCTCCCGTGACTGCTATGGACGTACACCTATTGTTATCGGACAGAAAGAGGATGCCTTCTGTATTTCGTTTGAGAGTTTTGCTTATATTAATCTTGGTTATCGCGATTACTCTGAGCTTGGTCCGGGAGAAATCGTTTTAGTGACATCAGATGGGATTCAATCGCTGAGTAAACCCAGGAATGAAATGAAAATCTGTTCCTTTCTCTGGGCCTATTACGGTTATCCTACCTCCAGCTACGAGGGGGTAAACGTGGAGGAAATGCGTTACCGGTGCGGGCGTATTCTGGCCCAGCGGGATACAGGGTGCCGGGGATGCACCAAAAACTGCAGTGCAGAAAAAGAAGTTTTGCCGGATATCGTCGCCGGGGTACCGGATTCCGGGATTGCCCATGCGATTGGTTATGCCAATGAATCCGGGATTCCTTTTGCAAGGCCGTTTATTAAGTACACGCCGACATGGCCCAGATCGTTTATGCCGCAGAATCAGAATCAGAGAAACTTAATTGCCAAGATGAAATTAATCCCTGTGGATGCATTAATTCATGGAAAGCGCCTGCTTTTAATTGATGATTCTATTGTACGCGGAACACAGCTAAGAGAGACCACCGAATTTTTATACCAGAGCGGTGCTAAAGAGGTTCATATCCGTCCGGCCTGTCCGCCGCTGCTTTTTGGATGTAAATACTTAAATTTTTCCCGGTCAAAATCGGATTTGGATTTAATTACACGGCAGGTTATCCAGGAGCTGGAAGGACATGAGACAACAGAAGAAATGCTGGAAGAATATATTGATCCAGATAATGAGAAATATTCTGCCATGGTAGAAGGTATTCGAAAGAGGCTAAACTTTACGTCGCTAAAATTTCACCGGCTGGATGATTTAATTGAGTCGATTGGGATTGGAGCAGAGAAGCTTTGTACGTATTGTTGGGACGGGCGGGAATAACGATTCAGCACACTGGCATCAAAGTAGAGTTATGGCAACAGCCGCACAGATTTTGCTGCGCGGCTGCTGTTTTTTTCACCAGAGCGTGCTTGAACCTCGCTGAATGTTCACCAATATGCCAAAAAAGAGCAAAACCAATACCGGAACTGGCTTGGTGTATTGCCCTTAAACTCACGTAATTCCTTGGTTTTCCCAAGTATTTGCATTCACACTCTATCGGAAATTGTACAATTTTTACCCTGTCAAGGAAGTTCCTCTCTTCTAAGTCTCAAAAATAAAAGCAGTGGGTTAGGGAACCTACTTGTGTCAGATGGAGTGGTTTTGACATGCTCCAGGATTATATTTCTTTATTTTTCAAGTGTTCCGGTTTAATAACCCCTGCAGAAGTTCCACATCAGACGAGGTTAAGCGTAAGTTCGTGCAGTAATTTTTTTCATCGGGGGTCTTTACCGTCAATTCGATAATCGTTCCCTCCTGAATAGCATGACTGCCTACAGCTTGAAGAAAGAGGGGAAATTTAGGGTGGTTTTGGCGGAAGGTTTCCAGCATTTCCTGAAACTGCATCAGCTGAAACGGATTAAAACCCATACATGACCCTCACTTTCTCTGTTTAATGACAGCGCTAAACCTTAGCTCAAGTCAAAGAAAATTTGGAATGCCCGATAAAGTGGGACTTTCCTAATAGATTAAAAAAACGGAGACGGAGGGATTCGAACCCTCGTACCGGGATGAACCGATAAACGCATTT
>CAJUDX010000019.1 GCA_910584785.1 uncultured Lachnospiraceae bacterium | reverse complement strand
GCACTTGGAATACCTGAACTTAGACCGCCTAACCGGCGGTGAGCTTTCAAAGTAACCCCCATGCCCCGCTTAGGGCACCACCATGAATGAAGGGGGCCCGTGAACCCTCCGGGTGATGTGCTGAAAACGGGCATGGAAGATGTCGCTTCGCGACCCCGTTTTCGCACAGCTCAGCGACGGGGGGTGAACTTTTACAGTAACCTTCATGCGCCCACAAGTGGTCGCGCCACCATAAATAAAAGTCTGCTGGGCGCATTTGAAATACCTGAACTTAGACCGCCTAATCGGCGGTGAACTTTTACAGTAAAAACGCGAAGGTTATGTTTTTATTTATGTTTTCGTCTATCTGTCTTAGATTGTGCCGGGTTTTCTTTAATGTACACATTCATTTGCTGATAGGGAATAACAATCCCTTCCCGGTCAAAGGTAATTTTTATCTGTTCCAACAGGTCAAATTTCGTTGTCCAGTAGTCGCTGGTAGCTGTCCAGACGCGGGCGCTTAAGGTTATGGCGTTATTGCCCAATGCAGTTACAAATACTTCAGGAAGCCGTTCCTCTTCGTGAAGGACGGATGCATGGGTATCAATAAGTTCAAAAATAATCTCCTTTGCCTTTTTCAGATCAGAATCGTAGCTGATATCGATGGGAATATCCAGTCTGCGTTGGTTTTCCGCGGTGACATTTGTAATAGAAGAATTTGCCAGACCTCCATTAGGAATCACGGACATTTTATTATCAAAGGTCAGAAGATGGGTATAAATTAAGCCAATATCCTGAACCGTTCCCTCCAGCGATGGAGTAATAATATAGTCGCCGACAAGAAATGGCTTGCAAACTAAAATAACGATTCCGCCGGCAAAGTTTGACAGGCTTTCCTGAAGCGACAGGGCGATGGCGACCCCGGCAGAACCAATGACTGCAACAATAGAAGCCGCATTAAAGCCCAGTTTTTCAGCAATAATTAAGGCAAGAAAAGTATACATACATACTGTCGCCAGGGAAATTAAAAACTTGCGCAGGCCCAGCTCCATTTCCATTCGGCAAAAGCTTTTTGACAGCATGTTTTTCAGCCAGCCGATCAGACGCAGGCCAACTAGCAGAAGGAGAAGAAGATAAAGAATCTGTGCACCAAACTTCAGCAGCCCCGGAATCCGGGACTGCATCATATCTGACAGATTCACTGAAAAAAGTTCTGTTTTAAACAGGCAATATCCAATTATCATTTTTGTTCAGCCGACGATTTAGATGCGGCGGTCTTTTTTGCTGTTGCTGGTTTCTTTTTTTCAGACTTTGCTGCTGTCTTGGCTTTTTCGCCTTTTTTTACTGTCTTAGCTGCAGCGGAAGATTTTTTTACGGTCTGTCCCTGGCTTGATTTTTCGGCTGCCTTTTTGGAAGGCTTCTTTTCTTCCAGCGGCGTACAGCTAAAAATGGATACACTCATGGATGGAATATTCAGGTCGATAGAATATTCCCTTCCATCCCATTCCAGGGCTTTTGCTGTTTTTGCCCTGGTATTCTTGCTTCCGGCACCGCCAAAGCGCTCTTCTTCACTGCTGAAAATCTCTTTATATTTTCCATAGAATGGTACGCCTACGCGGAAGCCTTCGTGTTCAACATTATCAAAATTGCAGATAAAGAGGAGTGTTTCTTCCGGTTTTTTCGTTTTGCGGACGAACATGGCAAGGCTTTCTTCATGGTAGGTACAGTTAATCCACTGGAAGCCCTCAGGATAATAGTCCTCCTGGTACATGGCAGGGTGTTCGCAGTAGAAAGTATTTAAGGCTCTGACATAATCCTGAATCTGCTTGTGCAGCGGGAACTGTAAGATATCCCAGTCCAGGTCGTCATTTTCATTCCATTCGCGTACCTGACCAAATTCCTGCCCCATAAACAAAAGCTTCTTGCCGGGGTGCCCCATATAAAAGCCGTAGGCGGCGCGGAGATTTTTTGCCTTGCTCTCCAGAGAATCGCCGGGCATCTTTCCAATCATCGAGGCTTTTCCATGGACGACTTCATCATGGGAAAATACCAGGATAAAGTCCTCGCTGTAGGCATAAAGCATACTGAAGGTCAGTGAACCATAGTTGTTTTTTCGGAAATAGGGATCGCACTTCATATAATTGAGGAAGTCATTCATCCAGCCCATATTCCACTTATAATCAAAGCCCAGGCCGCCATCCTTGGCTGCACCGGTAATCTGGGGCCAGGCCGTGGATTCCTCAGCGATAAGCAGGGCGCCGTTCTTGCGTCCCTTAAATACCGTGTTTAAATGTTTTAAAAATTCGACTGCGTCAAGGTTTTCATTACCGCCATACATATTTGCCACCCATTCGCCGTCGTTTTTGCCGTAATCCAGATACAGCATCGAAGCCACAGCATCCATGCGGATTCCATCGGCATGGAATATTTCTGCCCAGAAAATCGCATTGGCAATCAGGAAATTACTTACCTGGGGACGACCGTAATTATAAATCAAGGTGCCCCAGTGCGGGTGCGCCCCCTGCCTAGGGTCGGCATGCTCGTAGACACAGGTTCCGTCAAAGCAGGCCAGGCCGTGGGCGTCTCTTGGGAAATGGGCAGGAACCCAGTCAAGGATGACGCCGATTCCCTGGCTGTGCATATAGTCCATAAAGTACATAAAATCATCCGGTGTTCCATAACGGCTGGTCGGTGCATAGTAGCCAGTGACCTGATAGCCCCAGGAAGCATCCAGAGGATGTTCCATTACCGGCAAAAGCTCAATATGGGTGTAGCCCATCTGCTTAACGTATTCAGCCAGCTTAACGGCAATCTCGCGGTAGTTATAAAATTCTGAACCGATAACCTCGGTGCCGTCCTCATTAATGGAAAGCGTTTTTCTAATCCAGGAGCCAAGATGCACCTCATAAATATTCAGTGGCTTGTCCTTCGTATCCTGTTTCGATCTCTCCTTCATCCAATCCTGATCCGTCCATGCATACTGGCCCAAATCCCAGACAACGGATGCATTATTCGGACGCAATTCACAATAATTCCCATAGGGATCGGCCTTTAGCATGGGCTCTCCCTTTCGGTTTTTAATCTCGTACTTGTAAATGCTTCCTTCCTTTATTCCGGGAATAAACAGTTCAAAAATCCCGGAATCCCCCAGACGGCGCATCTGGTGACGGCGTCCGTCCCACAGGTTAAAATCGCCGACAACGCTGACCCGCATCGCACATGGGGCCCAGACGGCGAAGTAAACGCCGGAGGTTTTTTGAATGGTCATCATATGTGCGCCGAGTTTCTCATAAATAGTATAATGGATGCCAGCGTCAAACTTTTTAATGTCATTTTCTGTCATCACAGGGCCAAAGGCATAGGGGTCTGTGATTTCTTCTGTGACATCATTATCATAAACCACTTCGAGCGTATATGCCGGTATGGTTTTCTGCGGAATCAGGGCGACAAACACTCCACAGTAAATCCCATCCGGGTCGGCCTCCTCCATCGCATAGCGCTTATTATTCGCAAGCTTAACTGTCACCTGCTTTGCTGTGGGAATCAATGCCTGAATCAAAATTCCGTCATCGGTTTCATGAGGGCCCAGCAGCCCATGGGGGTTGGCAGATTCTGAATAAACCAGTTCCTCAATCCCCGCCCAATCCAATAAATCGTATACTGTTTTTTCCATATTTAGTGCCCCCTAACTCCCTTTTTTTGTTCTATTAAGGTATATTTTACCATTTTTATAAATGAATAGCAATGTTTTCTTTGGATATTGCATGATATTGTGTGATAAGGTTAATTTGGGTGATTAAGCTCCTGGCGGTAATAGGCCAAAAGTAAATCAACCATCCTGCCGTAGCTTTTCACGCCGTCGTTTTGTTGGTTTGCTTTTAAGTACGTATCATTTACCTGTGTGGAAACTTCGGCAATCGGCCCTTCGTATTGTTGCCAGAATACATTGTTTGTATGTAAATCGGTAAGCGCTTGGGCAGGAAGTAATGCGTAGGCTGCCGATGCAGATTCGGGATTTTGGCGGTAAAGGGCATTAGCGGCATAGACAAAACCGGATAGATAGCCGCTGTAGCGCGACCAGGCGCTGTCGGAGCCTGCACAGGCCAGATAGCCGATAAAATTCGCCTCATCTTCCCGCATAAACCCGCGGAGATGGGAGAGCTCATGACAGGCGGTAAAGGGAATATTGTAGCTGACCATATCTCCATTGTAGTTTGCTTCAATGGTAAAGGGCGAGTAAATGCCGGAAAGCGATTGAAAGGAAAGGACTTCCGGGACCAAGAGAGGCTTTGGGCGGGGGTAAAATCCAGAAAGCTGCGGATAGGTTTGTCCCAACTTTTTCATATCGTTTCTTGCCTGGGAAGGCGCCTGATGGAGAAGAAGATGATTCTCTGTGATTTCCTTTTGTGCCCTGGAGGTTTGTTCTGCCAGATAGATGCACAGCCTGTAAAGCTCCTCTTCTGAGGATGGACGTATTTCCAGGTTTAAGAAAGAAGAAAAGGGCAGGCGGCTGTAATTGATCCCGCAGTGGACAGTATAGGAAAATGCCAGCAGGCAAAGGATAAAAAAGGTGTTTGCCGCCAGTTTTAAGGGCTGCCGGATATGGGTTATCCCGTAAACCAGGCAAAAAATAAGAGAAAGATAGAGGGCAAGTTCAACCAGAGAAAAGGGAAAAAGACCCGAAAAGCCACCAATCAAAAAAACCAGCACAGGATAAATTCTCGTCCCATACCATTCGCCAAAACCGGAAAGCATCCTGGCAGACAGCTGGAGAAGCAGAGAAAGGACAAGTAAAAGGCTTCCGGCAATTAATGTTTTTTTCGGTCGGGTATGGTTCATGGCTTTCCTCCTGCAGCAGCGATTGGGTTATAGGAATAGTTTACCTCCTTTTTCTAACAATTTCCATCTCTTTTTCGACAAAACTTCTGGTTTTTATTTCCAAATCGTACAGGAAATTCTTAATTTTTTGAAAAAAGCCTTGCAGAATCCGTCAATCTAAAATATACTTTTGTTTAGTCCACAAAATGTAAGAAAAATCGAGGTTGGATAAAATGAGTTCTGAAATGCGAAGATTAGGAAGTCCGGTAAGGCGCAGTGACCATGAACCGGAAAAACATGAACACCCGGAAAGGGATAAGGAAAAAGGAAACAGCCTGAAGGCGGAGATTCTCAGCTGGCTGCAGATTTTGGTAACTGCGGCCTGTATTGCGTTTGTATTAAATACCTTTATTATTGCAAACAGCAGGGTTCCCAGCGCTTCGATGGAAAATACGATTATGACCAAGGATCGGGTTATCGGCTCCCGGCTTTCCTACCGGTTTTCCACGCCGGAACGGGGGGATATCGCTATTTTCCGTTTCCCGGATGACGAATCTGTCTACTATGTCAAGCGGGTTATTGGGCTTCCTGGGGATACGATAGATATTATTGACGGCGCGGTTTACTTAAATGGTTCAGATACGCCGTTAGATGAGCCGTATCTGCGCCAGGAAATGGAAATTGAAGAGCCGATGCATTTTGAAGTGCCGGAGGACTCCTACTTTATGATGGGAGATAACCGGAATAATTCCTGGGATTCACGTTATTGGACAAATAAGTTTGTGAAGCAGGATAAACTGGTGGCAAAGGTATTGTTCCGCTATTGGCCGCTGAATCAGTTTGGGGCAATTCACTGAGTTTCCAGGGGTTATGGACGAAACGAGAAGAAAAAAGAAAATGGAGCTGCTGCAACATGCGGTTGATGCACAATATATGGGTGAAACACCTGTAGTTTCTGCCATATAGCATGCACATAGCCGTTCTTTTGCAGCAGCTCGTTTTTTATTGCAGAAAAGCTGTGGTTTATCTTTTACTGCTTTGCTTATTTAGGCTACACTGAAAACATAAGAGCCAAATCCCCCGTGAAGTGGAGCGTGCAGATGGCGGGAATAAATGCTCAGACACGCTTCACGGTAATATTGACACGTTTACAGCTTCCAGATATCCCGGTTGTATTCTTCGATGGTTCGATCCGAGGAGAAGAATCCTGCCTGGCTGATATTTTTTAACATTTTTTTTGCCCAGCTTAACTTATCCTGATGGTCAGATAAGGCCTGATTCTTTACCTTGATATAATCCTGGAAATCCGGGAAGGTCATAAACCAGTCTTTGCCAAGCAGCTCATTATACAGGCGCTGTAAATGTTTCTCTGAACCGATTTCCAGCATTTTTTCGCTGATGATAAAGTCCACAGCTTCTTTCAGTTCTTCATCCTTTTCATAATAATCTTTAGAGCAATAGCTTTGATCGGCATAGCGCTTAATCACCTCTTCGCTGGAATCGCCAAAGATATAAATGTGATCATCGCCGACAAGCTCATGAATTTCCACATTTGCCCCATCGTCCGTGCCCAGGGTGATGGCGCCGTTGAGCATAAACTTCATATTTCCGGTGCCGCTGGCTTCCTTTGAGGCCAGGGAAATCTGCTCGGAGATATCACAGGCGGGAATCAGGCGTTCTGCCAGGGTAACATTATAATTCTCTACCATCACTACCCTAAGCCAAGGGCTTACCTGGGGATCTTCGGCAGTCAGCTGCTGTAAGCAGAGGATTAAATGAATAATATCCTTGGCAATGGTATAGGCCGGGGCTGCTTTTGCACCAAAGATGGCCGTAACGGGAGCTGCCGGGCGTTTCCCGCGTTTGATTTCCAGATATTCATGGATGAGATAAAGCGCATTAAGCTGCTGGCGCTTATACTCGTGCAGGCGCTTAATCTGAATATCAAAGATGGAATCTGCATCCAGCTTCAAGCCCTGTTTTTCCAGAATATAGGCAGCCAGGGCCTGTTTATTTTCTTTTTTAATCGCAAGCAATTGACGTAAAACCTTTTCGTCATCCTGATAGGCCCAGAGCTTTTCTAACTGGGTGGCATCGTGCTTATAGCCGTCGCCGATCAGGTCGGTGATCATAGCAGCCAGCCTGGGGTTGCAGTGCAAAAGCCAGCGGCGGAAGGTAATGCCGTTTGTCTTGTTGGAGAATTTTTCCGGGTAGAGCTGATAAAAGGCATTAAGCTCGTTTTTCTTTAAAATATCTGTGTGGAGGGCGGCAACACCGTTGACTGCAAATCCATAGTGAATATCAATATGGGCCATGTGTACCTTATCTTCGCGATCGATAATGGCGACCTTTTCATTGGAAAAACGCCGGCGGATTCTGTCGTCTAAGATTTCAATTATCGGCACAAGCTGAGGCACACACTGCTTCAGGTAGGAAATCGGCCACTTTTCCAGCGCTTCGGCTAAAATAGTATGATTGGTATAGGCGCAGGTTTTGGACACAACATCGATTGCCGTATCCATCTCTATCCCTTTTTCCATTAACAGGCGGATAAGTTCCGGGATAACCATGGTGGGGTGGGTGTCATTTATCTGGATAACGGCGTAGTCCGGTAAATCATAGAGTTTGCAGCCCTTTGCCGTACATTCATCTAATATCAGGCGTGCAGCGTTGCTCACCATAAAGTATTGCTGATAAATGCGCAGAAGGTGTCCGGCCTTATCGCTGTCGTCCGGGTAGAGGAAGAGGGTAAGATTTTTCGGCACGTTTTCCTTGTCAAAGGTGATGCTTCCATCCTCCACCAGCCCTTCGTCGATGGATTCCACATCAAACAGATGAAGCTTATTCGTGCGGTTTCCATAGCCAGTTACCTGAATATCATAAAGGCGTGAGGTCAAAGTAAAACCTTTAAACGAAATCGGATAGCTGATGTCTGTTTTTGTCAGCCAGGAAGGTTCCCCCATCCATGGATTTGGTGTTTCCTGCTGAAGGTTATCTGAAAATACCTGTTTAAACAGTCCAAAATGATAATTCAGGCCAATACCGTCGCCATTTAAGCCCAGGGTGGCAATGGAATCCAAAAAGCAGGCAGCCAGCCGTCCAAGCCCGCCGTTGCCCAGGGACGGCTCCGGCTCAATCTCTTCAATTTCACTTAAACTCTTTCCATGGGCGGCAAGAAGTTCTTTTACCTGATCGTATATCCCAAGGTTAATCAGGTTATTGGAAAGGAGCTTGCCAATTAAAAATTCAGCGGAAATATAGTAGAGTTTCTTTTTTCCATCCGAAGATACTCTTTCTCCAGCCATGGACTGGGTCAGATTAAGCAGGGCGCCGTAAAGTTCATGAGCAGAGCACTGGGCAAGTTCTTTCCCGCATAAGGTGCAAAGCCTGGTTTCTAAGGTTTGTTTGTCTAAGGTCTGCATAAAATCCTCCTTTTCTAAACACAATGTTTCTTCCTTCAATTGTTGTGTTTAATAATGGATAAAAGTAATTCTGTTGTATTCATTATATAAAGAAATCCGCTATGAAGCTTGCAAAATCCTGCTTAATAATAGTACAATACAATTATAAGCACGATGAATTAAGGAAAAAGTTGGATAATAAAGGTGGGGGAATGATGGATATTCTTCAGTATGAAAATCGGAGGGAAAAGAAGCATCACGCAGATACACGGTTTCCCTATAATATTTATCCCTGTTCCATTCCTGTGGATTTTCGACAGGTTCCCATGCATTGGCATCAGGAGATGGAATTAATTTCGGTAAAAAAGGGAGCGGGGATGGTCAGCCTGGATTTGCAGCCGTTTGCCGTGGAGGCCGGGGACCTGGTGGTAGTGTTCCCTGGAAGGCTGCATAGTATAAGACAGAAACCGGGATTTTCCATGGAATATGAAAATATTATTTTTCGGCTGGATATGCTGATGCCAGCAATGCCGGATGTATGCTCGGCGGATTTCTTAATGCCATTGCTTACGGAGGACGGACCGCTACCGTTTGTGTGGAGGAAGGGGGAAGGGGAATACGAGAAGGTGCAGCGGGAGGTAAAGGAACTGGATTGGCTGTCCGGGAGCCGGCCCTTTGGTTATCCTCTGGCAATGAAAGGATGCTTTTTTCATCTGCTGTACTTGATTCTGGGAAATCTGCAGCAAAACCAGGAAGAAGGGGTAAGGCCTAGGATGGATAAAAACATTAAGCAGGTCTTAAAGGAGGTGGAGCTTAGGTATGGAGAAAGCCTTACCATTCGGGAAATGGCAGAACTGTGCGGCTATAGCCCTTCCCATTTTATGCGGGTTTTCCGTCAGCACATGGGGGCTTCATTTGTGGAATACTTAAATGATTACCGTTTAATTATGGCCTCGCACCAGCTGGCACACGGAAAAGAAAGTATATCGGAGATTGCACAACATAGCGGATTTGACCAGACGTCATACTTTAACCGCCTGTTTAAGCGAAAATACGGTATGACGCCAAAAGAGTACAGGAAGGAAGCTTGCGGCAGCGTGGGAAGGGTGCTATAATGGATGAACAGAGAAAAACGATGGGAAAAGGAGAACATGGTAATGAGAAAATGTGGTATGCTTCTTCCGGTGTTTAGTCTGCCTTCGCCCTATGGAATCGGGGCGTTTTCCAAGGAAGCCTATGCGTTTGTGGATGCCTTGAAACTTGCGGGGCAGAGTTATTGGCAGATTTTGCCCCTGGGGCCGACCGGGTATGGGGATTCGCCCTACCAGTCTTTTTCGGCGTTTGCCGGGAACCCTTATTTTATTGACTTGGAGACCTTGACGAACGAGGGATTATTGACCCGGACAGAGTGTGAAGGCGCGGATTTTGGAGAGGAACGGCGCTATATTGCCTATGATAAGCTTTACCAAAATCGTTTTCTCCTGTTAAAGCTGGCGTTTGACCGCTGGATGGACAAGCTGGGAAAAACTAAGGCAAAAAAGGTCCTGGATGGAAGCCTGATGCCGGAAACAAAGGAATACTGTTTGTATATGGCGGTGAAAAATGCGTTTGATGGGCAGTCGTGGATTCTGTGGGATGAAGATATCCGTCTCTGCCGCCCGGAAGCAGTAAACCGTTACAGCCAGGAACTGGAGGAGGAGATTTTATTTTATCAGTTCCAGCAGTATAAATTTCAGGAGCAGTGGAAAAAGCTTAAGGATTATGCCAATGCACAGGGGATAAAGATGATTGGGGATATTCCCATCTATGTGGCTTTTGACAGCGCAGATGCCTGGGCGCACCCGGAATTATTCCAGTTCGATGAGGATAATCTTCCGGTGGCGGTGGCTGGGTGCCCGCCGGATGCATTTTCGGAGACAGGTCAGCTTTGGGGAAATCCGCTTTACCGATGGAATTACCATAAAAAGACGGATTTTGCCTGGTGGATGAAGCGGATGGAATATAGTTTTTCCCTTTATGATGTGGTGCGGGTGGACCATTTCCGCGGCTTTGACGAGTATTATTCCATTCCTTACGGGAGAAAGGATGCTGTCCAGGGCACATGGAAAAAGGGACCGGGACTTTCGATTTTTAAGACAATGAAAAAGCACTTTGGTACAGAAGAGCTCCCGGTGATTGCTGAAGATTTGGGGATTCTTACACCGACGGTGCTTAAACTGGTGGAAGATACGGGCTTTCCGGGGATGAAGGTGCTGGAATTTGCCTTTGACGGCGGAGTCGAGAGCGACTACCTTCCCCACAATCATTGTAAAAATTGTGTGGTGTATACCGGAACGCACGATAATGATACTTTAATGGGGTGGTTGGAAAAAATGCCTCTTGCGGATCGGCTGCGGGCGTTGGAATATATGAATGGAAGAAATGGAGACGGTCCCTGGGTGAATTGGGACTTTATCCGTATGGCTTTAGCCAGCGTGGCAGATCTGACCATTATTCCCGTGCAGGATTACCTGGGGCTGGGGACGGAAGCCAGGATTAACGAGCCGTCCACCCTTGGGAAGAACTGGAAATGGAGACTGGAAAATGGGGAATTGAAAGAAGAGATCTGCCGCAAAGCCCGGCGGTTAGCCAGGCTTTATGGACGGCATGGGGAAGAAGAGGATTAAGTTAAGGCGTGCGTGTGTTAATGTGAATCGTGACCTCGCCATCGTCTTGTGAAACAGCCGGTGAGGTCTGCTGCTCAGGAAGGGCTGCGCTAACCGGAGTTTCCGCTGATGCATCGGCTGGCTGGGAGCCGCTCTGTTCCGGGAGTTCGGCACTCTGGGCGGGAAGCGGCGTCTCCTGGGCAGGCTGCTGGGCTCCGGGGACAGTATCGGGTGTCAGGGTTTCTACGTGGGTGCTGAATGTGGCCTGCATTCCGTTGCCCGCCAGATCATTGGCATAAATTACCAGAAATTCCTCTTCCATGGGAAAGGTAAAGACTCCGGTCTGCCGGTCAGAGGAGAGAGGAAAAAGGGTCTGACCTGAGGGGGCAATGGCAAAAACGGACTGATAGTCTATGCCTGACTGACTGTCTTCCAGGGTAAGGGTCAGAATGCCGTCCTGAATTTGGTAGGTCTCGTTCACCAGCGGTGCCACGTCGTCGAGGATATTGACATGTTCATATTCCCGGATTGACATTCCATTTAATCCCTTGGCATAAATTTCAATGACCCCGTTTCGCACAATATCTGCGGTGTACTGACCTTTTTTCGTCTCTGTTAAAGCCAGGGCTGTTCCTTCCTGCGCTGAGGAAAATTCCCGGATGGGAAAGAGGGATTCTACGGTAATGGTGGCTGTGGTGGTTTTATAATCTTTGGTATTGGCGACTTTAATCGTAACTTTAGGCTTGGAAGCGACAAGAGTAAATAGGATGCCATTGAACAGCAGAAAGGGAAGAACATAAAAGAAAAGAACTTCCTTCCACTCGCTGGCGCTGCTTTTCCCTGTACTGGCAGGTCGGTGGTTTGGGTTAGAACGGGAATGGGGTTGCTGCGATGTATTCATAATTGTTCTCCTGCTATTGTTATAAAATGATAGATGCGTTAAAAAGTCTTTTTCTGCTTAAGCTAATACTAGGATGCCTTTTTGGAAAATTAATATCCATAAGCATAGCAGAAAAGAAGAAATCTTACAAGTTTTTCTTCTAAATTAAAAATAGATATGTTATGATAGTAGTGTATTTATTTTGTAACGTTTGCCTGTAACCGTGAAGGTGTGCAGAGCGGTTACGTGTTTGCCGGTTCAGGAACAGGGGGAATCCAGAGCATGGTTAGAAAAGCAGCGGTATTTGCAGAATGGGCCCACAGGGGCGCAGTGCGGAAGGGAACATTAATTCCTTATATTACCCATCCGCTGGAAGCGGCAGTGATTGTGGCTTCAATTACAGAAGATCAGGAGATAATTGCAGCGGCACTTCTGCATGACGTGATGGAAGATGCCGGGGTGTCTAAGGAAAGGCTGGAAGCGGAGTTTGGAAGTCGGGTGGCAGAGCTGGTTGCGGCAGAAACTGAGGATAAGACGAAGAGCTGGAAGGAACGAAAAAGTACTACACTGGCCCACTTAAAGACGGCTTCAAGGGATGAAAAGCTGGTTGTCTTAGGGGACAAGCTCAGCAATATCCGCTGTACCGCCAGGGATTATTTTCTTTTGGGTGAGGCGATTTGGGAGCGCTTTAATGAGAAGCACAGGGAGCAGCACAGCTGGTATTATCTTGGGGTGGCAGAGCATTTAAAGGAATTTAGCGATTTGCCGGCATACCAGGAATACTTGCATTTGTGCAGCCTGGTATTTAATTGTGGTCTGCCGGTGGCAGATATGAATTGCAGAAAGAAATAAAGATCTGGCATAGTGGCTGGGCAAAAGCAGTGATTTCTGGTTATAGCAATATTAATATATTTGGGAAATTATGGAAAATAATGCTTGCGATTTTTAACATTTGGTGTTATACTGTTCTTATGGCGGTATCCTTCTTATACCGCCTGCCGGAAACGGCATTCGGTCTGTTCTGGGCCGGATAAATTCCAGATAAAGAAAGTACGTTGAAAATTGAATAAAAACGGAATGCTCTTCTTATCCGCAGACAGCGGAAAGGAGACGTGAAGATGAATAGAAGAGGGATAAGGGAGAAAGGCTGCCGGGTAAAGGCGGCGGTGGCGATGTTTCTTGTGCTGGCCTTAAGCCTGTCACCCTGTTTTTCGTGGTTTCGGGGGGTGGGAAGTGCGGAGGCAGCGACGTTTAAAATCAGGAAGTTTAGGAAAAGCAGCATAATTAAAGATGCCTATTTTGACTTTTATGGAACAGAGCTGAAATCCGATTTGCTTTATTGGATCAAGAGCGATGGGAGTCCGATATTTTGTATTCAAAAGAATAAACAACTTATTTCTGATCTTTATGGCGGCGAGCTGGCAGAGGAATTTGGCAGCAGTCGGTACTTAAATAAAAAACAGTATGAACTGGTTTCTCTGGTACTGCAAAGTTGCGGGATGATTCGGGGACAATCCGTTCAATTAGAGCCCGGAACCTATTTGGCAGGACAGGCAGCCGTATGGGGTATTACCTCCTATCAGCAGTGGCAGGGAACCGATCATTACCGGAGAGAGATGGAAAAGGTTTACGATTATATTGAGGATTGGGAAGAGTTTTCCGCAGAAGAGATTTTGGAAAAGGCACAGGAGGCGGTTGATTCTATTTGTGAAGCCATTGACAGTTTTTATGGCGATCAAAGTCCATATCTGCCTGCATTTGCATCAAAATATAAAGAAAAGGCCCCTGTTTGGGAGGCTTCCTGCCAGGAGGATGGGAGCTGCGAGGCAACGTTTTTTCTGGATGGTAGGTCCGATGCAGTTAAGAATTTTATTTTTGAAATGCCTGAGGGATGGACGTATGAATGGCAGGGCGAGGAAATTACGTTTCGATGCGAAAGTGCGGAGGATGGCCTTATCGATATCGTCGGAAGGCCGGAAGAAGGTTCACTGCTTGAGGATGCCATGCCCATTGGGCTGGTTTATATCGTGGGTCCTGTAAACTTTTATCAACTTCAGCGCCTGGCTTCCGAGGTAGAGTGTACTACAAGCTGGAACTGTTATTTTAAGCTGAAGGTGATAAAACCAGAGCCGTCGGGGAGCTGGTATTTGCCGAGTGTGCAGCGTTATCAGCATCGGGAAACCTTTGATGCGCTTTATGGGGCAGGTGTGGAAAAGCTGGACAGTAAAACGCTGGAACCGCTGGCGGGCGCAGAATTTCAGCCATTAGTTTATTTTGACAAGAGCCAGTTGGAAGCTACACGTTTAGATAAGCAGCAGATTAAGACCTGGGACGGGTGGAAAGAAGTTGGCGAGCCGATAACTACCGATCGGGACGGAAAGATAGAACATTGGGATAAGCGGGAATATTTTTACGAGAAAACGTACTGCGGCGGACATCCTCAGCCTGAGATTAACGATGAGGGAAGTTCAATATCACATAGGGAACAGCTGGAAAAAGAGGCGCAGGAAGCATGGGAGCAGGAAGTGAAAGCATGCGAAAGGGTATGCGATTTCCACAGTGTTGACGGAACTGGTCAGGAAATGCTTAAAGAGGACAGGGAGATAACCTATCAGCAGTTTATCCATCTGGTGTATGGCTATTCTTTTCGGGAGATAAAGCCGCCTTCGGGGTATGTACTTCCAGAAACGTCAGAAGAAGGCAAGGCCGGGAGACAGGTGTTTTTTGATTCCCTGCAGGCAGGAGGAAATATTCAGGAAAGAAAAGAAACTGAACCTAAAGTAAGTAAGCACGACGTTGCCTTAGTCAGAGCTGTCAGGGAGGGGACGGCAAGCAGCTGTGACGCAGAGGGTAAGATAACAGAGCACAGGGAAGAGGAAAGGGAAGAGATAATAGAGACAGGGAAGGAAGATAAACCGAAAAAGGAGGAACAAAGGGAGGAGACAGAAGAGCAAAGAGAAGAAACTAAAGGGCAAAAAGAAGAAACTAAAGAGCAAAAAGAAGAAACTAAAGAGCAAAAAGAAGAAACTAAAGAGCAAAAAGAAGAAACTAAAGAGCAAAAAGAAGAACAAGGAGAGGAGCCAGAGACAGGAAGTGCATCTGTAGCCAGGAGGCAGGATGACGGGGAGGAAAAGACTGCGCGAAAGAAGGTGAAACCGTTTAGAGCAGAAGAAAATTACTGGCTGAAAAGCTTGATTGAACCGATGGATCAGGAGTGGGAAGAACGTATTATTGTCTATCAGTTCAGCATAAAAAATGACAGGAAAAGCACGCCGGAGGAAAGCACACCGGAAGAAACTATGCCGGAGACATCACCAGAAGAACCGCCGGAAGAAACTCTGCCAGAGACATCACCAGGAGAGCCGCCAGAAGAAACTCTGCCGGAAGAGACCTTACCAGAACTGCCGGCGCCGGAAGAAACCTTACCGCAGGAAACGCCATCGGGGTCTCATTCGTCCGGGGGTCCGGGAGGAAGGAAGTGGAAGGCTGAGGTTTTGCCGCCGAGTTCTGTACCGGAAACAAGCGAGGTGTTTCTGTTGCCGGAGGCCCCCATCCCTCAGGCGGTTTCCAGGATGGGATGGATAGAAGCAAATTATGCGACGCCTTCGGTTGTTCGAAGGGTGGAAAAGGGTGGAAAAAATAATGTTTCATCAGATGTACTGCCCAAGACGGGAGATCCGGCTCCTGGGCTATTTGTGCTGCTGTTATTGTTTGCGGGCAGCGGAGGAGGTATTATTTGGCTGATAAAAAAACGCCGTGCAGCAGCCGTTTGTGTGCTTGCCGTAGTTTTTTGTATTCCATGGGCAGGTGAGAGCCGGGCCGAAGAGAAAACAATGCTATTTCAGCAGTTAGACGCTCAGGGGTTTGGGGCCTGGCGGCAGGAAGATGATGCCGAGGAGATTAAAAAAACCCTGTATTTTCCAAAAAAAGATCCTTCTAGCGGGGAAGAGACGCTAGAGAACGGGGCTGGGGATGGTTTAATGCAGGAAGTAGTAACTGACGAGGATGGACGACAGTATCGGCTGGAAAGCTGCCAGCTGGTTGATGTATTTTTACCGGAGAAGGAAGAATGGGTGACAGAAGAAGTAGAGTATTTGGCGGTTGAAAAAGAGGGGCAGATTCCCCCAAGCCTGGAATTTGAGAGGAAAGAAGAGGAGACAGGAAGGAAAGGGGAAGGAAGGCTTTTCTGTTCGGAGGTTTCTGCTTCAGAATTTTACTGGGACGAAGGCTTTCAGGTTGCGCTTCGATTTTACGATTATAACGCAGATACTTACCAGCTTCAGGGAAGGGAGATACCCAGGGAAAAGGCGCTGGAATATTTGCTGGAGAATCCCCAGATGCTTTTGGAGGCGGTGGGGTGTACACCGGCAGGCTACCAGCTGGACGGAATTATCTGGAACGGAGATAGTTATATGCTGCAGGAAACGTTATGCAGGGATGCTCTGGCTTATGGAAAACGGCTGGTATATGATTGCACGGCAGAGTACACAGGCAGGCTGGTCTACCCCGAAGGGGAACAGGCGATGTGGGAGGCCGTGTATACATTAGTGCCTCTGACAGCCCCGCTGCCGGTTGCGCCGGAAGAAGAAACGGAAATTTTGCCGGAGGCAGAGGAGACGGCTGCTGCCCGACCAGTTTTGTTGCCGGAGAAAAAATCGTTCTTCTGGATGAAGCTTCGAACCATTGCGTTTTATAGTGTTTCTCTTGTGATATTGTTTCCTGCGGCTGTCTATTTTATCCTGCTTGCAGGAAGAAGAAAGCGGTTGAGCGTAAATAAATGAGAAATGATGACAGAACAGGCAGAAATTTTCGTATAAACTAATAGTAAATTAATAAATTTCCTTTTGTTTTCTTAAGTTTTTTCGTGTACAATACTATATGTTGATAAAACAGTAAGGAGAAGATGTACATGAAAAGAAAGTATTTGATTTTGGCAGCTGTATGTCTGGTATTGGGCAGTACAGCATGTTCCTCGAAAAATACCGAACCGACGGCACAGGAAACGACGGCTGAGACAGCAGCAGAGGAGAGCCGGGAGCAGGAAGAGAGTACAGAAGCGGATAAAGAAAGTAAAAAGGAAACGAAAAAAGAGGAAGAGAAAAAGGAAGAAACAACAGAAGAAACTACAGCAAAAATAGAAAAAGAAGCGGTAACTGGTCGTGTGGTTAAGGTGGAGAAAAATATTGTCACCATCAGCGGTCAGGATGATTTGGAATATCAGTTTGATTTAAAGGATGCGGAGACGAAGAGCGATCTGGAACTTGGAGAAGGCGATGAGATTCAGGTGGTTTTTCTGAATGATGAAGAAGAGAAGATAAAGAAGGCGGAGTCCTATCAGATTCTTACTTCATTGGCTATGGTTGGGGATATGGACCCGGTTATTTCCGGCGTTATTCAAAGCGTGGATGGAAGTCAGGTAACGATTGAAGCGGGAAGCGGAAAATCCTATCGTTTTTCCACTGCAATTGCCCGTATTGTAGCAGGGGATAAGGGCATGGCTGTCGGGGAGTATGTAGAGATAACCTATATGGGAAATCTGAAGGATGAAAAGGCGCTGCGGGTTGTGACAGAGGAGGCTTCTGGCGATGCAGATGCGACCTATTATGCACTTACCGGAAATCTGGTACAGGCAAGTGATGCTTCCGTCACGATTGCAGCGGCGGATGGAACTTCGTTTAGCTTTACTCTGGGAGAGAATGTCTTTGCCTCCGACTTTGAAGGAGGAGAGGAATTAGAGGTTATTTATGAAGGCAGCCTGACCAATCATAATGCAGTGGCAATTGCTGTAGATTATCCGTAAAAAAGAGGACCTCTTCGTTAAGAAGAGGTCCTAATTTGTTAGAAAAAGGGAGGAGAGCTGATTATCTCTAATCAGCCCGAGTATTATGAAAAAAATCTTGTAAACAGTTGGTTGGTTTTAGCAAAAAGCATTTTTTTATTTCTCTCTCTTTGCTATAGTTAAAGTATATCGGCAAATCATGAAGAAATCATGTTATGTGTGTAAATGTTTTTTAAATGATTTTTGAACAAAATGTGAACTGTGATAAATTGCACGGATGATTTATAGGATGGGCGTGGGCTTGCGTTTACTGCTGGTTTGCCCGAATGGCAAGGATGTCCTGGTAGAAAGCATCCATTTCTTCCTGCGAGCTGAACACTGCCACATACATTTGATTACCCATAGCATCGGAAAGAATATCCGGAATGCGGTCAATCATTTTAATCTGTGGACCGTATTTATCCAGGATATCGGAATGGCTCATAGCAAATTCCTGATCATCCCTCCGCCCGGCAAAGGCGCAGAAGTGATGTCTGCCGATTGGCATGGTGGAGCGGTCAAAGGCAATCATATCCGCCCATATTTTATAAACATCTGTATCATGGGCAAAGTCAATCATATCGGGAGTAAATCCGCCGCTTGGGCGCATATTGACTTCCAATGCTACGATATCCCCGGCTTTTCCCAGACCATCCTGCTCCCTGGTCAGACGGAAAAATTCAAAGTGAACAAAGCGGCTTTTCACCCCAAAGCTTTTCACCGTTGCCCTGCCTGCTTTTCGGGTATCTTCCGGCAGAGTTTTCAGGATATAATAGATGGAGTTTTCTTTATGGTTGACGATGTCCATAATAGAAATCGGGGTGACATTGCCGGTTTCAAACATGGGCTCGCCGTGGGAGTCAATAATGGCATCATAGGAATTGACTTCCCCATTAACATATTCCTCCATAATATAAGTGGTATCCGGCCACTTTAGCTCGAAAAAGCGCCGGAGTTCATGTTCATTTTCCAATTTAAAGGTGTGAGAGGCGCCTACACCGTTATCTGGTTTTGCCACGATGGGGTAGCCGACTTTCCGGGCAAATTCCAGGCAGCTTTCAGGGGTATCTACCATATGGTAGCGGGCAACCGGAATGTTTGCCTGGGCATAGTATTCCTTCATTTTGGACTTGAACTTAATCCGGGGAATATCGGAAACCTGAAAACCGCTGGTAATATTAAAATCTGTGCGGAGTTTGGCATCCCGCTCCAGCCAGTACTCATTATTTGATTCCAGCCAGTCGATTCGACCGTGCTTAAAGGTTAAAAAAGCCACGCCGCGGTAAACTTCATCATAGTTTTCCAGGTTGCTGACTTTATAGTATTCGTTCAGACTGTCTTTTAAATCACTGCTTAATTCATCATAGGGCTGATCGCCGATACCTAAAACATTTAATCCATTTTTTTTCAGTTCCCGGCAGAACTGCCAGTAGTTGGTGGGGAAATTGGGGGAAATAAAAATAAAGTTTTTCATGTGCTTATCCTTTCAGGTGTGCGGTAATAACGGTTAGTTGTGTGCAACTAAGGCTGATCCAGCAGTTCATTGAATCTGGCGGAAAAACAACAGGACTTACAGTCGTGTGCAATCAAGGTTAATCCAGCAGGTAAGGGAGGAAATAGAGAACCTGTTTGTACCACCAGTACCAATCGTGGGTACAGTCATTGCCCCAAAAATCCACCCAGGCGGGAATCCCCTTATTTTGCAGGATCTGCTGTAGCTGGCGGGTGGAATCAGGATGCTCCCAGGAACCCTGACCGACACAGATAGCAGCTTTTTTCAGCGAATAAAGGCCAATGTAGGGGTGATCCTGCGGCATATTAGCCAGGTAATGGATGGGGGAATTGCTGTAGACCAGATCATCCATATAGCGGCCAAAGCCGTATTCTGCATTGTAGATGCCGCTGAGTGCCAGCAGGCGGTCAAATAAATCCGGGCGGCGGAAGTAAAGGTTAGCTGCATGGGTGGCACCTAAGCTGCATCCAAAAACCATAATACCGGGATAGCCGGTCCAGCCATTAGCCTCATTTACCATCTGCCGCATCATTGGTACAACTTCATCGGTAATGTAGCGAAACCATTGTTCGTGACGTGAAATTCGCCAGCGGGCATCTCCGGAGGAATTAGACCAGGTCTCTTTGTCAATGGTATCAATAGAAAAAACCATAACCTTTCCTTCATCAATCCATGGTCTCCATGTGTCAGTCATTTTAAAATTTTCAAAGTCAAAAAAACGTCCGTCCTGGCAGGGGATAAAGAGCACAGGGCGCCCTCCGTGTCCATAAATTTTACATTCCATGTCCCGGCCCAGCGACGGGCTGTAATGCTTGCTATATTGTACGTTCATCGATCTACCTCCATTCGTCAAAGGAAATTCGGAATGCCCGATAAAACGGGGCAGTTTCCTGGGTCAATTGGCTGATGAGAAGGGATACAGCAGGGTTCCCATCAGGAAGGGGATTTGTCTTTCCCAGCTGGCTTCGCAGTGCTCTCCTCCGGGTACAATGCGGCAATTCAGCAGAACATGGCGTTCAAGCAGCTGAGAGGCCACTTTTTTAAACTGGTAGGGCATAGCTTTATGGTTTTTCATTTCATTGGAGCCATAATCCATGTAAATCACGGTATCGGGCAGCAGGGAAGAACGCCGGATCAGCCATTCCAGTTTATCCGGGGCAGTCCAGAGGGAAGGGGAGAGGGCAGCAGCCCTGGAAAATACAGAATTATATTCTAAGACCGCGTAAAGGCTCATCAGGCCGCCCATAGAACTGCCTGCGATAAAGGTGTGCTCCCGCTGCGGCAGAGTACGGAAACGCTGGTCAATATCTGCCTTCAGCCGATGCACCAGCCAGTTCATCGTCATTCGTCCCCAGCCTTCAATCACACCCAGGGAGGGATCGCGGAAGGTGAAGGGGGAATATTCTTTTAAGCGCCCATGATCCGGGCTGTGGTTGCATTCAACAGCGACAATGATCAGCTGGGTATGGGTGTAATCCATGTATTCCTTCATTCCCCAGGATTTTCCATAAGTTGCATCTGAATCAAAAAACACATTATGACCGTCAAACATATAAAGCACAGGATAGCGCTTCTCAAGATCGTATTCATAGGATTCCGGCAGGTAAAGATAAATATTTCTGGTTTCCGTTCCTGTCAGTTCGGGAATCGTAATTTCCCATTTCGTTACCATTACTCTATCCTCCAATCTGTAAAGCCTTGATCAGTAAATTGCATTTCACCTCTTATCAATATAGCACAATAGGCGGTAAATTTCAACTTGCAGGGGAGGATCACTTGCCCAAACTCCAAGGATATGCTATACTGACAAAAAATGTAGTGGATAAGGAGAAATAAGAAGATGAAAAACCCAATCATTATGATTGAAATGGAAAACGGTGATGTGATGAAAGCGGAATTATATCCCGAAATTGCACCAAACACGGTAAATAATTTTATCCATTTGGTTCAGAAGGGTTTTTACGACGGACTGATTTTTCACCGCGTGATTTCTGGTTTTATGATTCAGGGGGGATGCCCTGATGGCACAGGTATGGGGGGCCCAGGCTACTCGATTAAGGGCGAATTTAAGCAGAATGGCTTCCAGAATGATCTTTGCCATACGCCAGGCGTATTATCTATGGCAAGGGCGATGTCACCGGACTCCGCTGGTTCCCAGTTTTTTATTATGCATGAAACCTCTCCGCATCTGGACGGGGCCTATGCTGCTTTTGGGCAGATTACTGAGGGGATGGATGTGGTGAATAAAATCGCCGCAGTTCGCACCGATTACAGTGATCGACCGATGAAAGAGCAAAAGATTGCTAGGATAACCGTGGAAACCTTTGGTGAGACCTATCCGGAGCCGGAGAAGTGCTGAACCATGGGTTAATCCGTCGGAAAGAACAGACAAACCGAATAACCAGAGAAAGACGGGGGCTGCGGGATGAAGAAAGAATATCTTGTAACGATTGATGAAATAACCTATCCGGTGCTCTTTTCTGACGAGAAGGAGGCCCTTCTGGCAGCTAAGGCTGCCGGGAGGGCTGTTCTTGGCTTGTGGGATGAGAAAATCCCCCAGGCCATACCAGCAGAAATTCCTTATGCTGTGGAGGAAGAAATTCAGATTAACGAAGTGCTTCTGGAGCGGTTAGTGCGGCGTAACCTGGGCCTTCCCTGGATGATTGCAGAAACCAAACGCCTGCGGATAAGAGAATTTATTCCCGGTGATTGGGAAGAGATTCCCGCCACTTTTTTGTGTTATCCAAAGGCAGAGCGAACATTTCCTGAAACGAAAAGAGAAGTAAAACTGCCGTGGGAGGAGAAGCCGGAGATCTTTACCAATCAATCGGCATTTCTTTCCTATCTTCATTATCAATATTCTTTTTACGAATATGGCCTGTGGGCTGTGGAAGAAAAAATGCATCATCGTTTAATTGGTGGCTGCGGCATCTGGGACAGGGAAATTCAGGAGAATGGAAATACGGAGGTTAAGAAAAAGTATGGGAAGCATGAAGAGAAAAGCATGACAGAAATCGGTTACTGGATCAGACCTTCTTTTCAGAAGATGGGGTATGGCACGGAAGCGGTGGAAGCGGTGCTAAGCTATGCGGTGCAGATAGAAAAAGTTCCCGTATATGCCACTATCCGGGAAGAGAATATCCCTTCCCGGAAGCTGGCGGAAAAATTAAAATTCACTCCTGTCCCCCATTCCCGTCCAGGGCAAAACGGAGCCAGGCAATTGCGGTATCGATACGTTCCGTATTATTGACAATGCCAAAATAGCAGGGGTCAAGTGCTATACCGGTTTTTTCACAGAAATAGGAGTTATGGATATCAACCGCACAGGGAATAGACTCTCCGGCTTCGTTTGTTCCATAATAGAGGAACGGTTCTACCTTCTGCCATAAATCATCTGGCAGGGTTTCCTTTAAATTGCGAAAGCCGTCTAAATAGGCGTAATGATCTAAATTCAGCTGGTCACAGAGCATAATATCCAAATCCTGTGCTGCTACAAGGGCAGATATCTTCGCCATATTTCCATACTCCATTTCTGAAATAACATCACCATAGCGAATCACTGCCGAACCATCCGATTCAATAAGATCCTTTTTTCCATAACCCATAAACTGTTTAAATTCCTCGTCAAATTCCTCAAAGGAATAGTTTGGGCTGGTATTGTTAATGGTTAAATAGGAAAGCTGCGTGGTGAAGGTTTTGTTATAGAGAATATTGCCGATCAAATAAAGGACAAAAAAACACCCAATCAGTATAAAAATATGGATTTTATAATATTCCCAGACATACCATGCTTTGTCCCGCGGCGTCATCTTTTTTAGCTTTTCCCGCTCTTTTTGACTTTCCTGCTTTAAGTTCTCCTTCCAGGACATGTAGGACACCTCGTTTTCTTTTTTTGAAAAATAGTCTTGATTTCCAGTATTTTCTAAATAAAAACGGTTAATTGTTTAACCTTGATATCATTTCAACAGTATAGCACAATTTATGGGCAAGTGTTGTTAATTTTTTATAAATTCGTACAAATGCGCAGAAATTTGTAAAGATAATTTGCTTTTTATGCAAAAGTCCGCTATACTTAACTTCAGGCACAAGTGGATTGAAACAAAGCAGTACGCACAAAGCAGAAAAGAGGTATGAACTATGTTACAAGGAATATTTAATTACGACAATCCGGTATGGCGTTTTATTGGAAAATTAGGCGATTTAATGATCTTAAATATCCTGTGGCTGATCTGCAGCATCCCAATCTTTACCATAGGGGCCTCTACGACCGCTGTTTACTATGTCACAATCAAACTTGCCCGTGACGACGACGGTTATACGATACGCAATTTTTTTAAATCGTTTAAGGAAAACTTTAAGCAGGCGACAGCGATCTGGCTGCTTATGCTGGTGACAGGAATTATCCTGGGCTTTGATTTATATTTCTTTCTTTTTGTATTAACCGGAAGTTCCATCGTCCGAACCGTGTTTACTGCAGCGATTGGTGCCCTGACACTTATCTGGCTGTGTATTTTCAGCTATGTCTTTCCCCTTCAAAGTCGTTTTTACAATCCGGTTAAGCGAACCGTATTTAATGCATTTTTCATGTCCATCCGCCATTTCTTCCATACCCTGGGAATGCTGGTGTTGGATGGATGCTTGCTGGTACTGGGAGTATTTTCTATTTACTATCTTCCGCAGATTACCATACTGGCAATGATGTTTGGGTTTCCGCTGATTGCTTTTGTCAATTCTTATATTTTAAATCCTATTTTTAATCGATACATCCCTGAAGATGAGAAAAAGGAGAACCCTGATGAACTGCGTCCGATTTTGCAGGATGTTATCATGAATCATCCTGACAAGAAGGATGAAGAAGGTAAAGAGTGAAAACAAATAGATTTCCTCCGCCCGGCTGTCGATATGTTATACCGCTGCCGGGCGTAAACCTTTTAACGGATGAATTGACAAAAAAGACTTGCATTTTTTACCAAAACGGAGTATACTTTTCTACATCGGGATACTGTATACAAAATAATGTATTCTAAAAACATAAGATCCAGAAATGAAAGAAAAGCTGAGGTTTAGGATGACTACACATTTAAAATTAAAAGCATACGGTAAGATTAATCTTGCCCTGGATGTCCTGCGAAAACGGGAGGACGGTTATCATGAGGTGCGGATGATTATGCAGACCGTGGGGATTTATGATCAAATCGATCTTCATGCCACGCAGAAACCGGGAATTGCCATGGAAACGAATCTGTCCTATCTTCCGGTCAATGAAAATAATCTGGTTTATCAGGCAGCTCGTCTTTTAATGGATGAATTTCAGGTAAAGCAGGGGATTTATATTACATTGAGGAAATTTATTCCTGTGGCGGCAGGGATGGCTGGGGGAAGCAGCGACGCAGCTGCTGTGCTTTTTGGGGTGAATAAAATGTTCGGCTTAGGCCTGTCCCGCCGTGAGCTGATGGAGAGGGGGGTGCGGATTGGTGCGGATGTTCCCTACTGTATCCTGCGGGGAACTGCACTTTCAGAGGGAATCGGGGAAAAGCTTACTCCGCTTCCTCCCATGCCGCAGTGTCATGTGTTAATTGCCAAGCCGGGAATCAGCGTTTCTACAAAATATGTCTATGAAAACCTGCATGCTGATATGCTGCGTCAGGATGAGCACCCGGATATTGACGGGATGATAGAGGCGATAAAGCAGCAGGATATCGGGCAGGTTGCCGGGAAATTTGGCAATGTTTTGGAGCGGGTTACGGCAGCAAAGTACCCCGTGATTGAAGAAATCAAAGAAGTGATGAAGTCACACGGAGCGTTAAATGCATTGATGAGCGGGAGCGGGCCTACGGTGTTCGGCGTGTTTAGCGATGAGAGGGCGGCGCAGAAGGCATATGAAGAGCTGCGCTATGGCGCGTCCTCTGCTCTGGCAAAGCAGGTGTATCTTACGAATTTTTATAACAAATAAAGAGATATCGGAAATAATGGTTTAAACACGCTTTAAGGGATAAGGGAACCGTTTAGGCTGGTGTGTCTGCCGCCGGGCCCTGACAATGTACAGGAGGAGATTTGATGGGAAGCGCATTTAAGGTAACAATGAATGAATATCTGCCGCTGCGGGATGTTGTGTTTAATACACTGCGTCAGGCGATTTTAAAGGGAGAATTAGAGCCGGGTGAGCGGCTGATGGAAATTCAGCTTGCCGAACGTCTGGGGGTGAGCCGCACGCCAATCCGTGAGGCTATCCGAAAACTGGAGTTGGAGGGGTTGGTATTGATGATTCCCCGAAAGGGTGCGGAAGTGGCGGAAATCTCCGAAAAAAGCCTGCGCGAGGTATTGGAGGTGCGCCGCTCACTGGAAGAACTGGCGATTGAGCTGGCCTGCCAGAGAATTACCCCGGAAGAACTTACCGATTTGGAAGAAGCGGAAAACGGTTTTGCCAGGGCGGTGGAAACCGGAGAAGTGATGGCGATTGCCGAGAGTGATGAACATTTTCATGAGCTGATTTATCAGGCGACAGCGAACGAACGCCTGGTGCAGATTTTAAATAATCTGCGGGAACAGATGTATCGTTACCGCCTGGAATATATCAAGGATGAGGATCGACGGCAGATTTTGGTGGTGGAGCACGAGCATATTCTACGGGCTATCCGCAGCCGCAATATGGCGGAGGCAAAAAGTGCGGTAAGGGAGCATATCGATAATCAGCAGCTGACGATAACAAAAAATCTGACGATTTCCCGAAAGGCAGTAAAATAAAAAATTGAAGCTGGAAGCAAAAGGAAGATAAAATTTGTAAAAAAAGGATAAAAACTATTGACAAAGTGACAACCTGTCATTATTATGGTGACAGGTTGTCACTTTAATTATATGTAAGTTAGAATGTTATTTGGTAACAGGATGGAAAAGGGGTGGAGAGATGCCGACGGAGCGCTTTTATCACTTGTCAGAGGAGAAAAAGCGAATGATTCGGGAGGCCGCAATCCGGGAGTTTAGCCGTGTGCCGCTGGATAAGGTATCGATTAATAAAATTGTGAAGTATGCGGATATTTCCCGTGGAAGTTTTTATACGTATTTTCAGGATAAGGAGGATGTTTTTCAATACATATTTGAAGATTTTGTTTGTCAGATACAGCTATATTGTAAAGAAGTCATTATCCAGATGAAGGGCGATTTCTGGGCCTTGCCGGAGAAGCTTTTGGAATATGTTTTGGATATGTGTGATAAACATAAGATGATTACCCTGGCGCAGAATGCGGTCGCTCATCAGGGATTGATGAAAATGCTGGAGAATAAGGCGTTTTGTATGCCTTTGCAGGAAGCACAGAATAAGTGGCTAAAGGAGGTTTTTCAGGCGACAGACTGCACAGAGCTTTGTGTGGAAGGTTTTGAGGACTATCGGATTTTATTCTCTCTCTGTGTTAATATCTTAGTGGAAACGATGGGAGAGATTTATCATGCAGGAGAGAGCCGTGAACGGGCGAAAGAGTTGTTTAAGAAACGTCTGCACTTAATTAAGTATGGAGCATATCGCGCGGTGCCTTAACCTAAGGCAATTTACCATAGAAGTCCCATCGCCGCAGGCGAGTCAAAGGAAATTCGGAATGCCAGATGTGCTAAGCAGGATTACCAGGTATAGTATTGTGCCTGCAGGCTGGCGCATGAAGATTTAGGAACAGAGATGGAAGCAAAACAGTAAATTAAAAAAACGAGGAGATTAAGACATGAGAACAGGTGCGAAAATCTTAACCGGAGTTGTGACTGTGGGGGTTTTGGCGGCAGTGATTGTGCCCAGGCTGCTAAAGGAAGAGCCGCCGATTGAAGCTGTCCCCCTGCCCAATGTTACGATAGAACGCCCGGTAAGGGGAGATATTACCCTGGAAAGCGGTTTGATTGGAACGATTCAGCCGTCGGATATTCTTTACGTCACCCCTAAGGTGGCAGGGGAAATCCAGCAGGTGCTGGTAAAAGCAGGTGATGTGGTGAAGCAGGGCCAGGCACTTTGTAAAATTGACAATAAAAAACAAATCGATAATGCCAGGATTCAGATGGATTCTGCCGCGGTTGCCCTGCAGAATGCCCAGTCAAACTTAAACCGGATGCAGGTGCTGTTTGCTTCGGGCGATATATCGGCTCAATCATTTGAGCAGGTGCAGATGCAGGCAAGATCCGCCCAGCTTCAGTATCAGGCGGCAAAGCTTGGCTATGATACCCAGGTGGAGTACAGCACAGTGACCGCCCCGATTGCCGGAAAGCTGGAAAGTGTCAATATGGAGCTTCACGCTATGGTCAGCCAGAGTTCGCAGCTCTGTGTGATTACCGGCGAGGGGGTAAAAAAGGTTTCCTTCGCTGTGCCGGAGCGGATAAAGGCAAACCTGGCTCTGGGGACGAAGATTTATTTACAGAAGCAGGGCATGGAATATGAAGCGGAGATAACCAAGTTAGCGGATATGATTTCCCCGCAGACGGGCCTGTTTGACGTTGAGGCTTCGATTGAGGGCGGTGATAGTTTGGCGCCGGGGAGCACGGTAAAACTGTTTGTGGTTTCCAATACCACGACAAACGCCATTACCATACCGGTAGATGCAGTATATTATGATGGCGGAGAGGCCTATGTTTATACCTGTGAGGGTTCGACCGTACATAAGGTTTCGGTGGAAACAGGAATTTTTGATGAGGAGCGGATGGAAATTCTCTCTGGTATCACCATGCAGGATGCAGTGATTGTTACCTGGAGTTCTGAACTGTATGAAGGCTCCCAGGTGAATCCTATGACAGGGGATCAAGCAGCCCGTCCGGCAGAAGGTGACAAAACTGCGGCAGAAACAAACACCGCAGAGTCAGACGGAGCAGAAGCAAACACAGAAAATCTGACAGAAGCAAGCGCGCAAGTGGAGTAAGGAGGCGGCTGTATGAATTTGACTAGAACAGTCCTTAGAAGGCCGGTGACTACTGTACTGTGTGTGCTGTGCCTGATTGTATTTGGTGGGTTGTCGATTTTTAATTCCAAGCTGGAACTGACGCCGGAGATGGAAATGCCCATGATGGTGATCAGTACGCTTTATGTGGGCGCCAGCCCGGAGGATATTAATGACCTGGTGACAAAACCGATTGAAGATGAGGTAAGTGTCTTAAGCGGTATTGACCAGATTACTTCAATATCCAATGAAAATATGTCTCTGGTTCTGCTCCAGTATGAGTATGGAACCGATATGGATAAGGCGTATTCGGATTTAAAGAAAAAGATGGATGCCTTGGAGCGGGATCTACCTGAGGACGCCGGCGACCCCACCATAATGGAGTTTAACATTAATGATACCGCCAGTATTTACCTGGCTGTAAATAATCCAGAGGTTAATCATCTTTATAACTATGTAGACAGTAAGATCGTGCCGGAATTTGAAAAATTATCGACGGTGGCGAGTGTGGATTTGAGCGGTGGTCAGCAGCAGTATATTCAGGTAAGGCTGGATGCCCAGAAGATGCAGCAGTACCACCTGAACATTGCTTCAGTGGCCCAGACCCTGGGCAGTGCAGACTTTACCCTTCCTGCGGGGAATACACGGGTAGGTGATCAGGAACTTTCGGTCTCTGCCGGCGTGGAGTATTCGACGGTGGAAAGTCTGAAGAAAATCCCGGTGGTGACGGGCAGCGGCAATGTCTTATATATGGAAGATATTGCAGAAATAGGATTTGCACTGGAAGACGCTTCCGGCGTGGGACGCTATAATGGCAATGATACCATTACCATGGGGATTAAAAAGCAGCAAAAGTCCAGTGCCATTCAGATTTCACGCCAGGTAAACCGTGTGATTGACCAGCTGCTGGAGAGAACACCGGGACTGGAAATCATTGTAATTAATGATATGAGCGATCAGATTAACAGTTCCCTGGAATCCGTTGTGCAGACGATGATCATGGCAGTTGTCGTAGCTATGGTGATTATCTTCCTGTTCTTTGGCGATTTCAAGGCCTCTCTGATCGTCGGAACCTCCATTCCAATTTCCATCTTAGCAGCGCTGGTGGGCATGTGGGCAACTGGTTTTTCCTTAAATGTCATTACCTTAAGCGCCATGGTGCTTGGAGTAGGTATGATGGTGGATAACTCGATTGTTGTTTTAGAGAGCTGTTTCCGTGCAACGGAAAATGTCGGTTTTATCGAGTATGCAGAGGCGGCGATCAAGGGAAGCGGAATTGTCGTACAGTCAATTATCGGTTCGACAGCGACGACCTGTGTGGTATTCCTTCCCATGGCTCTGATTAGCGGAATGAGCGGTCAGATGTTTAAGCCGCTGGCCTTTACCATTGTATTCTGTATGCTGGCTTCCCTGATTTCCGCGATGACGATAGTGCCTCTGTGCTATTCTTTCTATCGGCCTAAAGAAAAACAGAATGCGCCGATGGGACCAGTTATCCGGGGGATGCAGAATGCTTACCGGGAAATGATGGAAGTTATCCTTCCCAAGCGTAAAACAGTGATGCTGGTTACGATTGGACTCCTTGTTTTATCGTTTATGGCAGCAGGTCAGCTGAATATGGAAATGATGCCGGCTGGTGATGAGGGAACCATTGGTATTTCGATAGAAACTCAGCCCGGTATTACCGTAGAAAAAGCAGATACCATTTACCGGCAGATTGAAGAGGTGGTGATGGCGGAGGAGGATTTGGAATCCTACGTTATTTCCGGCGGCGGAAGCGGTATTTCCCTTTCAGGGGACGGGGCGAGCCTGACGGCCTACTTAAAGGATGACCGTAAAATGGAAACCAGTGAAGTCGTAAAGAAGTGGAAATCGTTATTAGGATCGATGGATAATTGTAATATTACCATCAAAGAGCAGAGCTCCATGAGCGCTATGGATTTGGGCACAGGAAGTTATGAGCTGATTCTTCAAAGTACGCAGTATGATGAACTGAAGGAAGTGTCGGATACCATTGCCGAGGAATTAAAGGCGCGCAAGGATGTAACTAAGGTACATACCACCCTGGAAAACGCAGCTCCGGTAATTAAAATTCATGTTGATCCTATTCAGGCCACGGCTGAGGGTCTGACACCGATGCAGGTAGCCGGGAGTGTAAACCAGATGCTGGGCGGAACGACCGCAACCACGCTTGAAGTGGAGGGCAATGATATTGATGTTAAAGTAGAGTACCCTGCGGAGGACTATGATACCATCGACGAGGTGGAGGGTATTATGCTGATGAACGCATCAGGGGCAAGCATTGCCTTGAATGATATTGCGGAAATCCGTTTTGAGGACAGCCCGCAGAGCATTACCCGCACGGCCCGCCAGTACCAGGTAACGATAAGTGCCGATTACACCGATGCGGCAAATCCTGATTTAATGGCAAACCGGGCAACTATCTATAAGGAAGTCGTTGAACAGAATCTGGGACCGGATGTTACTGTTGCCACAAATGCCATGACGGAACAGATGAATGATGAATTTGCCGCCCTGGGACAGGCGATTGCGGTTGCTGTTTTCCTGGTATTTGTTGTAATGGCGGCACAGTTTGAATCGCCGAAATTCTCCTTCATGGTTATGACAACGATTCCTTTCAGTTTAATTGGTTCCTTTGGGCTTTTATGGCTGGCAGACTGCAGTATTAGTATGCCGTCGCTGTTAGGCTTTTTGATGCTGGTAGGTACGGTAGTTAATAATGGTATCCTTTATGTCGATACTGTAAATCAGTACCGTTCGGAAATGGATATGAATACAGCGCTGATTGAAGCCGGCGCCACCCGTCTGCGTCCGATTTTGATGACGACATTAACCACGATTGTGGCGATGATTCCCATGGCGATGGCCTACGGGGAGAGCGGCGAGATGATGCAGGGCCTGGCGCTGGTTGACGTGGGCGGCCTTTTAGCTTCCACCATCCTTGCTCTGCTGATGTTGCCCGTATATTATTCTTTAATGAACCGAAAACCGAAAAAAATGGTTAACTATGATTGAACCTGAATAAAGGTTCGCCGAAAGATTGGAGGAAGATAAGTGAATAAGAGCGATAACCCCACCCTTCCAGGCATTCATCCATGCAGATTTCGGATGAGACGGACAGTGCTTCGGTCGATAAAGTATTCCTGCGCCGCGTTTTGCTTGTCTGGTTTACTAGCGGCTGCCCCTCTATTTGCTGCCTGCACTCTGATAACTGCGCAGGCAGCGGCAAGAAATGACAGCCCGGAGTTTGCCCGCACCCCGCAGGAGTGGGAAAGACTTAGGGATAACCGGCTGGAATATGACGAGATTCCCGACTTAATCCATGAGTATAATACCACGGTAATAAATAATCGCATTGAATACCGTGATTACCGGGGAAAGGACAGGAAGGATACTGCTCAGCGCTACCGGGACACGGCAAGGGAAATCCGGGAAAATATTTCCTATCCCGATGATCCTACAGATATGTCCTATGCAACCATGCTGATGGCGGCGCAGACCAGTGAAACCACGGCAAAAAATCTGGAGGAAATGGCAGATAATAATGTGGATGATGCACAGGTGATCTCTATGCAGTATGAACAGGTAGAAGAAAATCTGGTGTTGAGCACCAGGCTGAATTTGATTTCTTATTATCAAAAATTGTTAAACCAGAAGCTGACGGAGGAAAACCAGAAGCTTTTGGAACTTCAATATGAGGTTGCGCAAAACCAGGCTGCAGCAGGAACTGCCACCCAGCTTGAAGTGCTGAATGCCCGCCAGGCGATTGAGCAGCAGTCCAGCACGATAATTAATGACAGCCGTGAGACAGAGACATTAAAGCAGCAGATTTGTCTGGCGACGGGCTGGAGCTATAATGCTGAACCAGAATTTGGCCCGTTGCCGGATCTGGACCCCGAAGTTATCCTTCAGATTGATCTTGAAGCTGACAGGGCCAGAGCATTGGAAACCAATTATACATTAAAAATTAACCGGCGCAAATACGAAAACAGTACCAGTGAGAGAAATCAGAAAACGCTTGAAGAAACGATCCGGGATAATCAGCAGAAAATTTCTTCTGACGTTCAGACTAAATATAATACCTTGTTAAATGCAGCAATGTCCTTTGAACTGGCGCAGACGGAGGAAACGGTAGCTGCCCAAAACCTTGCTGCCATGGAGATAAAATTTCAGACCGGACTTGCCAGCCGCCTGGAATATCAGCAGGAGCAGTTCAATCTGACCTCAAAAACCATTGCCGTGGAAAATGCAAAGCTCTCGCTGTTTTCTGCCTGGGTAAGCTATCAGGGGGCAGTTGATGGCCTGGCAGCAGCACAGTAGCCTTTGGAGGTGAAATAATGGAAAGAACAGGAAAAAAATATCCGGCATTGCGTTGTCTTTCTCTGATGCTGACACTCTCTCTTAGTTTTCCTTTCGCTGTGCCTGGCGCCCAAAAGCCGGAAGGCATGGAGGAGGGGCAGTGGGAACGGCTTCAGGATAATGTGCTGGAATATGATGAACTGGCCCTGCGTGTGGAGTATTTTAACCCTACCATTCTCCAGATTATCGATCAGGTAAATGAAGGCTATGATACAGTAAGGGAAAATATCCTGGATTATCAGGAAACGGCAAATGATTTCCTTTATTTACAAGAAAAGGCGATGAAGGAGATGGACTTTACCTCCGCCTATATGTACCAGATGAACCGCAGTATTTTCCGCAGTATGTCAAGCAGTATGATTAAACAGGAGAAGAAGCGGGGAACGACCATCGAGCGAAGTACCAGGCAGGCAAGAAAGGGCCTGACTTCCGGCTGCCAGCAGCTGATGCTGGCCTATAATAAAATGGCAGTGAATAAGGCTACATTGGAAAAGCAGATTGACCTTTACGGACAGATGGTGGCAATGTATGAAACCCAGGTGCAAATCGGCATGGCAACACAGACGCAGCTGCTTTCCGCCAGGGCCAGCCGCGATGCGGCGCAAACCTCCCTTACTGCCTTAAGTGATCAGATGGAATCTATTAAAAGCAGCCTGCTTCAGTTGGCTGGCTGGGATTATAACAGCGATGTTGTCATTGGAACGATTCCGCCTGCGGATGTTTCGCAGATTGACGATATTGATTTTGCGGCAGATAAGGCCATTGCCCCGAAAAATAATTATACCATTATCAATATGCAAAATTCGTCCCCCAACGATGCTGACGGGGATGGCAAGTATGAAAATAAAGATTATCTTGCCAAGGAGCAGGGGCTTGAACAGGCCATGCAGCAGCTTTCCATTACCATGGACAGTCTGTACCAAACTCTTTTTGAAAAACGTGCTGCCCTGGCTGCTGCCCAGACTGCTTTTGAGGCGGCACAGCTTAAGTGGGACGGTGCAGTCCGCAAGTATGAGCTGGGGATGCTGGGGCAGGCAGAGTATTTGGGTGAAGAGCTGGCTTACTGCGCGGCAAAAGCTTCCTATCAGTCCGCCGATTTGGATATGACACAAGCCATGCTAAACTATTATTGGGGAGTTAATGGTCTGGGTGAGCTGACGGAGTAGCAGGGAGAGAGGTGTTCCCTTTAAGTAAATTTATCATATAAAAAGAACAATGGGTAGTTGGCGTTAATGCAGGACGCTGGAGCAGCAGTTGCTGATAATCTTCTGGAGTAAGAAGCTGGCGAAGCTCTTCTAGGGAGGAATCAGGAACGATGGCGACAGCGTCTTTTGTTATGCAGATTTTCGGATAAAGAACACACCACCAGTTATGACCGCGGGCATTGCCGATTTTAAGTTCAGCAGTTTCATAATATCCTGCGGGCAGGCGGATATTTCCGTAATATTTTTCAGGAAATTCGCAGGTGCTTATGTCCAGGGAAACGGGATAGTCTTTTCCAAGCTGGCGGATATAGTCTCTGGTATCCTTTTCCAGGGACGCCTTTTGTGTGAGCAGAGTGGATTTCAGGTCATCTTTTGTTAACGGGGGATTGGTGCTTAATGCAGAGCCGTCCGAAGGTGTAGTACTTTGGTAGATTCTTTCCAGCAAAAAGGATTTGACTTTAAGTTTAATTTCCTGATCTTCGGGGGAATTGCTGTTGGCAATAACATGAAAGCGCAAAAGCTGCGGGGCAATCTGCCGGGCCAGGGCGAATTGATCGCGGCGGATTTGCGCCAGCCACAGGGTCAGGGCAGATAGGAAACACAGAAGGATGAGATAAAGTGATTTTTTTTGCATGGGTCAGCAAACTCCTTTCTTTGGCGATTGATGGAATACAATCGAATCCGATTCTATTTGTAATTATGGGCAGATATGTTATAATGTAAACATAGGGATTGAATGAGGAGAAAAATATTATGGATAGATTAAATTTGGCCGTGATTTTCGGCGGAAGATCGTCGGAACATGAGGTTTCCTGTATGTCGGCGGTGAATGTGATTGAGCAGATTGATGAAAAAAGGTATAAGGTTTTTCTGATTGGGATTACGAAGGAAGGCCGCTGGCTGAAGGCAGACGGGGTGGAGGCAGTTCGCCTGGGAAGCTGGAAGGAGAGCACTACGGAGGCAGTGATTCTTCCTGACGCTGCGAAAAAATGTATGCTGTTAACCGACGAAAAGGGCCAAGTCCGTGTGCAGGCCGTGGATCTGGTTTTTCCGGTTCTCCATGGGCTTTATGGGGAGGACGGAACGATTCAGGGGCTTTTGGAGATGGCGCAGATTCCTTATGTGGGATGCGGCGTGCTGGCGTCGGCATTGTCCATGGATAAGGTATATACTAAACAGATTGTGGAAAAGCTGGGGATTCGGCAGGCGGAATATGTGCCTGTGACGAGGGAGGAATTAAGCGGCAGCGCGCAGGTGGTAGAACGCGTTGAAGCCGCGCTTCCTTATCCTGTGTTTATTAAACCTTCGAATGCAGGCTCTTCCTGCGGGGTGAGTTGTGCATCTGACCGGAAGGAATTAGTTTCTGGTCTTACTCTTGCAGCGGCTGAGGACAGAAAGATTCTGGTGGAAGAAAAGATAGAAGGACATGAAGTGGAATGTGCGGTCTTTGGCGGCGGAAAGGAACCTATAGTCGCCAGCGGCGTAGGAGAGATCCTTGCCGGGGCAGATTTTTATGATTACGATGCGAAGTATCATAATCCGCAGTCCCAGACCATTACTGATCCGGTGCTTCCCCATGAAGCCGCCGAAAAAATCCCGGAACTGGCAAAAGCCATTTTTAAAGCCGTGGACGGCTATGGCCTTGCCCGTGTAGACTTCTTTGTGCAAAACGATGGAACCATTATTTTTAATGAAATTAATACTATGCCGGGCTTTACCGCAATTAGCATGTACCCTATGTTATGGGAGGCCAGGGGAGTAAGCAAACAGGAATTAGTGGAAAAACTTCTTTGTCATGCTCTGGAGCGTTTTGAAAAATAATAAGATAAACACCCCACCACAGGACAAACAATAAGGAGGGAGAAATGACCAAGGATGTATTAATAACCATCAGCGGCATACAGATGTCTGATGGAGATAACAGCGACGTAGAGATGATAACGACAGGCTCTTATTATATGAAAAACGGAAAACATTATATTACGTATGATGAAGTGCTGGAAGGTTATGAGGGAACTATCCGCAATTTAATTAAAATTCAGCCAGATAGCATGGACATTATTAAATCTGGCCTGACCCATGTCCACATGACGTTTGAGAAAAATAAAAAACGACTGACCTGTTATGCAACGCCCATGGGCGATATGATGGTTGGCTTAAATACAAAAAGTATTCTCGTCAGTGAAAACGAGGACAGTCTTAAGGTTATGGTAGAATATTCATTGGATATTAACTACGAGCATATCTCGGAGTGCAATATTCAGGTAGATATTCAGTCTCGTTCTCAGGCACAGGTGCATCTTTTGTCGTAAGATAAGTGTTTTTTTGGAAAAGTATACACAGCTAGAAAGACCTCTCATCGCTTAATGGCAGTACCAGGGCTGTTGCAAAATAACGGTTAAGTGCATCAACCGTATTTTGCAGCAGCTCTTTTCTATCATTAGTTATCAGCAGCATCCGATTCAGCCACCGTGAAGGTGAAGCGCTTTCTGGCCATTTCATCGCTGTCGAGGTATTCGTCGTAGGTGGTGATTTTGTCAATTAATTTTCCGTTAATAATTTCCATAATACGGTTAGCCGTGGTCTGTACAATCTGGTGGTCACGGGAGGAGAAGAGCATAACGCCGGGGAATTTGATCATTCCGTTATTTAAGGCGGTGATGGCTTCCATATCCAGGTGGTCGGTCGGCTCATCCAGCATCAGGACATTGGCTCCGGAAATCATCATCTTGGAGAGCATGCAGCGAACCTTTTCCCCGCCGGATAAGACGCGGACTTTTTTCACCCCGTCATCCCCGGCAAAGAGCATTCGGCCCAGGAAGCCGCGCACATAGGTGACATCTTTTTCCGGGGAATACTGGGTCAGCCAGTCTACGATGGTGTCGTCATTATCAAATTCGGCGCTGTTATCTTTGGGGAAGTAGGACTGTGTGGTGGTCAGGCCCCACTTATAGTTTCCCTCGTCAGGTTCCATTTCCCCGGACAGGATTTTAAAGAGGACGGTCTTGGCGTGCTCGTTTGGCCCAACCAGGGCGACCTTATCTTCACGGCCCAGGATGAAAGAAATATCATCTAAAACCTTGACGCCGTCGATGGTTTTGGAAAGATGCTCGACGGTAAGGACTTCGTTTCCGATTTCTCTTGACGGGCGGAAGTCGATGTAGGGGTATTTTCGGCTGGAGGGCTTAATTTCATCCAGTTCGATCTTTTCCAGGGCGCGCTTTCTGGAGGTTGCCTGTTTGGATTTGGAAGCATTGGCGGAGAAGCGTTGAATAAATTCCTGAAGTTCTTTAATCTTTTCTTCTTTTTTTCGGTTAGCTTCCTTCATCTGCTTGATCATCAGCTGGCTGGATTCAAACCAGAAGTCGTAGTTTCCGGCGTAAAGCTGAATCTTTCCATAGTCGATATCGGCAATGTGGGTGCAGACTTTGTTTAAAAAATAACGGTCATGGGAGACGACGATAACGGTATTGTCAAAGTTAATTAAAAATTCCTCCAGCCAGGCGATGGCGTCCAGATCCAGGTGGTTGGTCGGCTCGTCTAAAAGCAGGATATCGGGATTTCCAAACAGGGCCTGGGCGAGAAGAACCTTGACCTTCTGTGCGCCGGTTAAGGTGGACATCTGGTTATTGTGGAAATCTGGCTCAATGCCAAGGCCGTTTAAGAGGTTTGCCGCATCGGATTCTGCTTCCCAGCCGTTCATCGTGGCAAATTCGCCCTCAAGTTCAGCAGCCTTAATGCCGTCCTCATCGCTGAAGTCCTCCTTCATGTAAATGGCTTCCTTTTCTTTCATAATCTGGTACAGGCGGGCGTTACCCATAATTACGGTGTCCAGGACAGGAAACTCATCGTATTTAAAATGGTCCTGCTGCAAAAAGGAAAGGCGTTCGCCGGGGGTAATGGCAATCTCTCCATTGGTTGAATCGAGCTGCCCGGATAAAATCTTTAAAAAGGTAGATTTTCCCGCGCCGTTGGCCCCGATTAAGCCATAGCAGTTCCCCTCGGTGAACTTAATATTTACATCTTCAAACAGCGCTTTTTTTCCAATTCGCAGTGTAATATTGTTTGCACTAATCATCTTTGTTCTTTACCTTTCTTTGCTTTCTTTTTGGAGCTCATGAAAAAAGAGGTCGTCCGGCCTCTTTTATTATTACTCTTATTTTACTCGATATTTGATAATTTGCAAGCAGAAAATCACCAATAAGGGCAGGATTCTTACAAAAAACAAAGGATTTTATTAATATATCGTTTTTCGATAAAAAATTATTGAATTTCGAGAATGTATATGGTAAAGTATGGATATAATTAAGGAGAAAACCATACATTAAGAGCTTGAGGAGGAATGAGATGAAGGAAAAATGGTCCTGCCGACAGTCGATTCTTTTGACTAAAATCTGTATTCTGCTGTTCAGCGCAGCTTATATCGGCGTAATTATCACTTGTCCGCTGCTTACCCGGCGTTTTCTTTATTATGGATATGGCGCGATGGGAATTTATAAAGGTACATGGCTGTTTAATGTCACGATTTATTTCTGTGCGGTTCCTATCGGGGTTTTGCTGTGGAACCTATGGAAGCTTGTGGGGGATATCGGACTGGAAGAAATTTTTACGAAAACCAATATCCGGCGGCTTCGGATGATTTCCTGGATGTGCTTTTCCGTGGCGTTTATCTGCCTGCTTTCCATGGCCTATGATGTATTCTGGGGGATCTTTGCCGCGTGCATGGTATTTATGGGCATGCTTATCCGGGTGATTAAAAATACGTTCGAGCGGGCGCGGGAGTTAAAAGAGGAAGTGGACTATACCATTTAAGATTGGAGGGAAGTTATGCCCATTATCATAAATTTAGATGTGATTATGGCAAAGCGGAAAATATCGGCTGGGGATCTGGCTGAAAAAGTAGGGATTACACCTGCCAACCTTTCGATTTTAAAGAATAATAAAGCAAAGGCAGTGCGGTTTTCTACGCTGGAAGAAATCTGCCGGGTGCTGGATTGCCAGCCAGGGGATATTTTAGCTTATGTGCCGAGGGAAGATAGATAGAAGGTTGATGTTAAGTTGATATAGGAGGTAATACATGGAGAGTAAGGAAAAAAACTATGACAGGCAAGAAAACCGTGTGATGATTCAAGAGCAGAAAGAGCCAGTGCTGGCACAGGGGCAGCAAGAACATCAGGAACAGAGTGAGCAGCAAGCCCGGCAGGAAAGGCAGAGTCAGCAAATGCAGGAAGGGCAGAGCCAGCAAACGCAGGAAGGAGAGGGCCAGCAAACGCAGCAGGGAATGCAGGGACAGAAGGCAGGGGGGCCTGTGCCTCCGGCGGCTTCCACTTATGGGACCTGGCCCACCTATTTGCAGGGACAGCCATCCTATTCGGCTATGGGAGGGGTATCGGGACAGGCCGGGCAGGGGATGGTGCCGACAACTGGTCCGCAAACACCGCCCTATCCCCCATTGGTTCGTCCCAAGGTGCTGAATGCATACGAGGAACAGCTGAAATCGGGATTTGAACGATATGGGCTTTGTGCGCTTTTCATCGGTGTGTTAACTGCATTTTGCTTTTACCGCAATGCAAATGCGATTACTTATCCTTTGTTTATTGCCCTGGTGTATCTGGTGGCTTACCGGATTTTGCCTGAATTGGGGTTTCCTGTTAAAAGGGATTCGCATTTCCTGGCTCTTGCTGCCTTGATTTTAGCGGTAAACAGTGCATATACCGCCAGTCCAACCCTGCACTGCCTAAATCATTTGGCGCAGATGCTGCTGGGGACAATTTTTCTTATTCATCAGGGATATGAGGATAAGTCCTGGGACATTGAAAAGTATATCAGTTCGATGTTTTTGTTTTGGTTTCAGGTGCTGGCTTCCCTGCCTGTTCCATTTTCCTATACGACGGCTTTGCTGAAGAAGGTAAAACAGGGGAGGAACCGCAACATTTTTCTGCTTTTGGGCGGCTTCCTGGCGGGGCTTCCGGCAGTGGTTTATCTGGGCTATCTTCTGGCAGATGCCGATGTGGTATTTAAGATGCTGATTGAAGAGATTGTGCTGGATAATTTGAATCTTTCCACGTTGTTTTCTATTGCCCTGATTATTAGCTGCTCGGCGATTGCAGTATGCTGCCTTATGGGAAGCCTTGCCTCGATGAGCGTTCCTCCCCAAAAAGAAATTAATCGCCATAACCCGCTGGCAGCCATCAGCTTTACGGCAATGATTGCCCTGCTATATGTGTTCTTTTGTGCGATTCAGGTGGTTTACTTATTTGCAGGGAAGGGCAGGCTGCCGGAGGAGATGACATATTCCGAGTATGCCCGTCAGGGGTTTTTTCAGCTCCTTGCCGTGGTGGTGCTAAATTTGATTTTTGTATTAAACTGTTTTAAATATTTCCATAAACATCGCGTGCTGACTTCCCTGCTGACGCTGATTAGTTTATGCACCTATGTTATGATAGCTTCGGCAGTCTATCGGATGCTGCTGTATGTGGGCGCTTATTATTTAACCTTTCTCCGGCTTTTTGTGCTTTGGTTTTTGGGGGTTTTGGCGATCCTTATGCTGGGCGTGTTAATTAGTATATTCAAGGCCGGTTTTCCGCTGTTTCGCTGGTGCCTGACGGTAATTACAGCAGCTTACTGCGGCTTTGTATGGTGCCTGCCGGACTATCAGATTGCCCGCTATAACATTGCCCAGGAGGGCGGATGGGTTACGCCGGATAATGTTGAATACTTTACCGATTATCTGTCAGCGGATGCCGCACCGGTGCTGGCTAAGGCTCCGTTAAGCCCGGAAGTTACCTATAGTAAGCTATATAACTGCGAGAATATACCAGAATCGAAGGTTCCTGTAGATAAAGTGCTTCTGATTAGCAGCCTGGATGGAATCCCCTGGTATTATCGCGAGGTAAATTCCAATCGGCTTAATACAGTGGGAGAGCAGATAGAAGTTAACCTGCAGGCAGCCCGGAGCTGGCAGCCGGGAATCAGGAGTTATAACTTTTCGGAAGCGAGGGCGAAAAAGATGGTTGATATGGTGGATGCGGGAAAATCATCATTGAATTAATTGCTCGAATTGGGTACAAAGACAGAAGGCCGCTGGATGGCGTCAGCTGGATTTGTACCCATTATTTTGAAAAAAATTCACATTTTTCATGTGGATGAAATGATTTTCCTAACATTTCATGTGTTATACTCATGACAGAAAACAAAACAGAGCAAAATAATCTGGTATGAAATGAAATAAATTAAAAAGTTAACCGATAACGGGATATGACCGGGCGAAGTGTCAACTAATGTACACTTTGGTTTTCGGTCTTTTTGTCGTCTGTTTCTTTTTTTATCTCCCACCTAAATGGTCATATCTTTGGTTTTTCGGTAGTGTTTTTTGCTATTTTCCTGCCATTTCAGGGATTCCCCTCCACTGCCTGGGTGTCAACTAAAGTGTACTTTAGTTGACACCTTTTCTCATCTCCTTCAGACGGATTCTTAGGGGAGGATGGTACGCGGGAATTTGGTAGGCGGAAAGGAGGGGCGAAGATGGAAAAGGAAACGGAATACAGCGGGTTTTATGCCAGGTTTTTAGGCGGATTTTCTTTAAGCTATCAGGGAAATCCTATTGTCATAAATGCCAATCCTCAGGCCGGCTATATGCAGATTTTGCTTTGCCTGTTAAAGGCAGGAAAAGATGGAATGGACAGAAAAAAGCTTCTGGATATTAACCAGCCGGAACATAAGGACGAAAAACAGCGCTCCAATAACTTCCGCCAGCAGCTACACATGCTGCGGGGGGCCATTGTCGGGTCAGGGGTGCCCAAGGGACGTTACATCGTGGTTTACCGCTCCCGCTATTATTTTACACGAGAGTATGAACTGCGGACGGATACCGGGATGCTGGATGAGATGATTGCCTGTATTCGCACCGCTCTTCCAACGCCGGAGGAATTAAGGGAAGTCTATTTAAACTATTGTAAGGTCTATACAGGAGAATTTCTTCCCACATTAAACGGTGAAGAATGGGCAACCGTGGAAAGTGCGTATTACCAGAAATGGTATTCTACCTGCCTTCAGGGGCTTTGTAAGATACTCAGGGAGGAAGAGGACTACGAGTTGTTGTTAAAGTTAAGCACGCAGGCCAGTCAGATTCATCCTTATGATGAGTGGCAGGTCGTTCAGATGGATTGTTTGATGGCATTAAACCGACGCAAGGAGGCAGAAAAGGTATATGAGGAGGCTTCGCAGGTGTATTACCGGGATCTGGGGATGAATGCCTTAGACCGGGTGGTGGCAGGGTATCAGGAGAGCAGCCGCTTTTACCATATAGGAAGGATAATGAACCGGGTGAAAAACAGCCTGGAAGAATACGGAAGAGTGAAGGGAGCGTATTGGTGCAGCTATCCTAGCTTCGTTGATATCTACCGTGTCCGGGCAAGAATTGGGGAACAGAGAAAGGAAAGTAATCTTTTGCTTTTATGTACACTGGAGGAAAAGCCGTATTCCGGCGGGGGGTGGGAGAAGGAAAAGCAGGAGGAACAGATGGAGCTTTTTCAAAAGGTTCTGCACCATGGAACCCGTTCAGAGGATGTGTATACCCAGTACAGTAAAAGCCAGTATCTGGTTCTGCTTTCCGGGGCAGATAAAGGGACGGGAAAGGTAATCACCAGCCGCCTGACCAGTATATGGAAGAAGGCCGGGGGTCAGGCAGAGATAAAATTTTCCGTCAGTGAGCTGGATAGACTGGACAGGTCAGAGCGGACGGAGAGAAAGAACAAAGCATAGCTCATATGAAAAGATTAGCCAATGCTTTGAGGAGATGGGTAAGTGCTTTGAGAACAGTCTGTCTGTGCCAGAGTGCATAAACCGAATGGAGGAAACGATGGGAAAGAAGGAGACTTTTATCATTCACATCATCAGTCAGGAAAACTCCACCTGGCAGGGACAATTAACCTGGGTTAACCGGGAGGAAACGATGAGTTTTCGAAGCTTTTTGGAATTAGTAAAGCTGATGGATAATGCGGTGGTACTGGATGAGGCGACTGAGTAACATGGGAGAAAAACGGAATAAGAAAAAGGTAATGTAAGTAAATTAGAAGTCCTGACAGAAGAGTGATAAACAAAACAGAGATAGAACATGCTGAACAGGGCAGAAAATTGAACAAAAAGGTAACGGTTAGGAAGCAGAAGGAGGAGAAAGGAAGATATGGAGAGAGAGAAATCCAGGGGGAGGACCAGAAGAAAACAGCCTTTACGGGCAGCAGGCTTCCTGCGCAGGGAAGGAAGAAGATGGTGCGCAGTTGCCCTGAGTGTATGCATGATATTGAGCAACATGGCAGGGACCGCATTTGCAGCAAGTGCAGAAAATGAGGATAAAAACCTGTTTAAATTGACCAGCGATTCTTTATATGAAGCACTTCAGCAGGCGGTTCTGGATAAGAATGTTGTTGATGAAGAAATGCTTTTCCTGGGAAAAGAAGAGGACCAGGAAGCGTATCAAAAACTGTTGGAACTGAATGACGACTTATACGAATTGAAGCCGGAAATTAAAAATTATAATAAGGAATTGAAGCTTCGGATATTTGCTAGTCTTGACTGGGGCACTGAACCAGGGCGGGAATATAAGGTAATGGGCAGCGAAAAGTTTATTTTCCTGTTCACCAATTCATCCAAAACGGAACAGCAGGCAGTTGTTCAGGTGGATGAAAAGCAGTCAGAAATCATTAGGATAGCATCAAAAGAAATCTTGTGTTTGACAGAAAAGGAAGCAGAAAGCGAAAGTGAAGTTCATGATCCTGATGCCGCAGAAAATGGCGCTGGCGAAAGCGCTGCGGATGGAAATAGTTCCGGTGAGGGTCCTGCTGGTGGAAATAGTTCTGGCGGAAGCGGTGTCGGTGAAAATGAAACGGGTGGAAGCGGCGCCGGTGAAAATGATGCTGCTGAAAATGAAATGGGTGGAAGCAATGCTGTTGAAAGCAGTACGGAAGGTAATGGAGAAGAAACAGAAACATTACCTGGGACAGATTTCATTGAGGAAACAGAAATCAGGGAAGAAATAAAAGAATTTGTAAATGGAGCAGACGAAGAGGGAAAGGAAGAAACGAAAGAAGAATCAAAAACTGAAGAAGAGTTACCTGCCGATGAGGGAGAAAACGGCGGGGAGGATAAAGAGAAAAATCAGGAAGAGGATAAAGGACAGGAAAACGAGAAAGAGCAGGTGGAAGAAGGGAATACCGAGGAAGTCGATGCATCCAAAGATAATAATCTGCCGGAAGAGGGTAAAAACCAGGAAGTAAACAAAGATCCAGAAGAAGGTAAGGCGCAGGAGACAGATAAGGCACAGGAAGAAAGTAAAGAGCCTGAAAAAAATAATGCGACCTCTAAGGACAGTAACCAGTCGGATGGAAAGCAGCAGACCGGAGGGGCAGAAAATACGGGAGAAAATACCGCAGAAGAAAAGAGCGAATCTGAAGAAAAAAATGAATCAGATGTAAAATCAGATACTCTTTCTGTAGCGATTTCCCGGAACCGGGTTTGGGCTGTTGCAGAGTCGTTAAAGGAATCTGAGGAAGAATCCAGCCAAAAGACAAGTCAGGCTTCTTCATCGGAAGCGTCGCCGTCGAATGCAGAAGAAAAGCTTCTGGAAGGCATGGTGTATAACAGTATTTTAATGAATGAAGATGCTGTAAATATTTTTGTTACCACGGCAAAAGACCTGGGATTAGACAAAGATGCGTTTAAGTCTCTGCAGATTTATGAGACGGAAATTGACGATTTTACTGTCCGGGCAGGCGCAGAAAAAGGAGTACTTCCTGAAGGCGCCCAACTGCGGGTAACAGAGTTAAAAGAAGAAGAGAAGGAACACGCCGAACAATATCGCGAAGCAAAAGAAGCCCTGGATAAAGAAGAAATTGATTACGATGAAATGATGGCATTAGATATCAGTTTCATTGATCGGGAAGGAAATGAGATTGAGCCGAATGGAGAGGTAAAGGTATCCATCAAGTTAAATCCTGACCGTATTCCTGAAGAAGTCCTGCCGGAATCTATTTCTGTACAGCATTTGGAAGAAAAGAAAAATGGTGAGGTGAAGGCCGTCCAGGTAGCGGATGCGGCAGAAAAGACAGAAGGAAAAGTAGAAGTAAATGAAGAAGAGGCAATTGCAGAATTTAGTGTGGAGAGTTTTTCTACATTTACGATTACTTGGAAGTATAACAATGCAAGTAATACAGAAATATTTAATACAGAAATAATACTTCATTATGTTGATGAGAATGGGAAAGAAATCGGAGAAGAGAATCTGGGGAAGGAGGAAATAAGCATAGAAAGTAACAGGTGGAGTACACCACCATCTCATCAAATTCAATTAGCCTCTTATAGCCAGAAAATAGAAACAAATTTAAAGTATGTGGGTGCTACGCTAGACTCATTGGATGGTGAAAAGATTACATCGATTAAGTCAGAATCTATTAGAGACTATTATGAAAGAAGTTATCAACTTAGGTTTATGTTAGGCAATACTCCAAAGAAAACGATAACATCAGGAACAGAAACAGTCAATATTTATCTTCATTATAGGGCTTTGGATAGCGTGCCAATCCCTGATATTGAGAACACAAGTATGGATCTTGTTAAATCAGTTGAAAGAGTAGATACACAAAAAGATTTGTATGAGTTAAAGCTTTCGGTATCAGGAGCAGTAGCCAGCGTTGAGGAAAAGATTCCCATGGATGTTGTCTTGATGGTTGACCAGTCAGGAAGTATGGAATCGATGAGCAGTGTGGCTGGCGCGGTAGACACATTAATAAAAGCCATAGAAGAAAATGGCTCCATCGATGCTCAATATAGTGTGGTTGGCTTTTCCACTACTGCGGTAACGAGAAAAACAGATGGTAAACTATGGAATCCCGCAAGCGAAGCTACGGGAACGATATGGAATAGACCTGTATACAAGTATAACATATCTGAGACCATAAGAAAATTAACGGCTAATGGAGGAACTAATTATCAAGCTGCTATTCAAAAAGGAAAAGAACACTTAAGCAACGGACGTTCAGGTGCGCGTAAGATTGTTGTATTTTTTACTGATGGTATACCAACATATTATGGTACAAATAGTGGCGAAGGAAATGCTGATACAAATCATATGTGTATTAATGCAGCCTTGGGTGAAATCGCAGATATGTCATGTGATGAATTTTATGCAATTGGATTTGGAATGAAATTAAACCAAGATGCTGAACAAAGCATTGGTGATGCGGCTGGCAATCTTTATCATCTTTGTCAAGTGGTTCCCACACCAAAAACTGGAAGATATCTGGCTTCCGATACATCGGCTTTGGAAAATGTATTTGGTTCAATTGCGGCTAGTGTAACATCAATATTATGTGACAAGGTGACATTAACTGATCCGCTTAGTACTAATGTATATGCTGTTCCCGGTAAGGGAAGTGATGGAAAACCAGAAATAACAATTACAGTAAAAAGACCCTCACAGCAAGATATTACCGGAACAGGAAAAGTAGGCGTACCCGTAACTTCTCAAAATCCGAAGATCGTGGATTTTGAGAATGAATACCGTGGTAAGGATGAATTTCACATTGGAATTTGGGCGGAATATACAAAAGATAAAGAAGTAAAGCTTCATTTTCCAGAACGGTATAAATTAGAACCTGAGTGGGTTTATGAAGTCTCACTTAAGATAGCTGCCACAGAAGCCGCTTATCAAACCTATCGTGAAAATGATGGAAAATATTTATTATCAGAAAAGGGAGAGTTAAACACAGGAACACATTCTGGAAGTGCTGGTTTGTATTCTAATAATAACGAAAATGCTAAGGTCACATACCAATATAATAATGAAAATGGGGAAACAAGATTTCCCAAACCAGTTATTCAGATTGCTCCTGGAAAATTGTTGATAACTAAGGCCATTACTGGATTACAGGAAGCAGAAAAAGCTGAATTAGTAAACAAATTAATATTTCAGGTTGATTTGGAATGGAAACCTGCGGAAGAATCGGCAGATGCAGAATTACTGAAGCAAACACTTTATTATTCTTTAAAGGGTCAGCGTTTTGTATTGAATGAAGAAGGTAAATATACCCCTTATGGAGGAAATGGGGAAAATTCCATTAAACTAAAAGCAGTAGCATCAACGAGCAAAGATAAAGATACTTACAGTTTATCACTGGAAGGATTATCGCCAAATACAACTTGTACAGTAACAGAAATATTAAATACAGCTCAAATGCCAGGCTATGTGTTGAATGCGTCAAAGAACCCGGAGACTGGTACTGCGATTATTGCAAGAGCAGAAGAAGCAACATTAAGTTTTGTCAATGATTATAAAGTATCTCAAGTTGATATTATTGTTGATAAACAGTTAAAGGACTGGATTACACCAGTCAAAGGTGGGCAGGGAGTAAACGCAGTAACCTTTGAATTGCATAAAGCAACCATAACAGGCGGAAATTGGACATTAGGGGATAGATTGGAAAATGGAAGCTTGGACATTTCAGCAGTAACTTCTTTGGGAAGTGAAGATTTATCTCATGGTATTTCTGCGAAGGTGCCACTTGCTCCAGGTTATTATATGCTGGTAGAAAAAACAACAGCCCCAGGTTATCGACTGCCAGACATAAACGAAGCCATTCGCATTGTGGTAGAAGAGAAAGAAGGGGAATTAATCTGTTATGCGGTGGATGAAAGCGGAGCACCGGTAGATGGGCTTGTGACATTAAAAACAGAAAATGAGGGTAATGGTAATTACTGGCAGGTTAATGTAGAAAATGAGCGTATCTATACCCCCATTCTTCCTGACACCGGCGGTCCTGGTTTGGCAATGTTTGAACGGTGTGGATGGTTCCTTTTAATGATAGCTTTGATAATGGCAGGAGTGGAAGTGCAGTATCATGGCGAACGCAGAAGGAAAGTTCGGATGAATGAACTGAAGTATGAAGCGCAGAAATTTGAAGAACCATAAAAGAGATTTCAGCCAGTGCAAATGAAGAAAGATGCAAAAGAGAAAATGTAATAAAGGTTGAAAATACAATAAAGTAATGTAACCTAGTGTGCTGAAAGTAAATGTATCAGCACACTAGCGGGGGCAGAGAAGAAACATAGTTGTTCCCGCAGGTGTACATAAAGTGCCACAAAGATTGTATGGAGATGATGAATATTGTGCATTAAAGTACAAATTTAAACCAAACGGAAAAAGGGGGCGAGGGGAAAAGAGATGAAAAAGCATTTGTGTGGAGTTTTTATAAACGATATATGAATGTAAGTAAACGGTTGGTTATTTATAATTAAATTATCTAATGATCTAAATTAAGAAAGGAAAATGATTATGAGAAAAATGAAGAAGTTTTTATGCGCAGCACTAGCGTCTACGATGGTATTAGCAATGGCAGCTCCAAGTTTTGCAGCGCAAGGTGATCCAGGTACAATTACAATTGAAAATGCGATTATAGGACAGAGTTATAATGTATATAAGTTATTGGATGCAATCCAAAACCAAGATGGAAGCTCCTGGGCATATACGGTTAATGTGTCTTGGGCTGCTTTCTTTGCTACAGATGAGGCTAAAGCGTATTTTACCGTTGATTCTGTTGGAAACGTTGCCTGGAAGGGAGATAAGAGTGAAGCCAGAGTGAAAGATTTTGCTTCTTTGGCATTGACTTATGCAAAAGCTAATGTGATTAATCCTGTTGCAACACAAAATAAAGTTACAGCACCTGAAGTAACTTTTGATGGGCTCGGTCTTGGATATTTCCTGCTGGATTCATCTGCTGGTACATTACTTAGCCTGGATACAAACAGCCCAAGCAAGAATATTAAAGAAAAGAATGAGGCTCCTGCTGTTCCTTCAAAGAGTGTAACAAGTATTATTAACGGGAATACTAACATGGAAAGAGTGGGAGAGTTAACATCAGTATCAATTGGTGATACGATAAATTACCGTATTGTAATTGATGCAAAAGAAGGTGCAGAGAATTACGTATTACACGATGATATGGATGAGGGATTAATCTTTAATGTAGATTCTGTTCAGGTGTATAAAGTAAGCAATCAAAATGCGCCACTTGACGTTCCTGTAACCCCAGAAAACAACTATGAAGTAGTGACGAATAATTTGTGCGGTGAAGGTTGTGATTTTGAGGTTAAATTTACTTCGGCATTTTGCACTGAATTGAAAAAGGAAGATTTTATTATTGTTACTTATAGCACTAAGTTTGCACCAGATGGGACAGTAAACTCAGGTGGATATAATAATAAAGCACATCTGACCTATGGTAATGGAGGAACTACGCCAGACAACCCAGGAAATAATGATAAGGTGTTTACTTTTGATATGCCGGTTTTAAAGTATACAGGCACTTTAGATACTAATGGAGATATTGCAAATGGTACTGGGTTAGCTGGTGCAGTATTTACGTTAAGTGCAAATGCGGATGGCAAAAATCCAATTAAAATTACAGGAAATAATGGTGCTTACCGAGTAGCAAAAATTCAGACGGGCGATGTAACGCCTGAAAATTCACAAATGATAACACCTGAGGCAGGAACTTTAAAGATTGATGGTTTGGCTGCTGGAACATATTATCTGACCGAAGTAACTGCTCCTGCTGGATATAATAAATTAGAAGCACCGATTACTGTTATTATTACTGCTACTGTAACAGGTGAAGGTGAAACTGCAGTAGTTACAAAAACAATGTATGAAGGTACAGAAGTTCCTGAGAATGCTACTAATAGAATTAATGTATTAAATAATACGGGCTCTCTGCTTCCTTCGACAGGTGGCATTGGTACAACTATCTTCTATGCGGCAGGTATTATCTTAATGGCAGGTGCAGTATTCTTCGTTGTTAGAAGAAAGAGGGCGTAACTTGCCAAAGAACAGAAGCTAAAAAACAGAAGTAAAAGATAAATGGGATAGAGGTACTTGTTTAATGAAAAGGAAATCTATTCTGAAGACTGAAGAACAATTTACTGTGAAAGCTCAGCGCCGATTAGGCGGTCTAAGTTCAGGTATTCCAAGTGTGCCCAGCAGATGTTTAT
>CAJUDX010000018.1 GCA_910584785.1 uncultured Lachnospiraceae bacterium | reverse complement strand
GCGCCTGGTTTGGGACCAGGAGGTCGCAGGTTCGAATCCTGTCACCCCGATGTTTAATGAATAAGTAGAAAAGAAAAGTTAATTAAAAACATGCGCGAGTGGCTCAGTTGGTGGAGTACGACCTTGCCAAGGTCGGGGTCGCGGGTTCGAGTCCCGTCTCGCGCTCTTATTTTTTTGTCAGGAATCTTGATTTTATCAGGGTTCCTTTCTTTATGCCTTGTAAACATTGAATACATTTTTGAATACAACAGAATTTAGAGTGCTTTTGTCATTAAAGCATAAGTTTCCTTATCCGAAGGCGGATTATAAATATATCCCAAAGTAGTATTAAGATTTGTATGACCAAGCATTTTACGAATGAAATCTAATGGCATATTACCAGCATTTAAGCGGCTGGCAACCATCTTACGAATCTTATTAGAACTTTAACATCAATAGCCAGCTTTGCACAAGTCTTTCCCAGTTCAGCTTGTTTTATTTCCAACTCATTAATTTAAAAAATTAAAGTTCTCTTTCGATAACTCTCCTTTTTTGTGCGTATTTTGTGCGATTTTTCTGTGAAGGTACGATGGATTATATCGTAATGAAGTTTATGTTAGCGCATATTTTATATATTATCAATCAATAATTAACAGAATCAACAGAAAGAACAGTAGAGAGAACAACAGAAAGAAGAAAGAAAAAGAGAATGACAAGAGAACACCTGGCATGGTATAATTTTGATAAGCATGTGGAAATAAAGCCAAGAAATAAAGTTAGAGAAATAAAACAAAGAAAGGCTGAAAAAGGACAGGTGAAGAATGAAGCAGTTGGACATGTTGAATGATAAACAGCGTGAAGCGGCAGTCTGGACAGAGGGGCCGCTTTTGATTCTGGCGGGGGCGGGATCTGGGAAAACACGGGTACTGACCTACCGGATAGCATATTTAATTGAAGAAAAAGGGGTGGACCCCTGGAATATCCTGGCGATCACCTTTACCAATAAAGCGGCTGGTGAGATGAAGTCGCGGGTGATGAATACGGTAAGGGACGGAGCTGCCGGGGTTTGGGTCAGCACTTTTCATTCCTTTTGTGTACGGATTTTGCGGAGATATGCGGAGAAGTTAGGTTATGGGAATAATTTTTCCGTGTATGATGCAGATGATCAGAAAACATTGATTAAGCAGGTATTAAAGAAACTGGATGTAGACCCAAAGCTGTATAAGGACCGGGCGATGTTAAATTACATATCTGATGCAAAAAACCGGTTAATTTCACCGGATGCATTTGCAAAAAATGCTTCTGAATTTAGAGAAGGAAAGATTGCCCTGATTTATCAGACGTATCAGGATGAGCTAAAGCGCAATAATGCGATGGATTTTGATGATTTGCTGGTCAACATGGTGCAGCTGTTTCTTTGTTTTCCAGAAATTTTAGAAAGTTATCAAAATCGTTTTCGTTATATTATGGTGGATGAATACCAGGATACCAATTACGCGCAGTTTAAGCTGGTAGAGCTTTTGGCGGGAAAGTATAAGAATTTATGTGTGGTAGGTGATGACGATCAGTCGATTTACCGCTTTCGGGGTGCAGATATTCGGAATATTCTGGAGTTTGAGGAGGCATTTCCTGGGGCAAAGGTGGTTAAGCTGGAGCAGAATTACCGCTCAACAGGAAATATTTTAACAGTTGCGAATGAGGTTATCCGCCATAACCGGTCGAGAAAGGAGAAACGCCTTTGGACAGAGAATGAAGAAGGACCGCTTCCCTGCTATCATCAGTTTGAAACAGGGGAGTTGGAGGCAGAATTTATTGTCCGAATGTTTTTGGAAAAAAAGGAGCGAGGGCGAGATTGGAAGGATATGGCAGTACTTTACCGCACAAATGCACAGTCCCGGCTCCTGGAGGAGGCCTGTATCCGAAAAAACATCCCTTATCTATTGGTTGGCGGGGTGAATTTTTACCAGAGGAAGGAAATTAAGGATGTTCTGGCCTATTTAAAGACGATTGCCAACGGTGTGGATGATTTGGCAGTCAATCGAATTATTAATGTGCCTAAGCGGGGAATTGGTGCAGTTACGATAGGAAAGCTTGCCGCCTACAGTGTGGAAAAAGATATTCATTTGTATGATGCGGTAAGGGAGGTGCAGAATATTCCAGGTATGGGAAAGTCAGCGTTAAAGGTTGCAGCGTTTGCCGAGCAGATCGAGGCTTTGCGGGCATTTTCCCGTGAAAGTCAGCATACAATTGCAGAGCTGATAGAAGAGATCCTTAAAGGTACTGGTTATCAGCAGGAGCTGGAAGCAGAGGGTGATGCTGAGGGGAAGGAACGTCTGGAAAATATTCAGGAATTGATCAGTAAGGCAGCAGGCTATGAAAAGGATGCCGAGAATCCGAACTTGGATGAGTTTTTAGAATTGGTTGCGTTGGTGGCTGATGTGGATCGGATGGATGATTCGGACAGTAGAGTTACCCTGATGACCCTGCACAGTGCAAAGGGACTGGAATTTCCTCTGGTGGTGATGACAGGAATGGAGGATGGACTTTTTCCCAATGGGCTGATTATTGCATCCGATAACCGTCAGGAGCTTGAGGAGGAACGAAGACTTTGCTATGTGGGAATGACCAGGGCAAGGGAAGAATTGTTTTTAACCGGGGCCCGAATGCGGATGGTGAATGGAGAAACCCGCTGGATGCGGACCAGCCAGTTTGTACGGGAAGTACCGGAAGATTTTTTGGATGTGAAGCGGCTAGAGCGCGCAGATACCCGGTGGGCAGCGCCTTCAGCGATGAACGATGGAATGGATGGGGCAGGTGCAAGTCCGGTGCGCCCGCAGAGAAAATACAGTGTAAGTTCGTTCCAGCCGGGGAATACTAGTTTTGGAAAAGCATTTTCCGTGGTGAAGGCCGGTCAGCTGGATTATCAGGAAGGAGACAGAGTGGTACACAGCCGCTTTGGTGAAGGGATAGTGCAGCAGATTAAGGATGGACCTAAGGATTATGAAGTGACGGTTTGTTTTGATAATGCAGGAGTGAAAAAGATGTTTGCCTCCTTTGCCAAGCTGCAGAAAAAAAATTCTGAAAATTAGGATAGTAAAATCTTAAAAATAATGGTATACTTATCGTGAGCGAAAAGGACGCAAATTATTAATAGAGAAAGGACGTGGATTTATGAACAGGAATCGCTTAGATATGATGGGGAAAGAGGCCAGGGACAGAGTAGAAGAGATTATGAATTCCACCCGGCTGAATGAATTTCTGCACAGAAAAGAGGAAGAAGATAAGAAGAAAAATTGTATCCTCTGGATTTTGGCGATTATTGGTGTGGTAGCTGCAGTTGCAGCGATTGCTTATGCAGTATATCGTTTCTTCACTCCAGATTATCTGGAAGATTTTGAAGATGATTTCGAGGACGATTTCGACGATGACTTCTTCGAAGATGAGGAAAAAGAGGAAGAGAAAGCAGAGAAGGAAGATAAGGAAGAAGCGGCAGAAGAAGTAAAAGAAGAAGAGTAAGAGAAAAGCCGTAGAAGATGTGATAGTGATTAACGATATGCCTCTGGGACCCAGGGGCATATTTTCTTCGCTGAAAATGGCAGATGCGGATAAAAAGCAAGGTTCAGATGAGATTTAGAACATGGAAAAAGTACAAGCGGTTTAGAGCATGGAAAAGGAGTTCAATTGAATGATAAAAAAGGGTGATATCATAGAAGGAAAGGTAGAACGAGTAGATTTTCCCAATAAGGGCGTACTAACGGTTGATGAAGAGCAGCTGACGGTGAAAAATGTAATTCCCGGACAGTATATCCGTGCGGTGGTGAATAAGCGGAGAAAGGGGAAGCGTGAGGCAAGGCTTTTGGAAGTTTTACACAGGGCACCTGGAGAAAGGGAAGATGATGTGTGTCCGCATTTTACCCAGTGCGGCGGCTGTATTTACCAAAGCCTTCCTTATAAAGAACAGTTAAAAATTAAGGAAGGGCAGGTGAAGGGACTTCTTGATTCGGTGTATCCTGGCGGGAATTATGAATGGCATGGGTTAAAGCCCAGTCCGCTCACGGACAGATATCGAAATAAGATGGAATTTTCTTTTGGAGATGAAGTTAAAGGCGGAGATCTGGCACTGGGAATGCATCGGCGGGGGAGTTTTTATGATATTGTAACGACCACGGATTGCCGGATTGTCCATCAGGACGTCTGCCAGATTTTAGAAGCAACACTTAAGTACTTTCAGCATAGAAAGGTGCCGTTTTATCAAAAACTTCAGCATGTTGGCTATCTGCGTCATCTTCTGGTGCGCCGTGCAGTAAAAACCGGGGAAATTCTGGTGGATTTGGTGACGACATCGCAGACAGAATGGATGGCAGGTGAAGAAAAGTACGAAAAAATTCCATGTTTAGAGAAGGAACTTCTTTCCGGCTGGAGGGAAACGATTTGTGCTCTGGATTTGGAGGGGAAATTGGCAGGGATTATTCATACACAAAACGACAGCCTGGCGGATGTGGTGCAGAATGACCGAACCGAAATTTTGTATGGACAGGACTTTTTCTATGAGGAGCTTTTGGGGATGCGGTTTAAGATTACACCATTTTCCTTTTTTCAAACCAATTCAGCGGGTGCAGAGGTATTGTACGAGACAGCAAGAGAGTATATCGGCAATACAAAGGATAAAGTGGTATTTGATTTGTACAGCGGAACTGGCACCATTGCTCAGATACTTGCAGCGGTGGCAAAGCGGGTAGTTGGTGTGGAACTGGTCGAAGAGGCCGTAGAAGCAGCAAAGGAGAATGCAGCAGAAAACGGGCTTAAAAACTGTAGTTTTATTGCCGGAGATGTGGGGAAGGTGATGGACGAACTTACGGAAAAGCCGGATTTAATCGTGCTCGACCCGCCCAGGGATGGTATCCATCCTAAGGCAATGCCCAAAATTATTCGTTTTGGAGTGGAAAGGATTGTGTATATTTCCTGTAAGCCAACCAGTCTTATCCGGGATTTGGTGCTGCTTCAGGAGGGCGGATACCAGATGGTTAAGGCCTGTTCAGTGGATATGTTTCCGCACACCGGGGGAATAGAAACCGTGGTGGAATTAAGGCGGTTATAAAGGACGGTGAGGAAAGGGAAAGCGAGGAAAAGGGAAAATGGGGAAAGGTAAGGAAAAGAGAAGATAAAAAAGGAAAAGTGGGAAAAGGAAAGATGAGAAAAAGGGAAGATGAAAAAAAGTTTGGTTAAGGAGGTGATTGTACATGTCTTTTTCATCGGAAAACCATGATTTTGCCCAGGGAAGTATTGTGAAAAATATTATGACCTTAGCGATTCCCATGACCTTTGCGCAGCTGATTAATGTTCTGTATAATATTATTGACCGGGTATATATTGGAAGAATACCGGAGAACGCCACGATGGCGCTGACTGGCCTGGGGCTTTGCCTGCCAATAATTTCTATGGTAATCGCCTTTGCCAATTTATTTGGTATGGGCGGAGCGCCTCTGTGTTCGATTGAGCGCGGGCGGGGGAATGAGGAAGAGGCAGAGCAGATTATGGGAAATTCCTTTGTGCTGATGCTTCTTTGCGGCGTTTTTTTAACGGTTTTGGGATTGTGCTGGAAGCGTCCTCTTTTGTATCTGCTTGGGGCATCTGAAGCGACCCTGCCCTATGCAGAGTCTTATATTACCATTTATCTTCTAGGCAGTTTGTTTGTGATGATGGGGCTGGGAATGAACAGCTTTATTAATGCTCAGGGCTTTGGAAAGATAGGGATGCTGACGGTACTTTTGGGTGCTGTATCTAATATTCTTCTGGACCCGATATTTATTTTTGCTTTTCATATGGGCGTTCAGGGGGCAGCCTGGGCTACCGTGGTTTCTCAGGGTTTATCCGCACTGTGGATTATCCGTTTTTTGACAGGGAAAAAGACGATATTAAGGCTGAGAAAACAGTCGTTTATTTTAAAGCGTGAACGGGTTATGGCAATTATCGGGCTGGGGCTTTCCGGTTTTACGATGTCAGTGACAAACAGTCTTGTTCAGATGATGTATAATGCCAGCCTGTCCCGCTTTGGAGGAGATTTGTATGTAGGGGTAATGACGGTGGTTAATTCTGTCCGGGAAATTATTTCTCTTCCCGTCCAGGGCCTGACCAACAGTGCGCAGCCGGTTATGGGGTTTAATTATGGTGCAGGGAAGCTTAAACGGGTGAAGAAGGCGGTGGTGTTTATTTCGGCAACAACGATTATCTATACTACTGTGGCCTGGAGTCTGGTTCACGGCTTCCCGGAGTTTTTTATCCGAATCTTTAACCAGGATAAGGAGCTGGTGGCAGCAGGTATTCCCGCAATGCAGATTTATTACTTTGGCTTTTTTATGATGTCACTGCAGTTTTCGGGGCAATCGGTATTTGTGGCCTTGGGAAAATCAAAGCGGGCAGTATTTTTCTCTATTTTTCGAAAAGTGGTGATTGTAATTCCCATGATAATCCTTTTGCCTTCCTGGTTTGGACTGGGGGTGGATGGGATTTTTATGGCTGAACCTATTTCTAATTTTATTGGAGGGATGGCCTGCTATGTTACGATGCTTATTACTGTCTGGCCTGAATTATCGGAGGGCTGATGGCTTACTGTGTACCTGAGCAAATGATGAAAAATTTACCAATTGTCCGATGTGTTTATGAAAGGAATTTGTAGAAAATGGCAGAAAAGAGTTGATTTTTTTTCCTGAATATGCTAACATTTATGTATTCAATGTGTAAACGTTTACAGAAGCTGGAAGGTACCCTATAGGGGGAGTTAACAGTAAGCTTTTGATTTCTATTGAAGGGAAACAGGCATGACGATTAACGATATTGCAAGGCTGGCGGGAGTTTCTATCGCAACGGTATCGCGGGTCATCAATCAAAAGGGCTATGTAAAAGAAGAAACACGCAGGCGTGTGGAAGAGGTAATCGCTGCGCAGGGATTCCGACCGAATGCAGCGGCCAGAAGTCTGATTTGTAATGATAGTTCGATGATTGCGGTGATAATGTCTGAGCGCCCTTCTTCTTTTTCGTTAAAATTGATCAATGCGATCGAGGAAAGGGCAGTACAGCAAAATGACAGTATCCTTCTCTATCATACAGGGGCAGATGTAAAACGGGAGATGGTCGCAATTTCCCAGGCCATTGAGCATCGGGTAAAGGGGATTTTATTTTTGCCGGTGATGGGATCTGAGGAGAAAACGGTTGAGCTGTTGAAAAAAGCAGAGAAAGAGGAGATTCCTGTTGTTCTTTTAGACTGGGATTTATATAAAGAAGATTTCGATTGTGTATGTCTGGATAATAAAAAGATCATTTATGACGGCGCTACATTACTGTTCGAAGAGGGACACCATCGTATTGCATTTATTTCCTGCCCGGAAGTGGCAAAAGAAGGAGAGCAGCGCAAAGATGGTTATATACAATGTCTAAGAGACAGGGAAATTCCGCTAATGGAAGAGTATCAGTATGCGGGGCAGTTCGATGAGCAGAGCGGTTATGAAGCGTGTCAGAAGTTTTTTTCGCTGCCCAAGCCGCCGACCGCGGTGCTGTCTTCGTGCAGCTCCATTACGTTGGGTTGTTTCCGCTATCTGAACGAGCAGCATATGGTTTTGGGAAGAGATGTCGGGCTTGTGGGCTTTGATGATATTTCTCTGGTGGATTTTTTGGGGTGCCCGGTAACGGCAATGGAGCAGCCGATCCGGGAGCTTGGGGAAAATGCCTGTGATTTGCTGTATCTGCGGATTAACGGGACTGGAAAAGCTAAGATCCGCAGGAAGATGATTCTGGGGACGAGAACCATAAGGCGGGGAAGTGAGAGCATTTGCTGTTCTGACAGCGTGGCAAACAGAGCCAGCGGGTAAAAGTATTAAGATGATGAAAAGAAGAAATCCGAATAATAAAAGAAAGAGGTTGATAGAATGACAGAAAATATGGAAGCAAGGATTAAGGAGATTATTGCCGACCCGAAGCTTACATATCCACAGAGACTGATTGAGTTGGCAAAGGCGGCGGAGAACCTTCCCGACCCGGTGTCTCTCAGTGAGGATGCCCAGTGGTTTGTGGAAAAAGAAGTGGTTTTCGATATGGGGGAGGGGAATGCTCCCTACCGTCCGAGATATGTGCTGCCGGATTATGACTTGTTTATGAAGCAGGGGAGCAAGTTTTTAATGCTGGAGCCGCCAAAGGATATCTGGGACGCCGTGTCGAATCTGACGATTCTGTATCACTTCGTTCCTTCGGTGATTGCAGGCCCGGTGTACATCGGACATATTGACCGGCTGCTGGAACCGTTTGTTAAGGACGAGGAAGAAGCAAGACATGCCATTAAGCTGTTTTTAACCCATGTGGATCGGGTGGTCAGCGATTCCTTCTGCCATGCCAATATCGGGCCGTATGACACGAAGGCAGGAAGGATTATCCTGGAACTGTCTGCCGAGATGCAGAGGCCGACCCCCAATATGTCCATGATTTATAATGAGCACACCCCGGATGATTTTGCCCTGAAAGCGATTGAAACCGGGCTGGTGACGGCAAAGCCCAGTTTTGTCAATGATGCCATGTATTCCGCGGACTGGGGCAGCAACTATGCGATTGTCAGCTGCTACAATGCTCTTCCTGTGGGCGGCGGCGGACTTACCCTGGGCCGTTTGAACTTAAAGAAGCTTGCGGATCTGGCAAAAAGTAAAGAGGAGTTTCTCAATGACCTTCTGCCAAGAGCCGTGGCGGCACAGTGCGAGCAGATGGATAAGCGGGACAGCTTTATCTTTGAGGATGGGCATTTTCTGGAATATACCTTCCTGGCGGAAGAAGGATTAATCCACAAGGATCGCTTCGTCGGGATGTTTGGTATGGTAGGTCTTGCCGAGTGTGTGAACCAGGTATTAAACCTGACGAAACCAGAAGAGCGGTACGGTCACGGAAAAGAAGCAGAAAGCTTTGCGCTGGATGTTCTGGATCGTATTCACGCCCAGGTGGAAGCTTATCAGCCGAAATACGGAAAATTTGCCCTTCACGGTCAGGTGGGGATTTCCACTGACTGGGGCGTAACACCCAACACCAGGGTTCCGGTAGGCGAGGAGCCGCCTCTGCCGCAGCACCTTTTATTTACGGCAAAGACACAAAAGCACTTTGCAGCCGGGATTGGGGAACTCTTCCCCTTTGAGGAAACGACGAAGAAGAATCCGCAGGCGGTGCTGGATATTATCCGCGGGGCATTCGGACAGGGAATGCGGTATTTTTCTTTCTATTCTGATACCTCCGATGTGGTTCGGATAACAGGCTATCTGGTGAAGCGCTCGGATATTGAAAAATACGATGCAGGTGAGCGGTGTATCGGCAATTCCACGATTCTCGGAAGCGGGGCGAGCAAGGGACTTCGTATTTTTGAGAGAGAAGTGAGGAAGGCATAGAGAGGATTTTGCTGATGCAGTTCTGCGCAGGGACTGACCGGTTCCGGTTATCGTGAACGTAGGCAAACGGCAGTAAGGAAAGGGAAACGGATAAGAGAAAGGGGGAAACGTGCAACAGATGGGACATTTGCTTGAAGTCAAAGACGTGACAAAAATTTACGAGGGCGGTGTTTTGGCAAACCACAACGTAAATTTCACGGTGGATGAGGGGGAGATCCACGCCCTGGTTGGCGAGAATGGGGCGGGGAAGAGTACGCTGATGAAGATGCTTTACGGGCTGGAGGATGTCACTTCGGGTCATATCTACTTAAATGGGGAGGAATTAAAGCTTTCTTCCAGTAAAGAGGCCATTGAACACGGTATCGGTATGGTGCATCAGCACTTTATGCTGGTGGATTCCTTAACCGGGGCGGAGAATATGATGCTGGGTCTGGAAAAAACCAGTTTTATCACTAACCGGAAGAGAGATATCGAGATTACCAATGAAGTGGCTCAGAAGTATAATTTTGAGATTGATGCCTCCCGGCGCGTGCGCGATATGAGTGTGGGGATGAAGCAGAAACTGGAGATTTTAAAGATTCTCTACCGCAGCGCAAAGCTGATTATCCTGGATGAACCGACGGCAGTGCTGACACCGCAGGAAACGGAGGAGTTGTTTGAGCGGCTTCTGGAGCTGAAAAAACGGGGAATGACCATGATCTTTATTTCCCACAAGCTGAATGAGGTAAAACGCATCAGCGACCGCATTACCGTGCTCAAGGGCGGCGTGACCAAGGGTACATATTTAACCAAAGACGTAACCGAGGAGGATATTTCCAATCTTATGGTTGGGCGGGAGATTTCCTTCGAGTATGATAAGGAGGAGGTTAAACTTGGCGAAGAAGTACTGCGGGTGGAAAACTTAAAGTATGTGGACAAGTTTAAGATTCCCAAGCTTTCCGGCGTAAGCTTTAAGGTCAGTCGCGGCGAGATCGTTGGAGTTGCCGGTGTGGAAGGAAACGGACAGAGCGAGATGATTTCCATTATTACCGGAAATATGGCGGCTATTGATGGAAAGGTCTTTTTAAACGGGCATGATATTACCAGGGAATCCATTACCAATATCCGCAAGCTGGGCATGTCCCATGTGCCGGAAGACCGTATGTTAGACGGCTGTGCGCCGGAGATGTCAGTGCAGGAGAATCTGACGGTTTCCAATATTGACAGCTTTGCGAATAAAACCGGAATGATCCAGAAGTCGAAAATCAAGGAATTTTGCAAAAACCAGATTGTGGAGTTCAATGTCAAGACGAAGGATGAAAACCAGTCCATCGGCAGTCTTTCGGGAGGAAATATCCAGAAGGTTATCGTTGCCCGCGAGTTTAAGGCGAACAGCGACCTGCTGATCTTAAACCAGCCGACACGAGGTGTCGATGTCGGGGCAATCTCCTTTATCCATTCAAAGATTCTGGAGATGCGCAGTGATAACAAGGCGATCCTTCTGGTATCGGCAGACTTAAACGAGCTGATTTCCTTAAGTGACCGCATTATCATTATGCATAAGGGGAAAATTGCCGGAATACTGAGCAATGCGCCTAAGGTTACTGAGCAGGAACTTGGCCTCTATATGCTGGGGTTAAAAAAGCAGGAAGGGTTGGGGTAAAGCATGGAAAAAAAGAATCAGAAAAAATTTGATATCATGGATTATTTCAGCGCGATCCGAATTGCGGCAGCCCTGCTTCTTTCGCTGCTTATCGTGTTTGTGATCATCCTCTTCGTCAGCGAGATGCCGGGGGTGGCAATCCAGAAGCTGATGACCGGGCCGCTGGAAACAAAACGAAGCTTTTTTAATGTTATTGTCCGGGGAATCCCTCTGGTCTTTACGGGCCTGGGCCTTACCCTGTGTTTAAAAAGCGGTATCTTTAACATCAGTTCAGATGCGTCCTTTTACATGGGGGCAGTGGTAGCCACAGCGATAGCGATTTCCTGGCCTCTGCCGAATATTATTCATCAGTTTGCCCTGATTGCCGCGGCAGCCGTGGTGGGCGGGCTGATCTCCATGCTGCCGGTTATCGTGAATAAATACACCAGGGTAAATCCGGTTGTTCTGGCAATTATGGCAAACTCGATTTTCTATTATTTTGGTTTGTCTATTATCAGTTCCTTTTTCCTGGAGAAGAGCGGAAGCTGGGGAAGTTATAAATTCCCGGATGACGCAAGGCTTGGCACTATGATTAAGGGGACTTCTCTGCACTACGGATTTGTTATCGTTATCGTGGTTACGATTTTTGTTATCTTTTTGATGAACAAGACCTCCTTTGGCTATAAGGTTCGGGTGACGGGAAGCAACCCTGCTTTTGCCAAAACTTCAGGGCTTCGCACAAGTTTTATCATCCTTATGGCACAGTTTATCGGCGGGGCGATTGCCGGAATGGGCGGAGCGATTGAGATGGTTGGTGTGTACAAACGTTTCCAGTGGCAGACCCAGACGAACTATGTTTGGGATGGTCTGCTGATTTACATGCTGGCAAACGGAAATCCGGTGTTTATTCCGATAACGGCATTCTTTATTGCCTACCTTCGCGTCGGTGCGGAGATTATGTCGCGTTCGTCGGATCTGGATCCGGAGATTGTAACCTTTTTGCAGGGAATCATTATCCTGCTGGTGGCTTCCCAGCGCTTCCTGTACTTCTTAAAGAAGCGCCATGATCAGAAGCTGTCCCTGCAGCAGGCAGAAGCAGAGGAAGGAGGTGCTGCGGCATGATGCAATTTTTCATTTCCCCGACCTTCTGGAAGACGGTACTTGCCAGTACCACGCCGGTTATGCTGGCGACATTGGCGGCAAATATGATGACGAAGTCCGGGATCTTTAATCTGGCGATTGAGGGAACGATGTTAATCTGTGCCCTGACGGGGGTTGTGGCGAGTGCTTTTACCCAGAATCTCTGGGTGGGGTGCATAACGGCTGTGCTTATGGGCATTGCGATTTCTTTTGTGTTCGGGTATTTTGCGCTGATTATGAAGGGCGCAATGAATGCCTGCGGTGTGGCGCTGAACCTGGTTGCTACGGGCGGGACGGTGTTTGTGCTGGTTATGCTGACAGGGAGCAAGGCAAATTCGAGTGCATTAAAGAGCCTTACGTTTCCGGTGGTGAATATTCCGGTGCTGCAGAATATTCCGGTGATTGGGACGATTCTTTCGGGGCATAATCTGGTGACGTATATTGCATGGGTGATTGTGGCGGTGACATCATGGATGCTTTATAAGACGAAATTGGGAATTAATATCCGGGCCGTGGGGGAGAATCCTGCGGCGGCGAAGGCAGCGGGGCTGAATGTTATCTTTCATCAGTTTGTGGCGCTGGCTATCTGCGGGGTGGCGTGTTCGTTTGGGGGGATGTATCTTTCCATGGGGGCGCTGAAATCCTTTACGACGGGGATGGTTGCAGGAAGAGGGTATATGTCGCTGGCGATGGATGCCATGAGCCAGGGGAATCCGGTGATAGGGTGTCTGAGTTCACTGCTGTATGGGTTTTCGGATACCATTACGGTTTATCTGCAGCTTTACAGTAAGATTGATCTGAAGCTGATTGATGCATTTCCTTATTTGTTTATTATCGTGGTGTTGGTGATTATTCAGGCGATTAGGACGATGACGGCACGGAAGAAGGAGAAGCTGGCGAGTATGCAGCAGGCGGCTTAGAGATGCGGGGTCACTCCAGGGGGAATTTGACATGCTGGTAGACTGCCGGAAAATTTGGTTTTGTTGTTTGCAGGTGTTGTAAATTGAATGTAATTATAAGGAGGATTTTTTATGAAACAGGAATATTATGATCCATGGTCAAAAACGAAAACGAAGAATGGGTTGGATGCGGATCTGGTGATCTCGGCGATGCAGAAGTGTATTCGCAGGGGGGAAGAGGATCTGGCGATGCGGATGGCGTATGAGCTTTATATTACATCGACGTTTCATGAGGAGAAGATGTGGAACCGGCTTTTGGTGATTCCGGTGGAGGATATTGGGTTTGGAAATACGGAAGCGTCGGGGCTTGTAAAGACGATGTATGATCTGCACAAGGAGTTCCCTTATATGGATGGAGACCGACCGATCTTTTTCCTTTTTGCTATCCGGTATCTGTGCAAGTGCCAGAAGGAGAGGTCTACCGATCATATTAAGAATATTATTATGAAGGAATTTCAGAATGGGTATGTGCCGGAAATCCCGGAGTATGCGGTGGATATGCACACGATTAAGGGCAGGGCGATGGGAAGGGATGTGTTCTACTTCCTGGATGAGGCGAGCAAGGTTATGCCGCTTTGGGATGAGTATGATGATTCTTATCGGCTGAAGCTGTATGAGATGTGCAAGAAGGAAGCTGAGGAAGCGAAGAAGGAATAGGGATGATGACAGGGGGCCTGGGGCGGTGAAGCAAGATGCATTTTTTTGAAGCAGCGGGTGAATGACAGTAAAAGGTGCTTGTCAGAAGGGATGAAAAAGATTAGAATTAGGGAAGGACGTTTTTGGATGGAAAAGAGTCTGAGAGCGTTCACCATAGATGGCAGGTTTGCCTGTCAGTAGCTATTTTATCTTTATATTAAGGAGGAAATGTATTCATGAAAAACTGGAAGAAATTTGCAGCCCTGGGATTGGCAGTTGTAATGACTGCGGGTGCGCTGACCGGATGCGGCGGCGGTTCAAGCAGCGGCGGCGGAACAGCAGAAACGACAGCAGCTCCGGCGGCAGATAAGACCGAGGCTGATGCTGCTGGCGGAGAAACCCAGGCAGAGGCAAAAGAGGATGCAGGGGATTCTGCTGACAGTGGGGAATTAAAGGAAATTTATGTATTTATCCGTGACCGTGGCGATTTGTCTTACTGGGACAGTATGGCTGAAGGTTCGGATCGGGCAGTTGTTGATTTTGCAGATCGGGCAAATGTTCATGTTGTGGAAACGACGGCAGATATTCAGGCAAATCTTCAGGCTATGTATGAGGCAGCGGATGCTGGAGCAGATTTGATTATTACGGCTTCCGATTTTAAAGATAACCTGGTTGAGGTTTCGAATGAGTATCCAGAGATTGCGTTTACCATTATCAGTGAGGATGTAATTGACCAGTGCGAGAACGGCAATGTTTATGGTGTTGATTTTGCTACAGCACAGGCGGCTTATCTGGGCGGTATTGTAGCAGCGGATATTGCAGCGAACGGCGCAGGCGATGTGGAAGCATCGAATGTTATTGGTTTTGTCGGTGGTATGGACGAGTCCCTTCCGATCCAGGAATACCTGTGGGGTTATATTCAGGGTGCAAAGGCTTATAAGCCGGATGTAAAGATTGTTTACAATTATGTAGGCGCATGGAATGACCCGGATACAGCAAAGACCCAGTCGATGACCCAGTATAATGATGCCGGTGCAAATGTTATCTTTGCCTGTGCAGGCGGTTCTGGAAATGGTGTACACAATGCTTCCGCAGAAGCCGGAAAGTATGTTCTTGGCGTAGACAGTGACCAGTCTCTGCTGTATGCCGATGATAAGGCTATCCAGGAGCGTTTTGCTACTTCCGTTATTAAGGAAGTGGGAACGGCAATTTATAATGTTATTGGTCAGTACTTAGACGATGGAACCCTGCCTTTTGGCGAGTATGAGATTGTTGGTCTGGCTGACGGTTCGGTAGGGATTGTTGAAGGCGCGGCTTTGGACGGTGTTCTGTCTGAGGAAGGAAAAGCGGCTCTGGAAGATGCGAAGAAAGGCATTTCGGATGGTTCCATTACTGTAAACAGTGCAATTGGCAGAGAGCAGGATGAGATTAAGGCGTTTATTACGGAGAACTGCCAGTAAGTGTTCTGTTTTTTACAGAGCGTTAGATAGCCTGTTTGGGGGCAGAATTTTATCGTAATCTAATTGCTGAATATCGGCAGACAGGAAGGGCTGCTGCACAGGTGACGAGGTGTCGGATGTGCAGCGGCTTTTTTTGATGCGCTGCCGGATGTGTGATGGCTTTTTTGATGTGGTGTCAGATGTGCGATGGCTTTTTTTGATGGATAGAAAAATTGGTTGGAAGAAAAATTGACTGGATGGAAAAAAGGCAGCTGCAATGTGGTGAGTTGGTTTTCACAGGACATTGCAGCTGCGTTTTTCTGTTTTTCGTTTGCGGTTATGGGGTGATTTTTATTTTCCTCATTGCCGCTGTCAGAAGTGTTTACATGCGAATTGCAGATTCCAGGGCAAGGGTGAACATATTGCCCAGGTGGGTCTTTCTTTGTTCTGGGGTCAGAACTTCTCCGGTGCGCTTGTTATCAGTGATGGTAACAAGGCAGGCACCTTTTTTGTTCAGGGCCTTGGCATTGGCAAACAGGGCGAAGGATTCCATCTCCAGAGCCTTGACTTCGCTCATAAAGGGAGCGACTTCCCTGGGGATGTCTTCACGGTAGAATACGCCGCCGGAGGAAACCGGGCCAGTAACCAGGTGAAGATCGGTGGTTTTGGCGGTTTCGGTGATAATTGCGTTTAGTTCTGGGCTTGCTGTGATGCAGTTACCGGTGATGCCGGACTGGATGAAGGCATAGTCGGATGTAGAATAGGCTTTGTCTGCGAGAACGACATCCATCATCTCAATCTCATCCGAGGCGGCGCCAGCGGTTCCGATGCGGATAATATTTTCTACACCATAGAAGGCATATAATTCATAGGAGTATATGCCCATACTGGGGATTCCCATACCGGAACCCATGATGGAAACCGGGGTGCCTTTGTAGTTGCCGGTGTAGGCCAGCATACCGCGAACCTGGTTTACGCATTTGGCATTTTCCAGATAGGTTTCAGCGATATATTTTGCCCGCAGTGGATCGCCGGGCATCAAGACGGTTTTTGCAAAATCGCCTGGCATTGCCTCGTTGTGAGGAGTAGGTGCTCCCTGATGAAAACTCATAATGTAACCCTCTCTTTCTTTGGTTGATGTAAGTTGATTATAGCATTTTTTGTGGGAAATGAACAGAGGAAGCTTTGTCTTTTTGGTATATTTTTATTGCTTTTTTTAGAGTGTGCTTTTATACTGAATTTACGGACAGCAAATAGAAAAAGAAAGGATAAAGGAAGGATAAAAGGATGGCGACGACAGGGGAGTTTCACGATTATATTTTAGAACATTTGCAGAAGGTTGGCTTAGTGACAACGAGGAAGATGATGGGAGAATATTGCGTGTATTATCAGGGGAAGATGATTGGCGATATTTGTGATAACTGCCTGCTGTTAAAACCCACAGCCTCAGTTCTGCGGCTTTTACCCAATGCGGAACGTGCCTATCCCTATGAGGGATCGAAAACTTTGATGGTTGTGGTGGAGGATGTGGAAAATACAGCTTTGATGAGGGAAGTTCTTGAAGCGATGAGTAAGGAACTGCCCCAGCCTAAGGCGAAGAAAAAGAAAAAGGAGGATCAGACCAGAGCAATTAAGGAATCCTGAATCCGGTCAAAGGATAACGATAGGTGAGACGATACGGATGAAAAAACATAGGAAATCGTGTGGAAATCAGAAGGCGTTAGTGCTATAATGGGATTATGCGTGAGAAAGAGAATTAAGAAATGATTTTACATGTTTCGCAGGAAAAAAGGAGAAGATGATGGATATGCAGAGCAGTCAAATTCTTTTGGCGTATTTAAAACGTATTTTATTGGATACTGAAAAAAAAGAACAGGATATTCGCGCGCTTGAATCTGGTTTGCCTGAGATGGGGGAAAAACCGGAGATTTTGCATCAGGCGGCTGAGGAGATGGTGGAATTTCTTCAACATTTAGAGGTACAGGAGAAGGAATTGCGCAAGAAAGCCGAGGAAATCACCATACAGGCTGAGATTATCCAGGCATATAATGATTTGCTGATGGAACTGACCAGAATGCGGGATGAGTGGATTATGGTGGTCAGAGCAGATGATAAGTCGATTCTTTACTGTAATAAACGGACGGGCAAGTATCATACAGAGGAAGGCTCCTGTGAATTTTGTAAGCACCGCCTTGATTTCCAGCATCATCTTCTGGACTGGAACCCGGAGAAGAATGAACGGGTATGGGAAGCTGAGGATGAATATGGGCAGTGCTTTTTGGTACTCTCTTTTGCGATTCAGTGGCGGGATACCCTGGTTAACGCCCATGTGGTGACTAATGTTACAGAGGAGAAGCAGAGAACACGGCAGCTGACGGATAAGGCGTATAATGATCCGGGAACAGGAATTTTTAACCGCCATTACATGGAAGAGCAGCTGGATATAATGCTGAAAAAACGGAAGCCTCATACCTTCTGCTATCTGGATCTGGACGGTTTAAAGTATGTGAATGATAAGTTTGGCCATCTGGAAGGAGACGAGTACATTGAAAACTTTGTTTCAGTTGTAAAGACCAGAATCCGCAATTCGGATATTTTTGCCCGGATTGGAGGGGATGAGTTTGTCATTATCTTTATGGACTGTCCAAAAAGTGCCGCTGAAGAAAAGATGGGAAGTGCCCTGGAAAGCTTTATTCAGGAAAATAAAAAGGCCTATCCGGTGAGCTTCAGCTATGGAGTCCTTGCGGTTACGGGTAAGGAGCAGGGATTGACCAGGGAAGAACTGCTTCACAGGGCAGATGAGGCGATGTACTTATGTAAGCAGGAAAATAAGCGGAGGTATCACCAGCATAAGGACTGGAAAGACAGCCGTCTGGAGAATCGGGAATGAAGAAGGATTTAACGAAAGGCAGTGTAACCGTTTCAATGCTGGTATTTGCAGGGCCGATGATTTTGGGGAATTTATTGCAGCAGTTTTATAATATTGCCGATACCCTGATTGTTGGTCGTTTTCTTGGCTCGGATGCTCTGGCGGCGGTGGGGTCGGCGTATACTTTGATGACTTTTTTAACCTCGATTCTGATTGGACTGTGTATGGGCAGCGGGTCAGTATATTCATTTTATTTTGGCAAAAAGGATCAGGTGCAGATGAAAAACAGTATAGCGGCTGCTTTTCTTTTTATCGGAGCGGTTAGCCTTGGCGTGAATGTGCTGGTTTTTGCGGCCCTGCCCTGGATTCTCCGGCTTCTTCAGGTGCCCCTTTCTATCTGGTCAATGATGGAAGAGTATGTTTTTGTGATATTTTTCGGTATCTTTTTTGTGTTTTTATATAATTATTTTGCTTTTCTTCTACGCGCAGTGGGAAATTCCGTGATTCCTCTGTGTTTTTTGGGAAGTTCGGCTCTGATGAATGTAGGACTGGATTTACTTTTTGTGATGCGTTTTGGCTGGGGGATTAGGGGGGCAGCGGTAGCAACGGTAATTGCACAGGTATTTTCCGGTCTGGGGATTGGGCTTTATACCTGGATAGCCGAGCCCTGGCTGAGACCGAAAAAGAAAGAGCTGTCGTTTACGAAAGAAAGCGTGGGAGAGATCCTGCGTTTTTCTGCGGCTGCCTGTATCCAGCAGTCGGTGATGAATTTTGGGATTTTGATGATTCAGGGGCTGGTCAACCGTTTTGGGACGGCAGTGATGGCAGCGTTTGCTGCCGGGGTTAAGATTGACTCTTTTGCCTACATGCCTGCACAGGAATTTGGGAATGCTTTTTCTATCTTTACCTCGCAGAATCATGGGGCAGGGCAGAGAGAGCGGGTAAACGAAGGGGTAAGGTGTGCAGTTAAAGTCTCAATGCTTTTTTGCATGCTGGTGTCCATGGTGGTCTTTATTTTTGCGCCAGTGCTGCTTCAACTGTTTATCGACCGGGGGGAGACAGGGATTATTGCCATCGGAACGGGATATCTTCGGGTGGAAGGCGCGTTTTATTGTGGGATTGGTGTGTTGTTTTTGCTGTATGGTTATTTTCGGGGAATTGGAAAGCCGGAGATGTCCGTGGTGCTGACGGTGATTTCTTTAGGAACGAGGGTAGTTTTGGCGTATTTGACAGCGCCGATACCTGCGGTAGGTGTGTTGGGAATTTGGTGGGCGGTGCCGATTGGATGGATATTGGCGGATATGACAGGAATATGGGCAATTTGGAAAGGCGAGCACAGAACGCAGGGCAATCGGCTGCATAATCTATAAAATTTATCTAAAATCGATTCCCAAAAAGAATAAATCTTGTTAGAATAAGAACGAGACAGAAAATGCTTACAGGGAAAGGGGAACGATGGATGTTTGCGATTGGAACAAGTGAGACAAAAGTTTCCGGGACGAAGTTAAAGATTCCAAAAGAGTATAATTTGAATAAAAAAGATCGCAGGATTTACGGACTTTGGGTAGGAGAGAGAACATTATATTTATCGGATGAAAAGGAACCCCTGCGATCTAAGGCTGCCGGGAAGCAGACGATGATATTTGATGTTAAGGTGCATACGGAATCGGTGATTGAGGTACCTAAGAATTTAGACGGAAAGCGGGCAGTGATCAGCGGCAGGATTTCTACAATAAAAATTCAGTTCCAGGACAGGGAATGGGAAGGTTAGTATGGCAGTTTATTTCCAGAAATTCAGGCTTCCCACCAAGGACGTCAGGGAAAAAAAACATGAGAGTGAGCATCAGGCAGGGCTGTGTTTGCTGAAGGAGGCTTTGTTCAGAGAATATCAGCTCTGCGGGATAAACATGGAGAGTGAGTTATCTGCAGATAGTCAGGGAAAACCATATTTGACCAATTATCCGCAGATTTATTTTAATATCAGCCATGGAAAGGAAATGGTGGTCTGCGGTGTGGATTATGCTCCCCTGGGGGTGGATGTCGAAGCCGTCCGCCCGGTTAAGCCGACGCTGTTTCGGCGCGTGTTGACGGAAAAAGAGCTCCATTACCTGGAAATGATCCGGGAAAGTGACGGGGAAAATGCCTGGTATCGGGAGTTCTTTCGCCTTTGGACCTTAAAGGAAAGTTATGCCAAAGCCGTGGGGAAGGGCCTGGCGCTGGATTTTACATGTTTGGAATTTGTGCTGGAAGTCTGGGAAGAAGAACCGAAGAAGGGCTTTTTCATGCAGGGAAATGAGCCGTTTTTCCTGATGCGGGAAGTCAGGGGAAGCCTGGATGGAGAGGATGAGCAGTGGCGCTTTTTTCAGACGATAATTGAAGGCGAATATGTGGTTTCCTGCTGTTTAAGCTGCAGGGGAAGCTGTGGTGGGGAGAGGGGAGCCGGAATACTTGGAGTAGCGGGATTCCTTTGAACTGCGGAAGGGGGCCGGAGGGGAAAGAAGGATACGGAGAATAAAATGAAGCATTTACATTGGATAAATACACATCGATATTGTCTGGCTGGGCTGTACCTGTTTGTCTTTTTGTCCGGCTTTTTTCTGCTGCAATCGTTTGGACCGGAGCCAAGATGGGTGCTCCATTCTGTGGTAGATGACTGGATTCCTTTTAATGAATGGTTTGTGGTGCTGTATTTTTTATGGTATCTTTGGGTTCCGTTTTTTTTGATGTATTTTATGGTGAAGGATAAGGAAGCTTATCTGGAACTCTGCTTTATTATGTTTGCGGGGGCGACCATTTGTCTGGCGATTTATCTGATCTTCCCTAATGGACTAAATCTTCGGGAGGAGATTGATAAGGATAATTTTTGCGCAGAGATGGTTCGTTTTCTTCGGAGCATCGATCCGCCAAGGAATGTATGTCCTTCGATTCATGTATCCAGTACGGTTGCGATTCATCTTGTGATCTGCCGCGCCAGGTCATTTAACAAATGCAGGAAGATAAAGTGGATGTCCTGGGCGGTCACGCTGGGAATTAGCTGGTCTACCATGGCGATTAAACAGCATTCGGTGATCGATGTCCTTTGGGGATGGGTGCTGAGTGTCGGATTGGGGGCAGGGTATCCGAGGTGCGGTGCAATGAAGGGGTGGAAGATGAGAAGGAATAATGGATTTGGAAGAGTGGAGGATTTGGAAGAATAGAGGACTTGAAAGAATAAAGGATTTGAAAGCATCATGGGGTTGGAAAAAGGAAAGGGTGAAGGGAATATGAAGATAACCTATATCGGTCACAGCGGTTTTTTGGCAGAGCTGGAAAAGACCGTTTTGCTTTTTGATTATGTTCAGGGGGAGATTCCTGAAATAGACAGGGGGAAAAAGTGGATGGTTTTTGCGAGTCATCGCCATCAGGATCATTTTTGCCCGGATATTTTTGCCCTGGCTGAGAAGTATCCGATAACATATGTGCTTTCTTCGGATATTTTGAGCAGACGTGTACCAGAGGAAAGGCAGGAACAGACGGTGCGACTTAAGGCGGGGGAATGCTGGGAGGATGAAGGGGTTTTTGTGGAGACCTTAAAATCTACGGATGAAGGGGTGGCATTCCTGGTACAGGCTGAGGGACAGGTGATTTATCATGCAGGGGATTTGAATAACTGGCATTGGGAACTGGAAACGGAAGCATGGAACCGAAAAATGGAGGTAAATTATCAGAAGTTTTTAGAGCCGCTGCGGGGGAGAGAGATTGATGCAGCCTTTGTGGTGCTGGACCCAAGGCAGGGAAACAGCTATGCCCTGGGGATGGATTATTTTTTACAGACAGCCAAGGCGAAGAAAGTGTATCCCATGCATTGCTGGGAGGAGTATTCGGTGATTGAGCGCTGGATGGGGGAGCACATGGATAGTCCTTATCGGGAGAATATGGTGGGGATTAAAGGGAGGGGAGAGGTGTTTTGGCAGTAGGAAATTCGGAATACCCAGAGGGCACAATGTCCGCTTCGCTACTTCCTCATCTTCCTATGCTGCTATTGCAGCTTGTCAGATGGGGCTTGCACCCCACCTGACTGGGGCAAGTCCCACCAATCCACCGCTTTCGTCTTTATGACTTAGAAGCGGGGGACTTCCTTGATAGGTTAAACCTGGCTTTTTAATAGGGGAACTCAGGTAGTTTCCCTTTCGATTATCCCGGAAAATAACATGATTTTTTCCGGGTTTTTTCTTCCTTCCAGGTCGTCTAAAAGGATTCTTGCCGCTTCAAAACTCATTTCCACCATTCTATTGTTCAGGGAAGTCAATCGCGGGTAGCAAATATCGCAGTAGCGGGAGTTGTCCACGCCAATGACAGCGATTTGTCCGGGTACAGCGATGTGTTTGTCTAAAAGTGCCCGGATTCCGCTGACCGCGGATAAGTCTTCGCCAAAAATTAAGCCTTCCACGTCGGGATGTTCTTCTAAAATTTGTTCAGTAACCCGCCGACCATCTTCCAGGGTAGTTGGCGAGGTGTAGATCCATAATTCGTCTTTTTTCCAACCTAGGGCTTCCATCCCGGCGATGAAGCCTTTTTGTTTTGCCAGATTGCTGGGAGTGTGGTTAGGGAGGACAAACGCAAGCTTTTGATGGCCCTTGTCTGCCAGCAATTCCACACAGGATTCGATACCTTCTTTTTCATTGACCAGCACGCCTTTTACGTTGGGAAGGTCTAAGTAGCCGTTGGTGATGATAACCGGTTCTTTGCTCAGGTAAGTGGTAAGTGCCTGCTTAACCGCGTCACACTGGAAGGTAGAACCGACAAGAATAGCTCCGTCGACGCGGCGCTGGGAGAGGACCTTGATGGCCTGGATTTTTTTTTCGTCGGAAAGACCGGTGTTTAAAATCAGGCTGCAATAGCCCTGTTTTTCCATTTCCTTTTCAATATGATAGGCAATATCCACATGATGAGCATAGCGAATATCGGTGATTAAAATCCCAATCATCCGGCTGGATTGATTGACTAAGCCTCTGGCCGTTTCATTGGGGCGGTAATCATATTGATCTAATAGTTCCTGGATTTGGCGTCTTGTTTCTTCTTTGATTCCAGGTTTGTGGTTGGCAACTCTGGAGACAGTGCTTGCAGAAACACCGGCAATTTTTGCGATGTCATAGATGGTCATTGCAGGTTTTCCTTTTTTGCAGGCACAATTTCCAGCCAGTAGCCGTCGGGATCGGAGATAAAGTAAATGCCCATCTTAGGATTTTCATAGCAGATACAGCCCATTTCCTGATGCCTTTGATGAGCCGCTTCCATATCGTCAACGGTGAAGGCAAGATGGATTTCATTGTCCCCAAGATTATACGTGTTTTTTTCCCAATCTCTGAGCCAGGTCAGTTCTAACCGAAATCCGGTTTCTCCATCGCCGAGGTAAACTAAGATAAAGCTTCCGTCAGGGGCTTCTTTTCGGCTGACCTCGGTAAGGCCAAGTGCCTCCTTATAGAAACTGAGCGATTTTGCCAGATCGATAACATTATAATTATAGTGTGCAAATTGAAATCTCATTGTTGAATAATCTCCCTTCGTTTTCTCTATAAGTAAACTTACACGGATTTTTTAGTTTCGTCAACCAGATTTTACTTGCATTTTAGAAATCGATTGCAAAATAAATGAAGAGTGGTTAAAAAATGCAAAAAGAAAATATTACAGATAGGATTGAAAAAACTAAAACTTATGCAATATTACTGAAAAATATAAAAATATATAGGTAAAAATAACGAGAAGATAAGACTTGAAAAACAAAGATGGATGTGATATTATAAAAACATGAAAAGCAATCGATTGCAAAAACGAGAGCTTGAGATATAATGATAAAAGAAGCAGTTGAAACCAGTGGTGAATCGCAAGGATAATGAATGGATGGAGGAAGCGGAAATGATGAGAGTTCCTTATGAAACAATGGTGGATGAGTTTAATCGTGTGTTAGTTAAGAAAGGTTTTACCCCGGAGCGGGCGAAGGCAGCAGCGGAGATTTTTGCACAGAATAGTTTAGCAGGTGTGTATTCCCATGGGTTAAATCGTTTTCCGCGGGTGGTGGAGTATTTGGAAAAGGGAGAAATTGACCCGGAGATTGTGGCAACCTGCGAGCTGCAGCTTGGGGCGATGGAGCGCTGGGACGGACACAGGGGCTTTGGGCCGTTGAACGCGAAGCTGGCGATGGATCGGGCGTGTGCGCTGGCGAAGGAGTACGGCATTGGTATAGTGGCCCTAGGGAATAATAATCATTGGATGCGGGGCGGGAGCTATGGCTTTCAGGCTGCGGATCAGGGATGCATCGGTATCTGCTGGTCGAATACCTGTCCGAATATGCCGGCCTGGGGCGGAAAGGATAAAAAGATTGGAAATAATCCGATTATCTTTGCCGTACCGCGGAGTAACCGTCAGCATGTGGTAATCGATTGCGCAGTTTCGCAGTTTTCTTATGGAAAGATTGAGGATTGCCGGCTGAAGGGGCAGCAGCTTCCGGTGCCTGGCGGCTATGATACGGCAGGGAATCTGACGACCGATCCGGCGGAGATTGAAAAGACCTGGCGGGTGCTTCCGATGGGTTACTGGAAGGACAGCGGCATTTCTATTGCTCTGGATTTAATTGCCACCGTGTTAAGTAATGGAAATTCTGTACATACGATTGGGACGTTTGACGATGAGGTGGGATTGACACAGATTATGATTGCCATTGATCCGGCGAAGGCAAATTCGGCAGAACTTACCGATCAGATTGTTAATTCAATTTTAGAGGATATTAAGGCCTCAGAGCCAGTGGAAGAGGGCGGAAAGGTGTTATATCCCGGTGAGCCGGAAGCGCTGAATATCCAGGAAAACCTTGAGAAAGGGATTCCGGTGGTGGAAGAGAAATGGAACCAGGTGCTGGCGATGTAGGGAGTTAAGGTTCAAACATGCTTGCATTGGCGATGGATGTTTAATCGTAATCATAAGAAATCATGAGCGGGAAAAGGTTGGAGGGAATATGAAAAGAAAATGGTCATTGTTAGTTGCTGCAATTCTTGCGGCAGTCAGTATCACCGGATGTTCTTCTTCGAATCAGGCAGAAGATGGAAAGCCGAAGCCGGAGCTGAATATCATTGTCGCCCATAATCAGACATCACTGGAAAATCCGTACAGTAAGGCGGCAATTAAGTTTAAAGAAGCCCTGGAGGAGGTTTCCGGGGGAAGGGCGACGGCTACGCTGCACCATGGAACCCTGGGAGAGAATGAGTCGGAGCTTGTGGAAAAGCTGGAAATGGGAGCGCTTCACCTGACCGTGGCCTCCCCTGGTTTTATGACCCTTCTGGGGGTTAAGGAAATCGATATGTTTTCCCTGCTTTATCTTTTTGACAGCTTTGAACACTGGGAGGCCTGTGTGGACGGGGAGTTTGGGCAGGAGATGAGCCGGCTGCTGGCAGAAAAAACGGATGATCGTTTCCGTGTGATGGGTTACTGGACCTGTTCTGTCCGCGATTATTATGGGAAAAAGCCGGTGGTAACGCCTGGGGATTTAAAGGGCATGACGATTCGAACCCAGAGTACGCCGGTGGTACAGCAGTTCTTTACGCAGTGCGGGGCCATACCGACTTCGGTTGCCTGGGGGGAACTTTACCAGGCGTTAAGCCAGGGCGTGGTGGATTCTGCGGAAAACGATTATACCAGTTTCCGTTTAAAGGAGCATCATAAGACCGATAACGGCAGGTACATCAGCGAGACGCATCATGATTATACCACCCGTCTTTTCCTGACGACCGGGCAGTTTTACCAAGCCCTGACGGAGGAACACTGGCAGTGCCGCTGTTTATTCTTGCAGCAAATTTAATGAACGAGGGTTCGATTTCGGATCGTCTGATTGATGTGTGTTCGGCCTGTGTAGGGCATGTTCGGGGCGGGCTGGCTCATGCGAATATTTTGGTATCGATGATTTTTGCAGGAATTTCCGGTTCGTCCCAGGCAGATACCGCCGGTGTCGGAAAGATCCTGATTCCTGCCATGGAGAAGCAGGGATACGATAAGGAAACAGCAGTGGGCGTCACCGCCGCATCTTCCACTTTAGGTTCGATTATTCCTCCAAGCATTACGATGGTGGTTTATGCCGGTATTGCCAATGTCGGGACAGGGGCGCTGTTTATGACAGGACTGATTCCGGGAATTATGCTTGGCCTTGCCATGATGTCTGTGGTTATATTTTATGCCAAACGGAAAAATTTCCCTAAGGGGGAGAGGGTCCCGGTAAAGGAAGTAATGCGTCAGGTATGGAGTTCGCTTCCGGCGCTTTTAACTCCGATTATCTTAATCGGCGGTATTGTTACCGGTTGGTTTACGCCTACGGAATCCGCGGCGGTGGCCTGCGTTTATGCGCTGATAATCGGGATTTTCTTTTATCACACCATTAAAATTAAGAACCTGCCCAGAATATTAATTGAAACCATGAAGCTTTCCTCCCTTTCTTTATTTGCCCTGGCGACGGCAAATGCCCTGGGTGAATTGTTAAGTTATTATCAATTAAATGAAGCAGTTCAGGGCTTTTTTGTGGGAATGCCGGGCGGAAAGATTGTATTTTTAATTGTGGTTGTGCTGTTCTTTATGTTTGTGGGAACCTTTATGGACGCTGTGCCGGCAATGATTTTGTTTGTGCCAATAGTGCTGCCTTCTGCGGTGGCTCTGGGAATCAGCCCGATTATTTTGGGACTGATTGTCGTTGTAACGCTGGCGCTGGGGCTGGTAACGCCGCCTTATGGTTTATGCCTTTTGCTGGCGGGCTCGATTAGCGGGATTACGATTGAAGAGTCATTTAAGGGCGTTTTGCCGTACTTTTTATCCTCGCTGGCTGTGCTGGCGCTGATGATTTTATTCTCGGATGTGTTTTTAGCGATACCGACGGCGCTGTTTCCAAATTTATTCTAATCGGCGGAGACGTTGAACACGATTTTCTGGGTGAACAGCCGTGCCCCTTCTTTATTTAAGTGATCGGCATTCATAAATAAATCTTTGCGATCAATAAAATCCGGGCTGGAGGCTTCATTGCAGTAGGGGGTTTTTGTTTCGGCTGTCACCTGATCGATAATTCCATAGAAATCTTCGGCAAAATCCGGCACATTGGTGTTAACTTCATCTAAATATTCACGGAGATAAGGCGTAGTAACCAGGATGGGAACTGCGCCGATTTCCTGACATAGCGCAATGATTTGGTACAGGGCATGGATTTCTTCCTTATTATGAATGCGTTTTCCCTCTCCATCCAGTTTTTCATTTACCAGGTGCCGCGCATAGGCCTGGGCAGCATCACTGGGAATATCGATAGTCTGGGCGGATCTCGACCATATCTCATCGTTGCTGCTTGTCCGTCCGCCGAAAAGAACTGCAGGAAGGGTTTCGTAGGCGGTCAGGGCAGGGAGGAAGCGTTCAAAGATATGGGTGGAAAGATCGTAGGCTTTGATTTTTCCAGGTGGGAGGAAGTCATAGTATTGCTTGTTTTTGGAAAGAAATTCAGCCTCCTCTGTCTCATCGATGCCAAAGAAGGAAAAGTAAGAGACAGGGATAAAGACAATACATCCTTCGGCAAGGTGGTTTTGGTATTGCTGCAGAATACGGAGATCGTAGGACAGGGACTGGCTGGCTAAGGCAAAGTTAAAACAGGTGAAATCATTTTCCAGATCTTCGTAGTTAAAGCTGTAGAGGCCGTGGCTGGAGCCTAAGTTGCAGATTTGAATATTTTCAGGAACCGACATAAACTTATTTGTCCAGTTATCGTCAGATTTATCCATGAAAAGATACCAGCGGTTGATAGAAAAAACCAGGATAGAAAGCAGGATGGTGTAGAGGGCGAGTTGTTTCAGGAATTTTTTCATAAAGAAAAGCCTTTCTATATGTCAAAATGTGGTTATAGTCAGTAAAGGATTTGCACGTGCTTCCCGGTAATGGTTTACCATGTAAGGCAGGGAAAATGGTCAGCTGATAAAGGGTCAGTATGGGGTCAGAATTGAAAATAAACAAATTCTGCTGCAATGCCTTTTTGCGAGAAGAACACGACCAGAAGTCCCAGGATAAGGTAGACTATCCATTCCAGCCAGGCATGCTTTCCGATTACTTCGGTAATGATATCCCGGTCTTTATTAAGGTAATCGTAAACGACCAGGATAGTGATAAGACCAAAGAGGTAGATAAGTTTTAGGGCAGTTAGGTTAAGCTGTGCAAGACCCTGGCTGAGGTACAGCAGGGGCTGACGGATTCCCTGTATGCTGTGGGTTAAGATATAGCAGGCATCGGAAAAGCTGGCAGCCCGAAAAAAGACCCAGGCAAAACAGCAGAACAGAAATACGAATACTGTGCAGGCAGCCCGGCCTGCCTTTTTTTGGTGCAGGAGGGCAATGGGGCGGGAGAGGAAGCGCTCGGCAATTTGTGCAGCTCCGTGGACGCCGCCCCAGAGGACGAAGGTCCAGCTGGCCCCGTGCCACAGGCCGCTGACTAAGAAAGTCGTTAAAAGATTAACACTCTGTCTTAGCTTAGAACAGCGGTTTCCGCCCATGGGAATATAGACATAATCTCTGAACCAGGTGGACAACGAGATATGCCAGCGAGACCAGAACTCTTTAATGGAGGAAGAAAAATAAGGGCTTTTAAAGTTAATCATCAGATCAATATCCAGAAGCCTGGCAGTTCCGATAGCAATATCCGAATAGCCAGAAAAATCACAGTAGATTTGCAGGCTGAAAAAGAATACTGCAAGTACTAAGGCAAAGCCGCTGTAGCCGCAGAGGTTGGCAAAGACTGCGTCGACGATACCAGCCAGCAAGTCAGCGATGACCATTTTTTTAAAATATCCCCACAGCATCATTTTTGCGCCGCAGATTCCCCGATTGGCGTCAAAGGTGTGCCTTGCCTTGATTTGCGGCAGAAGGTTCCCCGTTCGCTCGATTGGGCCTGCGACCAGCTGGGGAAAGAAGGAGATAAAGGCAGCATAGATGCCGAAGTGCCGTTCCGCTTTCACTGTTCCCCGGTATACATCGATAACGTAACTCAAGGTCTGAAAAGTATAAAAAGAAATCCCCACCGGGAGTAAAAGCTTTACCGTAACCGGATGCACCGGGATCAGGAAGAGGCTGGCAAGGGTGGAAAGGGTGATGCTGAAAAAATTAAAATATTTATAAAAAAACAGGATACCAATGCACAGAACTAATGCGGTGATCAAAATCCATCGCTGTTTTTTCCTTAAAGGTTCACGTTCGATTAGCCGGGCCGCGGCATAGGAAATAAAGGTGGTAAATAAAATCAGCACGATATAGGCGGGTTTCCAGCTCATATAAAAATAATAGCTTGCACAAAGCAGCAAAAACCAGCGGGTGTGGTGAGGCATTAACCAGTAAATGGAAAAAACCAGAGGAAAGAACAGCATAAACGCCATGGAATTAAATAACATGATTCATCTCCTGGGAAAAATTCATTTCTTCAGGCAGATTCTATCATAATCAGATAGAAAATTCAACCATTCCTTCCTTGTCACATGCTGGATAAACTGCTATACTAAATACAGAACGATTGGCAGGTGTGTACTGCCGCATGAAATTCTGTAAAAAGATGAGGAAATTCGAATGAAAAACAGGCAATCTCATAAATTTACCAACAGCCAGATGATTAATGCAACAGCACTTTTCTTTTCACTATTTTTTCTGGCATCTGCAGTTGCTGCCGCCCTTTATACCGGCGAGTTTGGCTCAGTGTTTTATGACTGGTATCTGATTATGATTTCTCCCTGTCCGCTGGTCACGGATTACCTTTCCATCGGTGGCCTGGGAAGCGCTATGCTGAACGCAGGAGCCTGCGGCATGGTCTGCACGGTTTTTATGCTTGTACTTCGCGGGGAATCCCATGCAAATACCCTGGCAGGATTTTTTTTGGTTGTGGCACACTGCTTTTATGGGCTGAATTTTTTAAATATGTGGCCCTGCTTTCTGGCACCCTTTCTCTACCTGCACTTAAAGCGGCTGAATTATAAACATAATCTGCATATCTGTATGTTTTCCACCAGCTTTGCCCCTTTTATTTCGGAATTTCTTTTTCGCTATACCCAGAGAGGGAGTTACCAGTTTGGTCAGCTGAATTTAACGGCAGAGGGAATTTTCCTTGCGCTTGGTTTTTGCATCGTACTGGGATTTATTATTCCTGCTATTCTTCCTGGTGCCCAGGCCTGGCATAAGGGATATAACCTTTATAACGGCGGTCTTGCCTTTGGGCTGTTTGGTTTTTTTGTCTTTAACTTTATGTATAAGACCATGGGGATTCTTTCGATGGGGAGGATTACCAGAAATAATGAAATCTATAACCGTTTTGGTCATTCTTATCAGGTTTATGCGGATGTGTTTTTCCTGCTTATTTTTGCATCCTGTCTGCTTGCCGGCTGGTACTTAAATGGAAAAAGCCTGCACGGCTACTGTCAGCTTTTAAAGGATACCGGGCATGGCAGCGATTTTTCGGAAAAATATGGAATGCCGGTTTGCCTGATCAATATAGGGATTCATGGAACACTGTTTCTTTTTTATTTGAATTTGCTGATTATCTTTACCAATGGCGCTGGGTTTACTGGCCCGACCATCGGTGTTATGCTGGCCGCCCTTACCTTTACTGCGATGGGACAGCATCCGCTGAATGTATGGCCGATTTTAATTGGCTATCCCTGCCTGTATGTGGTTACGATGTTCTTTTGTCATGCTAATGGAAGGGAAATTACCTGGGCGCTTTCAACCCAGGCCTATCTCAATGGTGTTGCCTTTGCCACAGGCCTGTGTCCGATTGTGGGGCGTTATGGTATCCGGGCAGGTGTATTGGCAGGTTTTATGTGTGCGTCCATGTGCACCGCCACCAGCGCCCTTCATGGAGGATTTGTTTTGTATAATGGCGGCTTTACCACAGGAATTACCGCCCTGATCCTTCTTCCGATTCTGGAACATTACTGTGAGGCGCGAAAGGAGCTTAAGCCGCAGGCCATTGGCTGGAACAGCATGATTGCCCTGGTGGAAAATCTTACACCAGCGGGGAAGGGAGTAAAAAAATAAGAAGTGCGTCTGGGTTAAATTTCGGCGCAGAATCAATAGAAAATATCGAAAAGCCGTTAGAGCTGCTGTAAGAGAATACATGTGGGACAATGTATCCTCTTATGGCGGCTCTATTTTTTGATAAATAGGTTTTATGTTTTCCTTCCTGCATGTAAATGGCTGAAGGATTATTTTTATTGTGCTTTCTGCACGCCTTTAGTACCTGTCTTTAAAGCATTATAAATTAAAAAAAAAGTAGAGGAAAATGCTTATGATGAAATGATTCTGGCAATGTGTGCTGTGCTATAATAAGGAAAATAAGGAGAATTAACTTAATTTTAGTAGTTTGTACTAATATATTCCGCCGTACTACCAGCAGGAGGTGATAAGTGTTGGAAGAACAAAACACCAGTTTTAATGTCCGATTTTTGGGTGGCTTTTTTCTGGAATTTGATGGAAAGCCAATTAGAATAATAAAAAATCTCAGGCAAAAAAGGATTCAAATGCTGCTGATCCTTTTAAAAGCGGGAAAAGAAGGGGTTTCCTACCGCCGATTAATTGAAATGCTTGAAGTAGAGGGCGAATATTTTGAGAAAAAATTAAGTAACTTAAGGAGCCAAATCAGCAAACTTCGCAAGTTTATCAGTGAAACCGGATTTCCTGAAAGCAGTTATCTCCCGACGATAAAGGGGCGGTATTATTTTAACCTGGAATATGCCATTGAAAGTGATACGGGAAAGATTGACCGTTTGTATAAGCGGCTGAGGGAACAGCTGGACCCAAACAAGCGGGAAGCCTGGCTTCGCGAAATCTGCAGTATTTACCAGGGAGAATTTCTTCCATCACTTGCTGCAGAGGAATGGGCTGTAGTGGAAAATTCTCATTACCATGAAATCTATCAGAAATGCTTAAAAGAACTGGGGCAGATATTAAAAAAACAGAGGGACTATACAGAACTTTTACAGCTTTGTACCAAGGCCTGCCGGCTCCATCCCTACGACGGATGGCAGGCGCTTCGCATTGACTGCCTGATAGCTCAGGAAAAGTATCAGGAGGCACAGGAGGTTTCCAGAAAGGCGAATGAGATGTTTGAAAAAGAATTAGGCGTTGTGCCATTTCGGAAAAGAGTAGGAGCCCCCATAAAAACTGAAGGAAGGGCCAGCCTTTTACAGGTAATGGAAGAATTGGTTGAAGAGGAAAGCTCCTATGGGGCCTATGAGTGCAGTTACCCGCATTTTATTGATGCCTGCCAGCTTCTGATGCGGATTTCTGAGCGTGAAGGAAACAGTATTCTCCTTCTTCTCTGTACCTTAAGTTCTGAATCGGGAAGCCATGTAAAGGAGACGTCGGAAAAGAGACAGGTATCTGAACGGCAGATGGAACAATTTGGTCATATTCTGGCAGGTCTGGTGCGCAATCAGGATGTTTATACCAGATACAGCAAAAATCAGTTCCTGGCTATTTTAACGGTAGACGGGGATAGTGGAATTTCCTTCCTTTCCAGGCGTCTTTGCCGGGGATGGCGGGAGTTTGAAAAAAGGGAAGGACTGACTGTCGAATTGGAAATACAGACATTGAACACCTTTGCCAGGGAGGAGGTTATGTGAGATGGAAAGCGGACAGAGTTTTTTAATTCACATTGTTGATAACCAAAATGCCACATGGCAGGGAAACGTCACCTGGCTGAACCAGGAAAAAACGAAGAATTTTAGAAGTCTTTTGGAATTAATTAAATTAATGGATGAGTCTGTGGGTTCAGGCAGGGTGGGGGAAGGCGGTGCCGCCGGGTAGGATGCCAAAATAGAATCGGGAAATAACGAGGTGGCATAGCTACTTGCGGGCATGTGAACATTTAGGGTCAACAAAAGAATCATACATTGAAAAAGGAAGGAAAGGGGAAAAAGCATGTTAAAAGAAATTCGCAAAAACTACAGACGACTGATTGCATTTCTTTTATCCGCAGCCATGATTATTACAAATGTAGGCGGTAACGCGGGTACTGTGTTCGCTGCAGAAGAACGGGAAGTATCTTTGTTTATGGCAGACGGACAAAACATCCTGGAAGCAGTTTCTGGCGTAAAGGATCAGGAACCCTTCAGCAGGGAAGATTTAGATGAAATGGAATTGGACGCCAAGCAAAAAAGTGCAGTAAAGAAATTTGAAAAACTATTACTGCCGGAAGATGGCAAGGTTTACGAACTGGAACTGGAAATTGACAGTGATTTTGCTGTGGAGGGGACGGACCTCAGAGTCTTTTATTGCGCAAAGACAGAGGAGGTAATCTTCTTATTTCTCAATGAGAGCAGCCAGGCCGTAGATTGCTGTGTTAATATCGATGGCTATGAAACCAAGCTTGTAACCGTAGGGGCAAATGCCAATGCGGCAGATACCGCAGAGCTGGAAGAGGAATCCCAGAATGCCGGGGAAAGCGAAGAAGAAAGTGAAGAATCCAGAGAGAATGAAGGTGCTTCTTCGTCAGGTGGCGCGTCATCGGGCGGCTCCTCCGGCGGATCGTCGTCAGGATCCTCTTCGTCGGGTGGTTCATCTGAAGGTTCTTTGTCAGGCGGAGCATCGAGCGGGGCTTCTGATGAAAAAGAAACAGTAAACAAAACGGATAAAGAGGAAAGCAAAGCCGAAGAAAACCAGGATGACCAGGAAGCGGCAGATAGCGCCGATGAAGGTAAGGTCAGTGAGGAAAATGAGGATAAAGCAGGAAGTGATACATTAAATAAGGAAGAAAATAGTGCCAAGGAAGAGGATGAAGCAGTCGATGAGGATAAGTCTGTAAACGAAGATACAACTGCAGACAAAGAAGAGAATAGCAGCACGCAGGATAAAGCAGATGCATCTGAAGATAAGGCAGACGCTTCACAGGATAAGGCAGATGCATCCGAAGATAAGGCAGACGCTTCAGAAGATAAGTCAGATGCTTCACAGGATAAGGGCTCGAATGAGGGATCAGCAGATAAATCCGACAGTGCGTCTGGTGCATCCGACAGTAAGAATGAAAGTTCGGATTCGGGAAGTGACTCGTCGAAAGACAGCTCATCCAGTGATAAGGCATCGGACACAAGTGATAAGTCGTCAAGTTCCGATGAAGCATCGAGTTCCAGCGATAAGTCATCGGGTGACAGTAACTCCGAATCAAGTGATAGTTCATCGAAGGACAGTTCTTCGAACGATAAGTCCTCAAGTGATAACTCCTCCAGTGACAGTAAGTCCGACAGCAGTGATCAGGAAAAGAGTTTATCCGTGTCCTATCATAAGGCTGCGATTGCCGCGGTTGCCTTAGATGATCTTCAAGATGCAGCAGAGACAGACGGAGAAGAAACTGAGGCAGAAACGACGGCAGAGGAAACCGAAGAGGTGATTGAAGAATCTGTTGAGGACTCCGAAGCAGAAACCGAAGAAAGTGAAAAAGAAACTGAAATTGAACCGGAAACAACTGCCGAAACAGAAACAGTGGAAGGGACGACAGCAGCAGTTGAGGAAAGTACAACTGCAGGTGTGGAGACAGACAGCAAAGACGAAAACATAGAAGAAGGACTGGAAGAAACGACAGCAGCAGATAAGACAGAGACAACCGAAGAAAGCACAGCCGAAGGAGAATCGCAGGAAGGAACAGAAGCTGAGGAGACGACACAGGAAGAGACCGAAGAAACCCTCCCGGAAGATTCAAAGAGTGCAGAAGAAGAGTCCAAAACAACGACGGAATCTGCGGATGCAGAAGAAACAACGACGGAAGTGTCGGGAGAAAATGCATCTGAGGAAGCAACTGATAATGCCGAAGAAGCCGGAGATGGAGATGTCAAAGAATCCGATGAATTAGGCGATGATTGGGAAATCCCAGGAAAGGCTTATGACGCAGTAACCATCCAGCAGACGATGACAGCAAGGGCATATTGTGTGAAGCTGGAGGACGTAAAGAAGGCAGTAGAACTTAATCTGGGTGTGGAGTTAGAAGAAACCCAATTCCATGTGGAATACCAGATGAACTTAGAAGATGCAGCAGAAGTTATTGGCGACGCGTATGTGGCAGAGGGGGAAGATCTGTACTTTGCGGTTAAAGCAAAGGAGGGATTTGAGGTTGCTGCGGTCTACGCTAATGGAAGTCAGCTGGAAGCAATCACAGATTTTTCAAGCCATGTTAACGAAGAAGCATGGAAGGGATATGCCAATGTCTATAGGCTTGAAGCTATTGAAGAGGATGTACAGGTAGAAGTTGAACTGGCTGAACTAGAGGCTATTATTCCTGCAGCGGTTTATACAGCAGAAACAGCAGATGCGTACTTTATGGTAGATGTGCCAGAAGGAGCATTTAAGGAGGAAGTAGAGCTTAAGGCTGTAAAAATTGAAGGAGAAACAGAACTTAAAGCGTTAACTGAGCAGGCAAATGACACATTAAAAGAAAATCAGTCAATTGCAAGTGTAATGGCATATGATATCAGTTTCTTTTCCCTGGAATCTGGCGAAGAGGTAGAACCTTTACAGGCGGTAGCTGTCAGCATGAGTTTTAAAGAGGCTATGGTTACTAGTGAAGAGGCAGAAGATGTAAAAGAGATTTCTGTTGTTCATCTGCCAGACAGTGCACAGGCAGAAACAGTGGCTACGGTGGAAAATGTCGATACGACGGAATTTACGTTTAGGGCAGAAAGTTTTTCTACCTATCTGTTTGCATTAATTATGACACCAAAGGTTTCGGTCGATGGAGAAACTTATCCAAGTATAAAAATTGCTGCGAATAAGGCAGAGGATGGGGCAACGATTACATTACTGGATGATATTACAGAGAGCCTGGAATTAACGGATCGGAGCTTTACCTTTGACTTAAATGGTCATACCTGGACAGGTAAAGGGAATAGTACCCTGATTGCAAATATCAGCAAGAAGAATGTATCGATTAGGTTGACCGGGGGTACGATTATCGCAGATGCCGGATATCGTGCAGTGGAGATGGCAAAGAAGTCTACTGCAGGAGTTTACGGAAATCTGCAGATGACAGGGGTTACATTGCAGGGCAGCGGCAGTACACTTACCAAAACAATAGCGGTGGCTTCTGGAACATCAAAAAAATCCGGCGGTATCCTGGCGGCCGTTGACACGAATGTGGTTGCAGAAAACTGCGAATTCAGGAACGGTATTGCAGGGGATAAGGGAGGCGCAGTATTGGTTGCGCCGTATTATACCGGCAGTCAGGTTGAAGCCTCTTTTACTGGCTGTAGTTTCCATGGTAATCATGCAAACAGGGGCGGCGCTATTTCCGCGGAAGCCAGTGGAAAGTTCACCGGAAGGGCAATCCTGTTAAAGGTAGATAACGGTACCTTTGAGGAAAATACGGCTTCCAGTGGTGGCGCAATCGTCTTGGAAAGCGATAATACAGGCGCAAAAGCATCCGTTAAGGCAGAGATAACGAATGAAACCCAATTTATCAAAAATGAAGCATCTTATTACGGAGGTGCAATTTATTCTGAAACCCGGGGATTTTATGAAGATGACGCTTTGACAGTAGCGAACAGCTATTTTACAGAAAATACGGCAACAGGCAGCGGGGGCGGTGGTGCTATTTATGCCAAGACATCTCTGAATCTGTCAAATGTGGAGTTCAGGGAGAATACTTCGCAATCCCTCGGCGGAGCCATTTACGTGAATAACAGCGAAAGTACGGTATTTAACGCTACTTTTGACAAGGCAAAATTTATCGGCAATACCACAACGAGCAGCGGCGGCGCAATGGCAATTAGCCTGACGAAGGCGAAAGAAGGTACGATAGCGCTGCAAAATGGCACAATATTTGAAGGAAACCAGTCCGCAGCAAAAAGTTTTGTTAATGACGGCGGCGGCGCCATCCATGCCATGGCTAAAATGGGCGTAAAGGTCAGCTTGTCGGATGTGGATATACACGATAACAGTGCGAAGGGCGATGGCGGTGCAATCTCTGCAGATATCAAAAACCTGGAGGCAACGGATACAAAGATTTACAATAATACAGCAGGAAGGGCCGGAGGCGGTATTCATCTGAAGGCCTCCCAGAAGGATGCCCAGGCAGTGTTCACCCGGTCTGATGTGAGAGGGAATACGGCACAGTCTGCTGGCGGAGGCATTAATTTACCTGGTACGCTGGCAACAGGAAAAGCAATTTTTAATAACTGCACGATTAGCGATAACACGGCAGGGACAAATGGCGGTGGTATCTATTCCCAGCTGCCTGAGATTACCATCAGTGACACCGTGGTAAATGGCAATACGGCAAACAAGAATTATGGAGGCGGCGCTTATCTGTCATCTTATACAGGCGGCGGTGCTTATACAGTTTCCGGCTCAACAGTATTTTATGGAAACAAGGCTCCGAATGATCCGAAGACAGCGATGTTTAAGATCAGCGGAAACACTCCTTCTGCAGATGTTTTTGTAAGAAACAGCTCAGGCACATCAAGCACGAAGAGCGAGGCAACACTGCAAGGCTTTGATGAGCTTTTGACAAAAGAGACGGCAATGGGCAATATCACCTATAAGCTGGCTCACACCAATCCGGCAACACAGAAGTATGGGTATGTCAAGAACGTTTCTTCCGCATATTCTGTAGGGTATTATTCTACGAAGGCGGTTGGGGATTGTGTTTACCTGAGTACTTCCGGCATTGTGCATGAGGCTTCTGGTTCCGGGAATGTCGTCATGGAAACCACATTAGAGAGAGCTGTGACAAGTGCAAAGGCAGAAAACTTTAACGAGATTTATGTCTGCGGTACTGTTAATATTACAAAAGAAGACGAAGAGATTCTGAATAACAGCGGTATCACGTTCAAACGTTGCAGTGAGTGCACCAATACGGTTCTGTTCCATATTGAAAAGGGAGAAGATGTTACCTTTAATGGCATAAAGATTGATGGAGATAAGATACTTTCCACTGCAGCTTTAGTCAGTGTGGCAGGTACTTTAACAATTGACGGAGAGAGTGATATCCGCAACGGAAACAATTCCTCTTCCAGCGGCGGAGGCGCGATTTATGTCAATGCAGATGCCACACTGAACATCAAGGGAGGAAAGATCGAGGATAATACCGCAGTCAACGGAGGTGCAATTGCCACTGGTATTGTTACTCCGGTGATCAATATTTCGGGTGGCACGATCAGAGGAAACAGAGCCAGCAAGGATGGCGGTGCAATATTTTCAAATTCGGCAATTCTTCATATAAACGGAGGCCTTTTAGAGAGCAATATTGCCAGCAGCAACGGAGGTGCAATTTGCGCAGAAGGTATCCAGAAGGAATTTGGCAGACACAGTAAAGTTTATGTGGAAGGCGGTACGTTCAGAGATAACAGCTGTGCCGGAAATGGCGGCGGAGCGATCTATGTGGCATTTTTCTCTGAGCTGTATGTGGGAGAAAAGGGAGGACGTCCGCTGTTTGAAAACAACAGAACCAGCCAGCTTGGCGGTGCAATTGCTCTGTATCAGTGGGCAACCGGTAAGATTTACCAAGGAGATTTCATTGGCAACAAAACGGTAGCTGCGCTTTCCAATAATGCAGGCGGCGGAGCATTGTATATCAATGCAGGCTGCAGCATGGAAATGAAGAATCTGTATGTGGTGGGCAATACCCAGAAAAAGAGTACTACAGGCGGAGGCGGTCTGTATACCTGTTCTACAGGAAGAACTGCGATTTTTAAGACAGAGGGCGCATTTATTGCCGAAAATACAGGTGCAGGCGGAGGCCCAGCAGATATTTACTTCTGGGGTGGAAACGGCGCTGTGGCCTATGTTTCTGACTATGTGCTTGGCGGTGCGGCTGCCAACTGGACACGTTCAAACGGAGCTGAAGCGCCTGAACTTTGGGGAACTAACCAGTCCTTTATCATTGTGAGCCATGTGGTTTCGGAAGGAAAAGCCACTGCAGAGGCGATTGCAAGAAGTGAAGGCGTAGTGATGGAAGGTAATCATTCCGACAGCTGGGGCGCAGCGATTGCTAATAACGGAAGCCTTGTTATAGGTGCGGAGGAATTAACCCTTACAGTAAATAAGGATTGGAAGGGTGATGAGACAAAAGTTCCCGATGGAATTTTAGTTTACCTGATGAAACAATTAAACGGCGGCAAATGGGATAAGGTTACTCTTGGAGAACGTCCAGATGACGCTTATGTGATTTTGAATCAGAATAACAAATGGAGTTATACTTGGGAGAACCTGGGTGACAGCAAAGCAGTGGACTGGAGTGTAGCTGAAGCAGGCATTAACGGATTTACAGGAACAATCAGCGAGCCGGAATTGGATAAAAAATGGGATAAAGTTGGAAAACATTATATTATTACGCTTACTAACACAGAAGATCCAGATAAAAAGTCAGCAAGGCTTCAGGTAGAAAAACAGGTATTTGCATCAGAAAGCAATCCTGACGAGGAATTTACGTTTACGGTTTATCTAGGCGCTAGCGGGCCATTTGCTTACCGGGTTTGGGAAAGTAATCATAAATTAAGCGATTTAATGCCAATTTATGAAGAAACCTCGGAATCTCCATATATTTCTAAATTTGAAATCAGCTTAAAAGCTGGTCAGATGTTTATTATTGATGGGATTCCAGTAGGAACATTATATGCTGTAAAAGAAGATACTGGGAAGTATTTATCCTATATTGATGGGGTCTTAAATGAAGATGCAGAAATACACGGGCATATTGAATCAGGAGATAATTCCATTGTATACATGAATACTGAGAAAACTGAGCTGAAAGTAAAGAAAGTATGGGATGATGCTGATGATCAGGATGGCCTTAGGGCGAATGTGATTACAGTGGAATTAGTTAAAGTGGTTGAAGAACTGATTGACGGGGAACTGAAAAAGAAGGATGTTCTAACAGGAAAAACGCTGGACTTAAATCAGGAAAATGGATGGACTGCGACATTTGCCAACCTGCCTAAGTTTGATGTGGATGGTTCGAAGATAGAGTGGAAGGTTGCAGAAATAAATCTGGATAAGTATCAGTATATTTCAAAGATTGAAAGAGAAGAGCAAACAATCAATGGAAAACAGGAAGTAACCTTTATTATCACGAACAGCCACACACCTGAGACTGTAAATATTTCTGGTGAAAAGATTTGGAATGATATCAATAATCAGGATGGAAAACGCCCGGAAAGCATTGTGGTAAAGCTGTTTGCCAATGGCGAGGAAGTCAGCAGTAAAACAGTTACCGCAGAAGATGGATGGAAGTGGACATTTGAGAATTTACCGAAGTTCTATAATCATGGTACGCCAATTGCATATACTTTTGTTGAAACTGGCATTGGAGAAACCGGTTATAGTATAACAGAAATTGTTCATCCAAATCAGGATAATGCATATCAGGGTAAAATTGTAAATACCTATTCGCCGGAGAAGGTAAACCGATCCGTTGTTAAGAAATGGGATGATAACGAAAACCAGGATGGAAAGCGTTTTGAGAGTATTATGGTACAGTTGTTAGCTGACGGATCTGCTGTAGGTGATCCTCTGGTTCTCAGTGAAAAGAATAACTGGCAGGATAATTGGAAAGATTTGCCTAAATATAAAGATGGCAAAGTAATTATTTATGAAGTTATAGAAACCAGTGAATTAGGTCCATATATATCGAGTGTTACTTATGAAGAAGAAACCAGACTCTTTACAGTTACTAATAAGTACACTCCCGAAGTAAAGACCCTGAAAGCAACTAAAGTATGGGAAGATCAGAATAATCAGGCAAATCTGCGTCCGGCAGGTGTAGAAGTCCAGCTGATGGCGGATGGTATTCCCGAAGGAGCAGCAGTGACGCTGAACGAAGGTAATCAGTGGAGTTATGAGTGGAAAGACCTGCCAGTGAATAAGAATGGTAAGGAGATTGTGTATACTGTAGTGGAAAATACAGTAATTGATAAATATTCGACCACATATGCATTTAATGAGGAAACGAATATGTTTACGATTACCAATACGCATACACCAGATAATCCCCCCCCAACAACCCCAGATAACCCACCCCCAACAACTCCTGATACCCCAGGCAATCCTTCGAACCCGCCTGGAGGAGGCAACCGGATAGATCCGAATCCTCCACCAAGCAGGACGATTACACCTACACCGCCGACAGAGATTCCGCCGGAGGATGTACCGCTAGTAACGCTTGATCCTGAGGATGTGCCTCTGGCAATGATGCCGCCTGAAGATCCGGTAGTGCTTGTGCCGATTGATGATGATAATGTTCCGCTGTTTGGGCTTCCAAGGACAGGTGATCGTAGTGTTTCGACCGGAGCGCTTCTGGGTATGATGGTATTTTCTCTGATGGCAGCATGTGGAATTTATGTTAAGAAGAACAAGGAAGATGAGTAATTTGACTTGCAGGAAAGCATAAAGAGACTGGAGACAGAGAGGAAACCAGATACGGAAAGGAACCAGGTACAAAAAGGAACAAGGCACGAAAAGGAACAAGACAGATAAAATAAGCAGAATGTAAAAGAGTAAAAAACAAAGGAAGAAAAAAGCAAAAATCAGCTGCCCGAAGGTGTTCATATCTTCGGGCAGCTGATTGTAATTAAAGTCAGTTAAAATTCCGGCTCAATCAATCCGTATGTTCCGCCTTTTCTCTTATAAACCACACAAACCTGGTCGCTTTCTGAGTTCAGGAATACGTAGAAACTGTGGCCTAAAAGCTCCATCTGAAGGCAGGCTTCTTCGGGGTCCATTGGCTTTACGGCAAACTTTTTTGTCTTTACAATCTTAATTTCTTCATCTGCAATCACAGAATCTTCCTGTAAAAATGTATCGGAGAAGGAGGGTGAAGATTGCTTGCGGTCTACCAGTTTTTTCTTATATTTTAAAATCTGCCGTTCAATTACCTCTTCAACTAAATCAATGGATACGTACATGTCATTGCTGGATTCCTCTGCACGGATTATGGAACCCTTAATCGGGATAGTTACTTCGATATTCTGGCGCTCCCGTTGTACACTCATGGTAACATTTACCTCAGTGTCGGGAGTGAAGTAGCGATCCAGTTTTCCAATTTTGTCTTCTACGGCTTCACGCAGCCCTGGGGTTACTTCAATGTTTCTTCCAACGATCGTATAACGCATAAAATCAGCTCCTTTATTTTGAGATAGATCAAGTATAGCACATTTATTAGAAAAAGACAAGGTAAAGCTTTGAATTGCAAAGACAATTTTGTGGAATAATTATCACTGTTTAGGCGATTGGAGGATGGGAAAAAGTCAAGAGGAAAATGCAAAAATTTTGTCGAAAAAGGTAAGTTTATGACATCTGTACAAAAAAAGTAAGGAGAATTTTGGAAATTGTAAGAATTGAAAAAATAAGGTAAAATTGTGGATAATGTGGATAAGTTGGTGTATAACTATCATTTCCCATAAAATAAATCTTTTTATTGTGGATAACTTTTTTATGGGTTGTGCACAAAAAAATGTGGATAGTGTGGATAAGTGGAATAATTCCCCGGCTTTTGTGCAATTTGCCTAGTTTACCATAATCTTCTTTGGTAAAAGTAAGGAAACGTAAATTTTTTATGAACGCATTGAATAAAATGTAACTTAGTGATACAATAAGAAAGATTGGTTGCAGTGAACATATCTGGACTGTAACAAGGATTGCAGTATGGAAGAACAGTGATAGAGAACAGTATGCATAACGGTGAACGCACAGGACAGCAGCCCGTATGCAAAGAAGTTAGGAGATTACCGATGAACATAATCGAAAAAGTGTTTGGAACCCATAGTGAACGTGAATTAAAGCTGATTAATCCGGTAATTGACCGGATAGAAAGCTTAAGACCGGAGCTGATAGCTCTGTCTGACGAACAACTGCGGGATAAGACGAGAATTTTTAAGGAACGCCTTGCAGGTGGGGAAACGCTGGATGATATTCTTCCCGAAGCATTTGCCACGGTCAGAGAAGCGGCGAGAAGAACATTGAATATGGAACATTTCCGCGTTCAGCTGATCGGCGGAATTGTGCTTCACCAGGGGCGTATTGCGGAGATGCGTACCGGTGAAGGAAAGACGCTGGTATCTACGGCGCCGGCTTATTTGAATGCCCTGGCAGGAAAGGGTGTTCATATCGTTACGGTCAATGATTACCTGGCAAAGCGTGACGCTGAGTGGATGGGGCAGGTGCACCGTTTCCTGGGCCTGACCGTGGGTGTGGTCTTAAACAGTATGACCTCCGAACAGAGAAAAGAAGCCTATGCCTGTGATATTACGTATGTGACAAATAATGAGCTGGGATTTGACTACCTTCGCGATAATATGGCGATTTATAAGGAGCAGATGGTGTTAAGGGGGCTGGAATATGCTATTATCGATGAGGTGGACTCTGTACTTATCGATGAGGCCCGTACGCCATTGATTATTTCCGGGCAGAGCGGAAAATCCACAAAGCTTTATGAGGTCTGCGATATTCTGGCGCGGCAGATGGAGAGGGGCGAGGAGTCCGGCGAGTTTTCCAAGATGAATGCGATTTTAGGCGAAGAGATCGAGGAAACCGGGGACTATATAGTCAATGAAAAGGATAAGGTGGTGAATTTAACTGAGCAGGGTGTAAAGAAGGTGGAGAATTTCTTCCATATTGAAAATCTTGCCGACCCGGAGAATCTGGAGATTCAGCACAATATTATCCTGGCTCTGCGGGCAAATAACCTGATGCACCGCGATAAGGACTATGTGGTGAAGGATGATGAAGTTCTGATTGTCGATGAGTTTACGGGGCGTATTATGCCCGGACGGCGGTATTCGGATGGTCTGCACCAGGCGATTGAGGCGAAAGAACATGTGAATGTGCGCCGCGAAAGCCGTACGCTGGCGACGATTACCTTCCAGAACTTCTTTAATAAGTTTAATAAAAAGGCGGGAATGACCGGTACGGCATTGACCGAAGAGAAGGAATTTCGGAATATTTATGCCATGGACGTTATCGCCATTCCCACAAATAAACCGATTGCCCGTGTGGACTTAAATGATGCGGTGTATAAGAGCAAGAAAGAGAAGTTTGAAGCTGTTGTCGATGAGATTGAAGCAGCGCATGAGAAGGGGCAGCCGGTGCTGGTGGGCACGATTACGATTGAAACCTCGGAGATGTTAAGTAAGATGCTGAAAAAGCGCGGGGTTCCGCATAAGGTGTTAAATGCGAAGTTTCATGAGCTGGAGGCAGAGATTGTTGCCGATGCAGGCATTCACGGCGCAGTTACGATTGCCACGAATATGGCGGGCCGTGGTACGGATATTAAGCTGGACGATGAGGCGAGGGAACTGGGCGGACTTAAGGTTATCGGTACAGAGCGGCATGAGTCCAGGCGTATTGATAACCAGCTTCGCGGACGTTCCGGGCGTCAGGGCGATCCGGGCGAGTCTAGGTTCTATCTGTCGCTGGAAGATGATTTGATGCGTCTGTTTGGCTCGGAACGGCTGATGAAGATGTTTGAAGCTTTGGGTGTGCCGGAAGGGGAGCAGATAGAGCACAAGATGCTGTCGAATGCCATTGAGAAGGCACAGATGAAGATTGAGAATAATAACTATGGTATCCGTGAGAATTTGTTAAAGTATGATGAAGTGAATAATGAACAGCGTGAGATTATCTATGCCGAGCGCCGAAAGGTTTTAGACGGCGACAACATGCGTGAATTTATTATGAAGATGGTTACGGATATCGTGGAAAATGCGGTGGACATCTCGATTCCTGATGAGGTTGCCACGGAGAACTGGGATTTGAAAGAACTGAATACGCTGCTGCTGCCGATTATCCCGATTAAGCCGGTGGTGATGACCGATGCGATGAAGAGCATGAGGAAGAATGAACTCAAACACATGCTTAAAGAGCAGGCAATTAAGTTATATGAGGCAAAGGAAGCGGAGTTCCCAGAGGCAGAGCAGATGCGGGAGATTGAGCGGGTGATTCTGCTTAAGGTGATTGATAATAAGTGGATGGCGCACATCGATGATATGGATCAGCTCCGCGAAGGGATTGGGCTGCAGGCCTATGGTAATCGCGATCCGGTTGTGGAATATAAGATGAATGCCTTTGATATGTTCGATGGCATGACGGCAGCGATTCGGGAAGATACGGTAAGGATTTTATACCATGTAAGGGTAGAACAGAAGGTAGAGCGCGAACCGGCGGCGAAGGTGACGGGGACCAATAAGGATGAAAGCCTGGCACGGGCGCCGAAGAAGAGGGACGCACAGAAGGTTTACCCGAATGATCCCTGTCCGTGTGGGAGCGGGAAGAAGTATAAGCAGTGTTGCGGGAGGAAACCAGTGTAAAAGGGGGAATTCGGACTTTATGGGATGACATGCTTTTCCGCTGCGGGGGTGTCATGTTCCATCGGAACCGCGCTTTCGCTCCGCATTGAACGCAGCGGACGCTAAAATACAAAGCAGATAGTAAATTTAAGAAAGAAGGTGAAGCTTGTGGTTGAACTGGATCAGTTTAAATCGACGTTATTGACGTATGAGAAACCATTAGTGGAAGTGAGGGATTCACTTTGACCTGGACGGGAAGATAAGACGGATTGACGAACTGGACAGGAGCATGGAGGAGCCGGGGTTCTGGAATGATACGGAGAGGTCTACCCGGCTGATGAAGGAAGCGAAGAATTTAAAGGACACGGTGGAAGGGTTTAAGGAACTGGAAACGTCGTATGAAGAGATTGGCCTGATGATTGAGATGGGGTATGAGGAGAATGATGCCTCGCTGATTCCTGAGATTGGAGAGATGCTTTCGGATTTTACCGGGAAATTGGATAGGCTGAGACTCAGCACGCTGCTTACCGGGGAGTATGACCGCTGTAATGCGATTTTACGGCTGAATGCGGGGGCAGGCGGGACGGAGTCCTGCGACTGGTGCAGTATGCTTTACCGGATGTATTGCCGGTGGGCAGACAGCCGGGGATTTTCCACGGAGGTTCTGGATTTTCTGGATGGGGATGAAGCGGGGATTAAGTCAGTGACGATTCAGATTAACGGGGAGAATGTGTTTGGCTACCTGAAGTCGGAGAGAGGTGTTCACCGGCTGGTGCGGATTTCGCCGTTTAATGCGGCGGGGAAGCGGCAGACCTCGTTTGTATCCTGTGATGTGATGCCGGATATTGAAGAAGATTTGGATGTGGAAATTAATATGGATGACCTGCGGATTGATACCTACCGTTCGAGCGGGGCTGGCGGGCAGCATATTAATAAGACATCCTCGGCGATTCGGATTACGCATCTGCCGACGGGGATTGTGGTAACTTGTCAGAATGAGCGGTCGCAGTTTCAAAATAAGGATAAGGCGATGCAGATGTTAAAGACGAAGCTTCTTCTTCTGAAACAGCAGGAGAATGCGGAGAAAATTTCGGATATCCGCGGGGATGTGAAGGAGATTGGCTGGGGGAACCAGATTCGGTCTTATGTGCTTCAGCCGTATACGATGGTTAAGGATCACCGGACAGGGGAGGAAAGCGGGAATGTGGATAATGTCCTGGACGGAGGACTGGATGGATTTATCAGTGCTTATTTGAAGTGGTTAAGTCTTGGATGCCCGGATAAACACAGTACGGCGATGGACTGAGGGCAGATGCGGTTGCGTACACAGGATATAGGTGAACAGTGCTATAAACGTTGGAAAGACGTGGAAAAAGGTTGCAAAAACCCTTTGATTGTGTTAATATCTTTGATGTAAACACAGATGTTTTTCGGACACGGACAGGCGCCTGTGGAAAGCGGGAATGGAAGTTTGCCCTGGGCTGTACTTTGTAGACGGCCTGCAGAGGTAAAGGTTCATAGCCGCTCTGCAAGCGCCTGTTTTTTTGCGGAAATACGGGCGGAGGAAGCAATGAAGGATAAGAGCAAGTATTTTGTGGTTAAGCAGAAGGCTGTGCCGGAGGTGCTCCTTAAGGTGGTGGAAGCGAAAAGGCTTTTGGAGTCTGAGCGGGCGATAACGGTTCAGGAAGCTACGGATAAGGTGGGCATCAGCCGGAGTTCTTTTTATAAGTATAAGGATGATATTTTTCCCTTTTATGATAATACAAAGGGGAAAACCATTACTTTAGTCGTGCAGATGGACGATGAACAGGGGCTTTTGTCGGATTTGCTTCATGTGGTTGCGGTGTATAAGGCAAATATTCTGACCATTCACCAGAGTATTCCGGTGAATGGCGTGGCTACGCTGACGTTAAGTGTGGAAGTCAGGCCGAATACGGGGAATGTCTCGGAAATGGTCGGGGATATGGAAGAGATGGACGGGATTCATTATGTGAAAATATTAGCCAGGGAGTAGACGAAGATGATAAAGGTAGCAGTAATGGGATATGGCACGATTGGTTCCGGTGTGGCAGAAGTGCTGGAGAAGAATAAAGAAACGATTATGCATACAGTGGGCCAGGAGGTTTCGCTTAAATATGTGCTGGATCTTCGGGACTTTCCGGGAAGTCCGGTGGAGGATAAGCTGATTCACGATTTTTCAGTGATTGAACAGGACGCCGAGGTGGAGATTGTCGTGGAGTGCATGGGAGGGCTGAATCCGGCCTATCCTTTTGTGAAAGCCTGTCTCTTGGCGGGAAAGCATGTGGCGACATCGAATAAGGCGCTGGTGGCGGCGCATGGGACGGAACTTTTAGAGATTGCCCGGAATAAGCAGGTGAATTTCTTCTTTGAGGCCAGTGTGGGCGGGGGGATTCCGATTATTCGTCCGTTATACCGCTGTCTGACCGGGGAGAAGGTTGAGGAGATTACCGGAATTTTAAACGGGACGACGAACTTTATCCTGACAAAGATGGATAAGGAGGGCTGGTCGTTTAAGACGGCGTTAAAGGAGGCGCAGCGCCTGGGGTATGCCGAGCAGAATCCTGAGGCGGATGTGGAAGGGCATGATACCTGCAGAAAGCTTGCGATCCTGACGGCGATGGCGACGGGGCATGAAGTAAATTATGAAGAGATTTATACGGAGGGGATTACCCAGGTTTCGGATATTGATTTCCAGTATGCAAAGAAGCTGGGGATGACAGTGAAACTGGTCGGATCAGCCAGGATGAGCGGGGAGGAAACCGTTAGCGCTTTTGTGGCACCGCTGATGGTGAGGGAGGATCACCCGCTTTCTACGGTGAACGATGTGTTTAACGGTATTTTAGTTAAGGGGAATATGCTGGGTGTAACCATGTACAGCGGAAGCGGGGCAGGAAAGCTGCCTACGGCAAGTGCGGTTGTGGCGGATATTATTGACGCGGCAAAGCACCTTCACCAGAATGTGGCGATGGGCTGGACAGAAAAGAAGCAGACCTTGGCACCAATGGGAATGAATGAATTTCGCTATGTTATCCGCTTTTCCGGGCAGCCGGAGGAGAGGATGAGCGAATTAATGGAGTTCAGTCCCAGGGAAATCGTGGCGTTGGACAAGCTGGATGAGTTTGCGATACTGTCCAAGCCGATGAGGGAAGCAGAGTTTTTGGAGGCAGCCGGGAAGATTTCCGGTATCGTTAAGTATATTCGGGCGGAGAGATGAGATATTTGCGAGAGATGAGATGTTTGTGGAGTGATGAAGATAACAGAGGGATAAGAGGTTAGTGGAGCAATGCGATGTTAGCGGAGAGATAAGATGTTAATTGTGAAAAAATTTGGCGGCAGTTCGGTCGCCGATAAGGAACGGATTTTTCATGTGGCAGAGCGCTGTGCAAAGGATTACCGGGAGGGACATCATCTGATAATTGTCCTTTCAGCGATGGGGAAAAGTACGGACGGGCTGATTGCCAAGGCGCATGAGATTGACCCTAACCCGCCGAAACGGGAACTGGACATGCTTTTAACGACGGGGGAGCAGATTTCGGTGGCACTGATGGCGATGGCCTTCCATGTGCTGGGGATTCCAGCAGTTTCGCTGAATGCGGCCCAGGTTGCCATGCATACGACTTCAGTGTATGGTGCGGCAAAACTTAAGAGAATTGATACCGAGAGAATCCGCCACGAACTGGACAGCCGCAGGGTGGTGATTATCACCGGATTCCAGGGTGTGAATAAGTATGAGGATTTAACGACCCTGGGAAGGGGCGGGTCGGATACGACGGCAGTAGCCCTGGCGGCTGCCCTTCATGCAGATGCCTGTGAGATTTATACGGATGTGGATGGGGTTTATACCGCAGACCCCAGGATTGTTCCTGATGCAATAAAATTAAAAGAAGTTTCCTACGATGAAATGCTGGAACTGGCTTCCCTGGGGGCAAAGGTTCTGCACAACCGATCCGTGGAGATGGCGAAAAAGTACGGCGTACAGCTTGTGGTTCTTTCCAGCCTTACCGAGGAGCCGGGAACTGTAGTAAAGGAGAATGCAAGGGTGGAACGGATGTTGATTAGCGGCGTTGCCGCAGATAAAAATACAGCCAGGATTTCCATTATCGGCGTAAAGAATGAGCCGGGGATTGCCTTTAAAATCTTTAATATCCTGGCAAGAAATCATATCAATGTAGATATTATTATCCAGTCGGTGGGACGCGAGGACAGGAAGGATATTTCCTTTACGGTGGCACGGACAGACTTGCAGGAGGCGATGACGCTTCTTAATGAGAACAAGGCCGCAATTACGGCGCAGGATGTGACCTGTGAGCAGGATGTGGCAAAGATATCCATTGTCGGCGCAGGGATGCTCAGCAATCCCGGTGTGGCAGCGAAGATGTTTGAGGCGCTTTATGCGGCGAATATTAATATTAAGATGATTGCAACATCAGAAATCAGGATTACGGTGCTGATCGATGAGATTGACGCAAACAGGGCGGTGAGGACGGTACATGACACGTTTCGTATGGGTGATTGACTTGATAAAGCAAGGGCAGGGATTTCCCTGCCTGTTTCATTTCATTACAGGGCTTTATTGTCCCGGATGCGGGGGAACAAGGGCGATACGGGCTTTGTTTCATGGGGAGATTTTAAAAAGTTTTTGCTATCATCCCTTTGTGCTTTATGCGGTGATTGCGGTGATGGTGGAGACAGGGTATTTTGCTGTGGGGATGGCGCAGGGGTTAAAGAACAGGAAAGGCGGATTTCAGAAAAGGTATGCCAGATGGGTGCTGGTAGCTGCGTGGATTGTCGGGGTGAACTGGGTGGTGAAGAATGGATTTTTGTTGATGGGGGTGGATTTGCTGGAGAGGCTGGGGGGATGAAGGGAAGGAGTTTTGTTGTTGTAAGAAGAAAAGAAAAAGCCTTGAACAGTAAGCTATTACGGTTCGGGGCTTTATTTTATCTATATTGATGTTAAGATTACGGTATTATTTATTGACATTATAGCACAAGTAGAATTTTATTTTAATGTATTTTGAAAATTATATGGTAATTATAAAAACAATATTATGAAAAACCTATCCTTATATTCTTTTGACGCTACAAGATAAAAATAACAAT
>CAJUDX010000017.1 GCA_910584785.1 uncultured Lachnospiraceae bacterium | reverse complement strand
CAAACTCGTCCATATTTGTCTTTCCCAAAATTACTGCGCCCGCCTGCTTAAGACATTCGACCGCCGTTGCCGTATAGGAAGGATGAAAGTCAGAAAGCATCTTCGAGCCGCAGGTCGTCCACTGATCTTTAATACAAAGATTATCCTTAACCGCCATAGGAACCCCTGCTAACGGCCCGGTAAGAGACCCGTCCTCAATCCGGCACTGAACCTCCTCTGCTTGTTTTAAAGCGCCCTCCCTGTCCACCTGGATAAAGGCATGACAACAGGCCTCCGTCGCCTCTATCTGCAAAAGCGCCGCCTTAGCCGCCTCCACCGCCGAAACCTGCCCAGCCTTAATCTGCCTTCCCAGTTCCACCGCTGTTAAATCCAGTACATCCATCGCCTCACCCTTCCTGTCCTGTTCACCCAATTATCCTGAGAACAACAATCATGTTTTGCCAAGCTGTATGTTCACCCAATCGTCCTGGGAACAACCACCGCCCTGTCCCTCAGTTTCGGCGCATTTGCCAGAATAGCATCCCTGTCCTCCACGGGAATTATCTCATCCTCCCGGAAAACATTACTGACGGGCAGCACACCAAACGATGGCTCTACATCTCTGGTATCGACTTCCTTCAGCCGTTCAATATACCGGATCATCTGCGCTATATCCTGCTTTGCCTTTTCCCGCTCTTTCCCGGTCAATTCCAGCTTTGCCAAAATTCCAATCTCATCTATCCATTCATCTCTCATCGGATTATATTCCATCATTTCCCTTTATGCCCTCCTGAAGAACAGCTTTCCTCCAGATAACCTCCCATAAATCTCCATGCGCCCACAATCAGTCGTACCGCCATAAATGAACACCTGCTGGGCGCTCTTGGAATACCTGATCGTAAACCGCCTAATCAACACTCAATTTTCACCATAGATAAATAAAAAGCCGCACCCAGACAGACCTCCCTCAATCTGCCCGCGTCGGCCTTCCGAATACTTGCGTAATATCATAGCACACAATCCTCTTCCTTTGCAAGACAAAAAATACACAAAATCCTGCCTAGTTTCGCCAGATATAATACAAACCGAACACTGGCTTTAGTACTACGCTTCCTAAAACATATCTGAATGCCGGATACGCATCCCCTAAATGCCCTCCTTTATCTTATCCCACTATGCGCCAGAAGATGTTCGCAAAGGATTTTCACCCCCATCAGCATCAAAATTACTCCTCCGGCAAGCTGTGCCCGATAACGGCAGCGGCTGCCAAAGCTGTTCCCTGCCTTCACTCCTGCCATAGAAAAAACAAAGGTTATCATACCGATAAAGGAAACCGCAGGCAAAAGCCTTACCTGCAAAAAAGCAAAGGTAATCCCCACCGCCAGCGCATCAATGCTGGTCGCCACCGCCAAAGCTGCCATCGTTTTTACCGCAAAAGAATCATCCAGGGCTTCTTCCTTCCCTCCCAGGGCATCCTTTACCATATCAAGCCCAATATATCCCAGTAGAAAAAAGGCAATCCAGTGATCAACAGCAATAATTGTCTCCTGAAACTGCAGTCCCAAAAAATACCCCAAGGCAGGCATCCCCGCCTGAAACCCTCCAAAATATACTCCCGCCAAAAACATGTGCCTTTTTTCCACCCGCGAAAGCGAGAGCCCCTTGCAGACTGACACAGCAAATGCATCCATGGATAATCCTACAGCCAGTAAAAAAAGTTCCAGCAGCGACATCAAAAACCTCCTGGAAATCAGCAAATCCGTTAATTTACTATATTATCCATGGAAGAAAAACAGTACACAACATCTGGCACCAGCATAAATAAACATCTGCCAGGCGCACCTGAACTGCCCGAACCTCTGCAAAAAAAGAGCCTGCTGCAAAATCACTGCTGTCTGTACAATATGGCGCCAAAACCACAAACGTTTCATCCCATAACTTGTACATAAGCTGCATTTTACAACAGACCCTTTTACGCTCTAATGAATACTGTCAATCAGCATATCAATATAAGGCTCGCTCGCCAACCAGTAAATCGCAGAAATACATTCAAAATAATGTGTTCCCGCCTTCCGGCAGTACAAATCCTGCTTAAGCAGCCCTTCCATACTTACCGAAAGCTTCATATACTCTCTTCCATTCAGATTTACTGTCGTTACCTGGTCAATCTCATACCCTTCCAAAGCCAAGCGCAGACTTCTTAACGTCACCAGTGATTCAACCGAAGTATCCGCACCCTTAGAGAAATTATAGGCATCCATATATTCCAGTTCAATCCCCGACCCGGTACCATCCGGTGTCCACACCACAAACTCAACAAAATTATTACTTTCTGCAAGCCTCCCGGAATCCATCGCCGTCGTCATGGTAAACCCTTCCGGCACATGCATCTGTATTCCTGACCAGTCATTACGGTAATCATTCCCCGTCCACACACCAGGGTAAATATCAGAAAACACACAACCATTCCACTTTCCGTCATTGCCAAAGGCATAAAAGCTTCCATCAATCAAGCGATAACAATTAGAGATCAAATAACCCATTTCATTAAAAAAATACCAGGAACCGTCCTCGTCCTCATACCAGGTATTTACCGGATAGGTTCCGTCAGCATTTTCATACCACCAGCCCCAAACATCCTGCTTCCAGCCCTGGGCATAGGAAGTAAAGCCTGTCCCCAAAATCATCACTGCTGAAAGAACTGCCGCTGCCATCTTTTTTCTTCTGCCGTGTGTCATAAGCATCTCCCCTTTCCTGTAGGATAATCATACCGTTATTTCCCCAAAAATGCAAGAAAGAGTTTATTACAATTTTAACCGTCTTTTATTCTGCGTACACCCGCACAAAGTTTTTCTTTCCGCGCTTAATCACCTTTCCATCTCCGGCAAAATCTTCCTTCGCAAAGGTTCTCTTTACATCCTTTTCCTGTATCCCATCGACGGAAACTCCGCCCTGTTCCACATTTCTTCTCGCCTCTGAACGGCTTGCCGAAAGACCGGAACTGGTTAAAACAGCAAGAATATCGATGTTTCCATCCCTGAAATCCTCTTCCTTAAAACAATAACTTGGCATGTGCGAAGCGTCCCCGCCGCCGGCGAACAATGCCCTGGAAGCTTCCTGCGCCTTTCCTGCCTCTTCCTCGCCGTGAACTAATGCGGTCAGTTCATAGGCTAAAATCTCTTTCGCCTGATTTAACTGACTGCCTTCCCACTTATCCATCTCATCAATCTGCTCTAACGGGAGGAAGGTCAGCATCCTAAGACACTTTAAAACATCCGCATCGGCAACATTTCTCCAATACTGGTAAAACTCAAACGGCGAAGTCTTTTCCGGGTCAAGCCATACCGCACCAGCCTGGGTCTTGCCCATCTTCTTGCCCTCAGAATTTAACAGCAGGGTAATCGTCATCCCGTGCGCGTCCTGGCCCAGCTTGCGCCGGATCAGTTCCGTACCGCCTAAAATATTCGACCACTGATCATCGCCGCCAAACTGCATATTACATCCGTAGCGCTGGAATAACTCATAGAAATCGTAACTCTGCATAATCATGTAGTTAAATTCCAAAAAGCTTAAACCCTTTTCCATTCTCTGTTTATAACACTCTGCTGTCAGCATACGGTTAACTGAAAAATGCACCCCAACCTCGCGCAGAAGCTGTACATAATTTAACTCCAGCAGCCAGTCCGCATTATTTACCATCAGCGCCTTGTCGTCCGAAAAATCAATAAACCGGCTCATCTGCTTTTTAAAACAGTCAATATTGTGCTGAATCGTTTCCACCGTCATCATCTGCCGCAAATCCGATCGCCCCGAAGGATCGCCGATCATTCCCGTCCCCCCGCCAAGAAGGGCAATAGGCTTATTTCCTGCCATCTGCAGACGCTTCATCAGACAAAGTGCCATAAAATGTCCGACATGAAGGCTGTCCGCCGTCGGGTCAAAACCAATGTAAAACACTGCCTTCCCCGCATTCACCATCTTCCGAACTTCATCCTCATTCGTCACCTGGGCAATCAGCCCACGGGCAACCAATTCATCATAAATCTGCATAATTTTCTGTTCTCCTTTCACCTTTCCCCGAAGTTTATCTGAACATTCATTTTGCGTCATTTACCTTAAAATAAACCTATCCGTACACAAGCCTGAACATTCCATCTCCTCCTGGTTCATACCTTTTTCAGCGGATCAAAATTCAGCGGATCAAAAAACTCGTCCCCCAAGCCGAAGGACGAGTTAATACCCGCGTTACCACCTTACATTCACAGACTGCTCACGCCGCCTGCCTTACTAAGTCCTACATCCGTTTCACATCGGGTTAAGAATAATTCCTCCCCATACCTGTCCAGCTCTATAAGACTCGCATGATAACGGATGCAAAACCGTTGCAGCCTACTGGGCCGGGAACAAAGTCGCAGCTATCTGCCACCTTTCAAAACCTTCCAACCGTTCAGTACAAAGCTCAAAGATGTATTCATATCCGGCTTTCCATGCGCCTCTCATCCACCGGCAACTTTCTGTATGCTGCTGTCGGATACTACTTTTTCTTATCATCGCCTCTGTGAAGTTACAGATTATTATATAGAAGAAAGATGGGGTTGTCAACCATAAATACAGTTCATACCTCCATTTTCAACATTTTAATGTTTCTTTATTCATTATAAAGATAAGGATTTTGTTCACCTGCTTTATAACTATAAAAGAGATCATAGTAATTATTTTGTTCATCAAACGGCTCATAATTAATAAATCCACTGGTCAGATACCATTCTCCAATTTTAAACTTTCCAAATCCATATTGCTCAGGTTCTTTTATTAATTCATAAGCAAAAATATATTCATGATCACCTTTAGACTTGGAATACACTTCCCAGTTTTCATACTTAACCGCAAGCCGCAGATTTTCTTTTGGCGCAGAACGCAGGTAAGCCTGGGCAGCTTCCATCGTTTCATCCCAGGTAGTGAAAGGAATAACATAATCAAACTCTGCAAGCATCTCTTCCGAACGCCGATTATGCGCATTATCATTTGTACCCATTATCTGTCGGAGTTCTTCATAGGGCTTTGCCAGAGACAAATCCACAACTCCATTCATAAAATACTCATCAGCTACCTTCGGTCCATACAAATATCCGTTTGCCGCAGGTCCCTGCGCACGATCCCAGGTATGATTAAATTCAATAATCCCATCAGGATAATTAATATCCGTCAGCCAAAGTTCTCCTAAGCCTTCAATGCTAGTACAATGTGCATCTGCCGTTCTCATCGCACTTCGATCATGGTTATAATGACCGTAAAAAGAACCTGTATCCGCATAGGTTACATCCACATGATACCATTCCCCATCGTCCAGTTTTACCAGATTCCAAGCATGTGGTTCATATGTTTTTCCTATAATCATTTTTGTCTCTATACCGCAGGCACCTGCCAGTTCCATAAATGCTTTTGCATATCCCTCACAGACTGCGCTCCCTTCAACCAATGCGCCGTACGCCCAATGCGACTTTGAAACATTTTCATCGCCATAATCAACATGGACCATCAGATAATCAATGATTACCATTTCTTTTTCAAATAAACTCATATCATCCCGAATATAATTATTTTTAAACTGCTGAACAGCCTGTTCTACTTGTCCTAATGTAGCAAGCTCCTCTTCTGAAATAAATGTAAATGTACCATATCGGGGAGTCCCCCCAAACCATAGTGAATAATTTTCTGCATAAGCTGTCGTGGCAAACATCGCACAAATCACTGCGGTTGTCACTAAAATACGTTTTAACTTCATTTCCCCTCCATTCTGCACACTTTTCTTTTCACTTTTATCAATACTTAGTTAAAGAATTTGCAAAAATATTTAAGTTTTACCATAATCTAAAACTTATGCAATTTTTATTTATTTTACATTAAAAATCATTAAAAAGTCAACTTTTTCGTTGCAAAACCTTATCTATTTTTTAATTCCCACTAAATTGCAATAAAATCAACCAACTTTTCATACTCCTTTACCCATAAATCACAAAAAGACAAGGCCAAAACCCTCAGTCATTCTCAGGATTTCAGCCTTAGATCTATTACTTCTATATCTACTCTATCAAATTCAATCTTCTTTTACCATTTTTCATTGATTAAACAATACAATTCTCTCTGCCTGACCATCTGCGCCCAGCCAAACCAGGCACTTTCTTCCCTTGGCAATATCTTCTAACCGTACCATCTGCCGGGTTAAAAATGGTGTAATCGGGCAGTCCGCCGGAACCTTAATCTCTTCCCCTCTGGTTGATTTCAGCACATAACCACCTGCTCCATCCGCTTCAAGTGCACCCGATGCCCTCACATACAGCGGAGCACCCGCATCCTGCGGAACATTCACTAAAACCAGCTCTGCGGTTGTCTGCGGCGGAAGGCTCATCGTCATCGCCGGGCTGGTATAGACATACGTCGTCTGTCCGGCTGCAATCTCTCCTTCCGTCACCGGAAATCCCGTTAAAGCATCTAAAACCAGGGTATTATCTGGGTCAATATGAATCACAATATCTCCCTGATACCCGTCGGGTACCTTACTGTCAATGATAAAACTTCCATCCAGTTTTTCCGTCACTGGGCCCCAGAACTTTCCCAGTTCCAGAATACCTTCTTCACCCAAAGCACCTTCCTCCGTCGTTTCCGGCGTATACGTAAATGCACTGTCCAAATCTGTCTCAGCCCCGCCAAAGCTTAAATCCGCCGCTTCTGTTGCGGCTTCGCTTCTTGCCTCATTTCCCACTGCAGCCCCGCCATTCTCCACATCAATTTCCACTCTTTTTCCATCCTCAAATTTAATAATCTTCTTCGTGCCCCCGCACACACCAACTGCACTGCCAATTCCTAACACTGCCGCCAGTCCCATAACCATTAATCCTGTTTTCTTCATAAAATTCTCTCCTTTTATTCGATTAAAGTCTCAAAGTTTTTTCTCTTTTCTGTCTTGATTTCCAGCTACACCTATATTATAATGTTTCAATGACTAAAGTTCAAATTAATATTGGCTTACATTGCTTAAGATTTACTGACTTATTTTTACAAAACTTGGAGGTTTTACCATGGGATTTACATTTATAAACAAACTGCCAACCCCTGCGGAAATCCGGGAACAGTATCCGCTCCCGCTGGAATTAGCGGCAATTAAAGAAACCAGAGATGAAGAAATTGCCCAGGTTTTTAAGGGCGAAAGTGATAAACTTATCTTAATTATCGGCCCCTGTTCCGCCGATAACGAGGATTCTGTCTGTGATTATGCCAACCGTCTTGCCAAAGTACAGGAAAAGGTTGCCGATAAGCTCATCCTTATCCCCCGTGTATACACGAACAAACCACGCACCACCGGTGACGGCTATAAGGGCATGCTTCATCAGCCTGATCCGGAAAAAAAGCCCAATATGCTTGAAGGTATCCTTGCCATCCGCCACATGCACATGCGCGTCCTTAGGGAAACCGGCCTAACCACTGCCGATGAGATGCTTTACCCGGAAAATCTTCGCTATTTATCGGATATGATGTCCTATATCGCCGTAGGCGCCCGCTCCGTGGAAAATCAGTATCACCGCCTGGTCTCCAGTGGATGTAATGTTCCCGTGGGTATGAAAAACCCCACCAGCGGTGATTTATCTGTAATGTTAAACTCCGTCTACGCTGCCCAGCATCCCCATGACTTTATCTTCCGCGGCTGGGAAGTAAAATCAGAAGGAAACCCTCTGACCCACACCATCCTTCGCGGTGCAGTAAATAAACATGGTCAGTGCCTGCCCAATTACCATTTTGAAGATTTGGAACTTCTTCTGCAGCTTTATAAGGAACGCGGAAATCTCTTATACCCGGCCTGCATTGTTGATGTCAACCATTCCAATTCCAATAAAAAATACATGGAGCAGATCCGCATTTCCAAGGAAGTCCTGCACAGTCGCCGCCATGCCAAAGAAATTCACCAGTTCGTCAAAGGTTTGATGATTGAAAGCTATATCGAACCGGGAGCACAGAAAATCGGCGAGGGCTGCTACGGAAAATCCATCACTGACCCATGCCTGGGTTGGGAGGATTCCGAACGCCTTATCTACGAGATCGCAGAAAGCCTGGATTAATCCCAGGCTTTTCTTTATCGCTTATCATTCCAAACATCAATTGCTTTTTCTTACTTCTGACACCTTATCAGCTGGCGTCTCTTCCCTACCTACACCGGCACCGCCAGTGCTGTAATCCCAAAGTAGGCAATCACAATAATTCCCAGCACTATCCGGTAATATCCAAAAAATTTAAAGTCATGGCTGCGGATATATCCCATCAAAAACTTAATCGAATACACCGATACCAAAAAGGCAACCACCATGCCCAAAAGCAGGTAAATCACCTGGGGAAAGGTAAACATATTCCCCTTCACAAAAAATACAACGATTTTCAGCAGACTTGCACCGAACATCACAGGAATCCCTAAGAAAAATGAAAATTCCGCCGCCGCGCTCCGTGAACACCCAAGAAGCATGGCACCTAAAATCGTAGCGCCGGAACGCGAAGTTCCCGGAACCAAACTTAAAAGCTGAAACAGCCCAATATAAAACGCTGTCTGAAAGCTAATCTGTCCGGTCTTTTGAATCGTAAAATCTACTCTCCGGTTCCTGTTTTCCAGAAGGATAAAGAGAACACCATAAATAATCAGCATCGCCGAAATAACAAAAGGATTTTTCAAATGTGCATCCATCCAGTCATTCAGCAGCAGCCCAAAAACAGCCGCGGGAACACATGCCCAGATAATTTTCAGCCAAAGGACAATGGTCGCGTTCCGTGCAGCCAGCTTCTTCCGCCGCGAAAAGGGATTCAGCCGTTCATAATACAGCAATACAACTGCCAGAATTGCTCCCAGCTGAATAACCACAAAAAACACATTCAAAAAGGCTTCCGGCTGATCCATTTGAATAATCTCATCCACCAAAAGCATGTGTCCTGTGCTGCTGATGGGAAGCCATTCAGTAAAGCCCTCTACAATTCCCTGAACAATTACCTTTAATAGTTCGACAACACTCATTCTTTCCTCCATACACTGCATGTTTCATCGTCTTTAGTCATACGCTGTGTTTATTGATGAATATTTTCTATCTGCCAGTCAATCGGCTCCAGACCATGCTCCTTTAAAAATTCATTCGTTTTACTAAAATGCTTACATCCAAAAAATCCGCGGAAAGCGGAAAGTGGGCTTGGATGCGGCGCTTCCAAAATTAAATGCTTGGGATTTTTCAGCATCGTTTTTTTCGACTGGGCAGGCTTTCCCCAAAGCAGATACACAATCGGACGATCCTGCTCATTCAGCACCCGGATAGCCGCGTTTGTAAACTCCTCCCAGCCAATTCCCCGATGCGAATTTGCTGCATGGGCACGCACAGTCAGCACCGTATTCAAAAGAAGTACGCCCTGATCCGCCCATTTCTTCAAATACCCATTATCAGGAACATAGCAGTTCATATCTTCCTTAAGCTCCTGATAAATATTTACCAAAGACGGCGGAACTGCCACGTCCGGCTTTACCGAAAAGCAAAGTCCATGCGCCTGCCCGTCACCGTGATAGGGGTCTTGCCCCAGAATAACCACCTTTACCTTACTTAATGGCGTAAATTCAAATGCATTAAATACATCCTCTGGTGCCGGAAAAATCTGTTTTGACTCATACTCCGACTTTACCGTCTCATACAATTGGCGGTAATAGGGTTTCTTAAACTCACCTTCCAGGGGCACCAGCCAGTCATTCGTTATCGCTGCCATATGTTCTTCCTCTCCTTTTCTCTTATCGCTTATTTATCATGATCAGGCAATGCCTGTCGTAATTCCTCCTTCGTCCGGCATCCATCTGCAGGTATCTATGGTCTTGCGGAGATACAAACTGCCCAGGAAAGCCCACAAAGCCCCGATGCACCTGCAGGTATTTACTGTAAAAGTCCACCGCCGATTAGGCGGTTTAAATTCAGGTATTCCAAGTGCGCCCAGCAGACTTTTATTTATGGTGGTATGACCATTTGTGGGCGCATGGAGGTTTACTGTAAAAGTCCACCGCCGATTAGGCGGTTTAAATTCAGGTATTCCAAGTGCGCCCTTGTGGGCGCATGAAGGTTACTGTCTCACGTAGATTCCCCGGCCCGCCAAATATGCCTTCAAATCCCGGATTTCCAGTTCCTTATAGTGGAAAAGCGAGGCCGCTAATGCCGCATCTGCCTTTCCCACCGTCAGCGCATCATAAAAATGCTCCATCGCCCCCGCGCCGCCGGAGGCAATCACCGGAATGGATACCCGTTCAGCCACTGCTGCGGTCAGTACATTGTCATAGCCGGCCTTTGTTCCGTCTGCATCCATGCTGGTCAGCAAAATCTCTCCTGCTCCCAGCTGTTCCACCCGTTTGGCCCACGCCAAAGCATCGAGGCCGGTATCAATCCTTCCGCCATTTTTATAAATATTCCATCCGCTTCCATCCTCCCGCCTTCTGGCATCAATCGCCACCACCACACACTGGCTTCCAAACTTATCTGCCGCCTGGGAAATCAGCTCTGGTGTATTAATTGCCGAAGAATTAATGGAAATCTTATCTGCCCCTTCCCGGAGAAGCATCCGAAAATCCTCCACGGTGCGGATTCCTCCACCCACGGTAAAAGGAATAAACACTTTCTCTGCCACCCGGCGCACCATCTCCACCACGGTAGCTCTCGCATCTGAAGTTGCCGTAATATCCAGAAACACCAGTTCGTCCGCTCCCGCCTTATCATAGGCCGCAGCAATCTCCACCGGGTCCCCCGCATCCCGCAGGTTTACAAAATTAACGCCCTTAACCACCCGGCCATTCTTTACATCCAGGCAGGGAATAATCCGTTTAGTAAACATAGCCTCCCCCTTACAAGGAAATAAAATTTTGAAGAATCCTAAGTCCCGTCTCCCCGCTCTTTTCCGGGTGGAACTGACAGCCAAACACATTTCCTTTCTCCACCGCTGCATGGATATGGGTAGAGTACTCCGTCGAGGCCGCCACAATCCCCTCATCTTCAGCCTTCAGATAATAGGAATGGACGAAATACACATAATCCCCCGATGTGATCCCCTGAAACAAACGGGAATCCGATCGAATTACCAGCGAGTTCCATCCCATATGCGGAATCTTTACTCCGGGCAATGCAGGAATCCGCAAAATCCTGCCGGGAAAAATCCCCAGCCCGCGGATACCCTCGCTCTCCTCGCTCTGTAAAAACATCAGCTGCATCCCAAGGCATATTCCCAAAAATGGTGTTCCCTGCTCTACCACCTGATGAATCACTTCTACTAATTCATACTGCACCAGACGCCCCATAGCATCACCAAACGATCCCACGCCGGGAAGAATTACCTTATCTGCCCTGAGTATCGTCTCCCTGTCCCGGCTTACCACAGCCTTTTCTCCCAGGGCGAGCAGAGCCTTTTCCACACTCCGCAAATTTCCTGCATCATAATCAATAATGGCAATCATACTCTCATCCTTCCCAGCTTATTTCCTGCCGACTTACCTGCCGTCGTTGATACAGATAACATCCCGTATGCATCATTTTATCACAACTTTCCTGGATGTACAATCAAAAATTCGACAGAATCCTTCGCAATCGGAGTTGATTTCTCCTTAATTTCTTCACTGGTTTGAAAAAGCTCCTGATGCACCCGAAACAACCACGCCTTCTTATTGAAAAATACCGTTTTCTCAAAGGGCCAGCGAATAACCGTGGGTGTCTTAAAGCCCACCCCCAGCTCCAGCACCACCAGTTCCTTATTTAACGTCGTCGAAAGCCAGAGCTGATACTTCTTCCACTGCGAAAGATACCCCTCCTCAATATAACATTCCGACTGAATCGTATTTTCCACCAAAGGCCCGCCGCAATGCGGGCAGACATCTCCCTTTACCTCCCCTTCTTCCCAAATATCCGTCGTACATCCCTTCCCGCACTGACGCCAATGCACGTTTCCACAGGGTGCCACAAACCTCTCCTTCAATAACGCCGTGTCATAAATCGCCCCATCAGTCAGCGTTGTCACAATAAAATAATCCTTATCCTTAACCAGCGCATAAAGCTCCCCATATGCCTGCCTCACCCGCTGATTTTTCTCCTCCTTCAGACTTCCCTCAATCCCCCACTCACCGCCAATTCCAATCAATATCCGTTCTGCGCTGCAGACCTTCTCCCGCATCCGGGCATACTTTTCCTCATTATTTGCCATTCTTTTCAATCTCCATGATCATATCCACCCTGCGCTGATGCCGCCCGCCTTCAAACTCAGCCTCCAGCCACTGGTCCACGATCATCTTCGCAAGTTCCACCCCCACCACACGGGCGCCAAATGCCAAAATATTTGTATTATTATGCAGACGGGATAATTTCGCACTATAGGGTTCACTGCACACACAGGCGCGAATCCCCTTCACCTTATTGGCTGCCAGGGAAATTCCCACTCCTGTGCCGCAAATAAGAATCCCCAGATCTGCCTCACCTCCCGCAACTGCCCGGCCCACCTTCTCACCGTAAACCGGATAATCGCAGCTTACCGTATCATTCGTCCCAAAATCCACAACCTCGTACCCCTTATCTTCCAGATAAGCCTTTATCTCCAGCTTCATCTCCACTGCGCTGTGATCATTTCCCATTGCAATCTTCATCCTGTCTCATCCTTTCACCATTCGTTGCATTTTTTATTTCTTCATCTAAATTTCTTCATCTTAGATTTCTTAATCTTAAATTTCTTAATCTTAAATTTTTTCGCCTAAATGCTTAACAGCCATCCACGGCTTCAGCTTATCCACTCTAGAGCCCATCCCCTGAATCACTAAATCTGCCACCGTCAGCGCCGCCATTGCCTCAACTACTACCACTGCCCTGGGGACGATAACCGGATCATGCCTGCCCTTAATCTCCAAAACCGTCTCCTCCCCCTTCTGGTTCACTGTTTTTTGGGCCAGTGCAATCGACGGCGTAGGTTTAAATGCTGCGCGAAACACCACCGCTGAACCATCACTGATTCCTCCAAGTATCCCTCCCGCATGATTTGTCGCCTTCTCTATTTCCCCATGTTCTCCCACACAAAAACTGTCATTATTTAACGACCCACGGGATTCTGCCGCCATAAAACCGTCACCGATCTCAAAACCCTTCACCGCTCCGATGGAAAAAACTGCCTTAGCTAAATTTGCATCCAGCTTATCAAATACCGGCTCCCCAACGCCTGCAGGAAGTCCCGTAATTACACACTCTACCACCCCTCCCAGGGAATCCGTCTCTTCCATCATGCTGTCCAAAAGGGATTCTGCAGCCTTCGCCGCAACTGCATCCGGCATATACAATCGGTTATTTTCCATTTCATTCCAGCTAAAATTCTCACTGGTAATCGAAATTCCGCCGATGGCCTTCGTATATGCCCTTACCTCTATACCCAATTCTTGCAGAAGTTTAGCTGCAATTGCCCCTGCTGCCACCCTCCCAATCGTTTCCCGCCCGGAAGAGCGCCCGCCGCCCCGGTAATCCCGAAATCCATATTTTGCATCCAACGTATAATCCGCATGGCCTGGACGATAAACCTCTTTAATATTTCCATAATCTTTAGAACGCTGATCGGTATTTCTTACCTCCAGCGCAATCGGACATCCCGTCGTCCTTCCTTCAAACACACCGGACAGAATTTCCACCCTGTCCTCTTCCTTTCTCTGTGTCGTAAACCGGCTCTGCCCCGGCTTCCTGCGATTAAGAAAACACTGAATATCTTCCTCATCAACCGCCAGCCCAGCCGGACATCCGTCAAGCACTACTCCTATCCCTTTTCCATGGCTCTCCCCCCAGGTCATTACCTGAAAGCACTTTCCAAACACCGACCCCGACATCACGTCCTCCTTAAACTTTACAATTTATCTTAACTTCACCATTTATCTTTACCTTACAGTTTATCTTAACTTCGCCAACTACCTTAACCTCACCATTTATCTTTACCTTACAGTTTATCTTAACTTCGCCAACTGCCTTAATCTCACCATTATCCTTACCTTACAACTTATCTTAACTCCACCATCTGCCTTAGACTTCACAAACATCAGGGGAAGGCAACCTCGCCCTCCCCTGAGCATATACACCACTTCCTAATCTGCAATCTTAACAATCTTACAGCAGTTTGGCTCATTCACCGAAATCTCCCTAGCACTCATGACCAGCAGATGCTTTTCATAATCCACCCTGAAAAAAGTAATGCTTCCGCTTTCATGATTGACAGAGGCAATATGCTTCTGATCCGGGAAAATGGCAATGTCCTTTGGATAGTCGCCGCTGACTGGCAGACAGCAGAGAAATTCCAAAAGTCCGCTCTCCTCATCGCGCGAATAAATGCTCACCGCATTATCCCCTGCATTTGAGCAGAATACATGCCGGTTATCCGGTGTCAGGCGAAGGGAGCAGGCCGCAGTCAGCTCAGAATAGCGCTTATCGCCAATCGTTGAAATCGTCTGAATTTTTTCTATCTTGGGCACTTTTTCTCCGGTCTCATAGGAAAATACATCAATCACATTTTTCAGCTCGTACATCAGGTAGATAAAGCGTCCGTCGGCGCTAAACAGAAAATGCCTTGGTGCTGACTCCCTTTCGCAGCGAATCGCATCGACCTGAACTAACTTTTCATCATCAAAGCGATAAATTCTCACCTGGTCAATCCCAAGGTCAGCAGCCATTACATATTTACCGTCAGGAGCTAAACGGGTGCAGCTTACATGGGGGCGGAAATTTCGCTCTGCCACAGAACCATAGCCCTTATGAAATACGCCGTCCACAATCGGGCCCACGGAACCATCCTCATTCAGCCGAAGCACTGTCGCCTTCCCGTCATGATAACCGGAAACAAAAATATAATGATCATCCTTATCTGTCGATAAATGACAACCCCGCATTCCTTTAATGTTCCTGCTGTTTAAGCGGCTAAGGCTTCCATTTTCCAAAATACGGAAAGAAACCACGCCCTCATCTGCAATCGAATAAAGGTTTTTTCCATTATGGGAAGCAATTACATAGGAAGAGTTGTCCACTTCCACTTCACAGCGTTCCTTGAAAACCCCTTTTTCCACGTCCACATCATATACGGTAATTCCCTTTGCCTTCCCAGTGTAGGAGTACGACCCTACATATGCCATGTACTTTCCCTTCATATCAATAAAATCCTCCTAAAAATGCCGTATTCTTCAAGCTTTATCTATCATACCACAAAAATATGGATTTGTGAAGTAATGGCTTGCCCAGATCGAAGATTATTTGTTGATTTTTTATCATTTTTTTATCCAGAATAAATTCCTTTCCATCAGGGTATTGACAGCGTGGCAATTTTCTGTATAATAGACTATGCTTGTTTAAAAATACTAAACTTAAAAGTTATTTTTATTAACTAGTTAGTATTTCTAAACTTGCTGTAAAGTGATTGTTTTTCCAGAAAATTACATATTACCTGTCTACATAATAATGCACAAAGGAGGCATTTATGAACATCGGCGCAAAACTAAAGGAGCTGCGAGTCTGTAAGGGATTGACACAGGAGGAATTAGCTGACCGGGCAGAGCTTTCCAAAGGCTTTATCTCCCAGCTTGAACGAGATCTTACCTCCCCTTCTATCGCCACCCTGATGGATATTCTCCAGTGCCTGGGGACGAGCATTGGTGAATTTTTTAACGAAGCGCCAGAAGAACAGATTGTTTTTGGAAAACAGGATTATTTTGAAAAAAATGATGCCGAGTACCAAAATAATATTAAATGGATCATCCCAAACGCCCAGAAAAACCGCATGGAACCCCTGCTGCTTACCCTGGAAGCCGGAGGCTCCACCTACCCTGATACCCCTCATGAAGGAGAGGAATTTGGCTATGTGCTCTCCGGCGCGGTTTCTATTCATCTGGGAAATAAAATTTATAAAGCCAAAAAGGGGGAGGCCTTTTATTACCGGGCCGAAAAAAGTCATTATCTCACCAGCAAAAACGGTGCTTCCCTGATTTGGGTCAGCGCACCGCCAAGCTTTTAAGCAGGAATCCCAGCGAAAATCCCAAAAGCAAACGGGAAAGCCCAAACACTATTCTGTACAACAGGAGGAATCGGCCATGAATCAGCCACTGATTGATTTACAGCATATCTCAAAAAGCTTCGACTCTACGATGGTACTTGACGACCTAAATCTCACCGTGAAGGAAAATAACTTTGTCACCCTTCTTGGGCCAAGCGGCTGCGGAAAGACCACCACCCTGAGGATTATTGGCGGTTTTGAAAGCCCCGACACTGGAAAAGTGCTTTTCAATGGTCAGGATATTACCCATATTTCTCCCAACAAACGTCCGTTAAATACCGTTTTCCAGAAATATGCTCTGTTCACCCATATGAGCATTGCCGAAAACATTGCCTTCGGACTAAAAATTAAAAATAAATCCAAGGCCTATATCCAGGATAAAATCAAATATGCCTTAAAACTCGTTAATCTGGACGGCTATGAAAACCGCTCGGTGGATTCCCTCTCCGGCGGTCAGCAGCAGCGGATTGCCATTGCGCGGGCCATTGTCAATGAGCCACGACTTCTTTTGCTGGATGAACCCCTGGGCGCGCTGGATTTAAAGCTGCGCCAGGATATGCAATATGAACTGATCCGGCTGAAAAATGAACTTGGCATCACCTTTATCTATGTCACCCATGACCAGGAAGAAGCACTGACCATGTCCGACACCATTGTCGTGATGAACCAGGGCTATATCCAGCAGATGGGAAGCCCGGAAAATATTTACAATGAGCCGGAAAATGCCTTTGTTGCCGACTTTATCGGGGACAGCAACATTGTCCCAGGAACCATGATCCGCGATGAACTGGTGGAGATTTTCGGTGCAAAATTTCCCTGCGTCGATAAAGGCTTTGGCAATAACCGCCCGGTGGATGTGGTCATCCGCCCGGAGGACATCGATCTTTTAGAACCGGGTAAGGGCAGTCTCTCCGGTGTCGTCACTCATTTGATTTTTAAGGGTGTCCACTACGAGATGGAAGTCACCACACCGGACGGCTATGAGTGGCTTGTCCACTCCACCGACCTTTTCCCGGTGGGAAAGGAAGTGGATATCCATGTGGACCCCTTTGATATTCAGATTATGAACAAACCAGCTTCAGAAGATGAGGAGGCAATCGGCGTCAATGAGTAAAAAATTATTATCCTTTCCCTATCTTTTATGGATGCTTGGCTTTACCATTATCCCGCTGGGCCTGATTGTCTACTTTGGGCTTACAGATAAAACCGGTGCCTTCACTCTGGCAAATATCCTGGCAATCGCCACGGAAGAACACGCCAAGGCCCTGTGGCTTTCTCTGGGACTTTCCCTGCTTGCCACCTTATTCTGCCTGCTCTTTGCCTATCCCCTGGCAATGATCCTGCGCTCCAAAGGGGTTTCCGGCAGTGCATTTATCGTGTTTATTTTTATTCTTCCCATGTGGATGAATTTTCTTTTAAGAACTCTGGCCTGGCAGACGTTACTGGAAAAAAGCGGAGTCATTAACGGACTCCTTGCTGCCCTCCGCCTTCCGCCCCAGGGTCTGATTAACACTCCGGCTGCTATTATTCTGGGCATGGTTTATAACTTCCTGCCCTTTATGGTACTGCCTATTTATAATGTCCTGGTAAAAATCGATGACAATACAATTAACGCTGCCAGGGATTTAGGCGCCAATACCTTCCAAACCTTCTGGTATGTCATGCTGCCCCTAAGCATCCCTGGCATAATCAGCGGAATCACCATGGTATTTGTCCCTGCCCTGACCACCTTTGTTATCAGCAACCTTTTAGGCGGAAGTAAAATCCTCCTAATTGGCAATGTAATCGAGCAGGAATTTACCAAAGGAAATAACTGGAACTTAGGCTCCGGGATTTCCCTGGTTATGATGATCTTTATCCTGATCAGTATGGCATTAATTGCCAAATATGATAAAAATGGGGAGGGAACAGTGATTTGAAAAACACAACCTTGCCGTCCCTGCGGCGCTTTATTTCCAATTTTTATCTCGTGCTGGTGCTGATTTTCCTCTATGCCCCCATTCTGACCATGATGGTGCTCTCCTTTAACACCTCAAAATCCAGAACACAGTGGGGCGGCTTTACCACCAGCTGGTATCAGCAGATGTTTTCCGATGCCAATATTATTTCCGCCTTGTACAACACCCTGATGATTGCCCTGGTCTCTGCCCTGGTTGCCTGTATTATCGGCACGGCTGCCGCCATCGCTATTAACAGCATGAAACCGGTAAGCCGGACGATTGTCATGGGCATTACCAATATTCCCATGCTGAATGCGGATATTGTTACCGGGATTTCCCTGATGCTGGGCTTTATTGCCTTTGGCATCTCGTTAGGCTTTAAAACCATTTTAATTTCCCATATTACGTTTAATATTCCCTATGTTATCTTAAGCGTGATGCCAAAATTAAAGCAGACCAGTAAAAGCACTTACGAAGCCGCCCTGGATTTGGGTGCATCCCCTCTTTATGCTTTTTTTAAGGTGGTGTTTCCCGATATCCTTCCCGGTGTTCTCTCCGGCTTTTTACTAGCCTTTACGATGTCCTTAGACGATTTTATTATCACCCACTTTACACGGGGCGCGGGAATCAACACCCTTTCCACCCTGATTTACAGTCAGGTGCGCCGCGGCATCCAGCCTTCTATGTATGCGCTTTCGACCATTATCTTTTTAACAGTGCTGGTGCTGCTTTTAATTGCCAACTACCGGCCAAAGGCCAAACCAGCGTATTCGGAAACCGCACAAACCAGAAGCCGGGAAGAGACTGCACCAGAATCCGGAACCCGGACTTACCTAAAGAAAAAACTCCGCGCAGAACAGCTCCATAAATGGACTATGGTCACTGCTGCTGTATTCATCCTCCTTGCCGCCGGGCTGATTTCCATTAAAAATTATGCTATGGCAAATAATAATGAACTCTATGTCTATAACTGGGGAGAATACATTGATGAAGAAGTAGTTGCCATGTTCGAGGAAGAAACCGGAATTAAAGTCACCTATGATATGTTTGAGACAAACGAGGAAATGTACCCGGTTATCGATGCCGGAGCTGTGCTCTATGATGTGGTCTGTCCCTCAGATTACATGATTCAGAGAATGATGGAAAATGATATGCTGGCGGAAATTAATTTTGACAATATTCCCAATATTGACCAGATTAACCCGCGCTATCTGGAAATGTCCCAGGCCTTTGACCCGCAAAACCGCTACAGCGTCCCCTATTGCTGGGGCACGGTGGGCATTATCTATAACACCAAACGGCTGGAAGAATTAAATGTTGCACCACCCACCAGCTGGTCAGACTTATGGAATCCTGCCCTTTCGGGGGAAATCCTGATGCAGGACAGCGTGCGGGATACCTTTATGGTCGCCTTAAAAGATCTGGGTTATTCGATGAATACAACTGATCCCGGCGAACTTCAGGAAGCCAAGGAGCTTTTAATTGCACAGAAACCCCTGGTTCAGGCCTATGTTATCGATCAGGTGCGCGATAAGATGATTGGCGGCGAAGCTGCCGTAGGCGTTATCTACTCCGGCGAATTGCTTTATATCCAGGAGGAGGTCGAAGCTCTCGAACTGGACTACCAGTTAGATTATGTTATCCCAAAGGAAGGAACGAATCTCTGGATCGATGCCTGGGTTATCCCTTCCAATGCACAAAACAAAGAAAATGCAGAAAAATGGATTAACTTCCTCTGCCGCCCGGATATTGCCCTGAGAAACTTTGAATACATCACCTACCCCACGCCAAACCAGGGGGCCTTTGAACTTCTCGACAAAGATACTCAGGAAAACAAGTCGGTATTTCCAAATTTAGATGAATTGGAAAATTGCGAGGTATTCCAGTATCTTGGCGACGAGGACGATGCGGTATACAACCATCTGTGGAAAGAAGTTAAATCAAAATAATACAAACATTCCCGGATTAGGCTTGACGCATTGGATAATCATGGTTATACTGATAGATAACAAGGAGATTTTTTTACCAAAGTTTTAAAAATAAAAAAAATCTCCGTTTATTCTGTGATAAAACATTAAAGGAGAAAACCATGATTATTCAAAGCAAATGTGTATGGATTGGCAGCCAGTTCATCCCGGCCCAACTTGAAGTAACTGGGGAAAAAATCAGCCGGATTTATGCCTATGGTGAAAAAACAGCGGACACCGATTATGCAAATGCCCGCCTGGTTCCCGGATTTATCGATGTGCACACCCACGGCGCTTACGGCTACGATACTAATGATGGTACACCAGAGGGCTTAAGACACTGGATGCGCCATATCCCTGAAGAAGGGGTAACTGCCATCCTCCCCACCACCGTAACCCAGATGCCTGATGTACTGACTGCCGCTGTAGCTAATGTGGCAGCCGTTATCGACGAGGGCTACGAGGGCGCTGAAATCCTGGGCATTCATTTTGAAGGCCCTTATCTGGATATGGAGTACAAAGGCGCACAGCCCCCGGAAGCCATCGCAAAGGCCAGTGTAGAAGAGTTTTCCCGCTACCAGGCGGCAGCCAAGGGGCATATCAAATATATCACTCTCGCCCCGGAACTGGATGAGGACTTTGCCCTCACCCGTTACTGTAAAGAAACAGGTGTGGTTGTCAGCATGGGACATTCCGCTGCCACCTATGAGCAGGCGATGATGGGCATTGCCAACGGCGCAACCTCCATGACCCATGTCTATAACGGAATGACTCCCTACCACCACCGCAAGCAGGGTCTGGTCAATGCCGCCTTCCGCGTTCGATCCGTCTACGGGGAAATTATCTGTGACGGCTGTCATTCAGATGTGAATGCACTAAATAATTTCTTTACCGCCAAGGGAAATAACTACAGCATGATGATCAGTGATTCCTTACGTGCCAAACACTGCCCTCCCGGCGGCGAATACACCCTGGGCGGACATCAAATCGAAATCGGCGAAGATGGCCTGGCACGCTTGAAAGGAACCAATACCATTGCAGGAAGCACGCTGAAAATGAACCAGGGACTGCGGATTCTGGTCGAAGAAGCCATGCTTCCCTTTGAAACAGCCTTAAATGCCTGCACGATTAATCCGGCAGCATGCCTGGGCGCAGACAACAGAAAAGGACGCCTTACCACCGGCTATGACGCTGATATTGTAGCTTTGGACGAACACTATCAGGTTATCCAAACTTATTGCCGGGGTAAAGCGATGTTATAAGATTACCATTTATTAAACGAATATGAATGTTTTCCTGCGGGCGCTAATGCGATTTAGTATTGCGCCCGTTTGCTTTTTCAATGCGGACCTTCTTTCCCTTAATCTTCGCATGCTCCATCGCCTTAAGCACCTGCTCCGCGTATTTTCTTGGAACTTCCACGAAGGTATAACCGTCATACATATCAATACTCCCCACAACTCTTCCGGGAATCCCTGCTTCTCCTGCAATTGCGCCCAGGATATCGCCGGGGGTTATATTCTGGTTCTTTCCGATATTGACAAACAGCCTTGCATTATTTTCTCCTGTCACATAACCCACTGCCGCCCGCTCTACACCGCCTCTTCTTCGTCCGCGACTGTTCTCTCTGGTTTCCCGTCCGTACCGGCGTCCTCCCCGCCCATAATTATCCAGATGATCTAACGAACGGGCAGGCTCAAAGTTATCGATAATATCTTCGTTGTCCTCTCCCATACTCATCTTCAGCAGAGCCGCCGCCAAATCAAGCGCCGTGTACTCCTCTTCAATCAACTTCTTTTCAATAATATTGACCATGGCGCTTAAATCGGAATTTTCCAGCATATCCCGTACCTGATCAATGGTCTTTTCCACCTTAATATCCGTAATATCATCCAATGAAGGAATCGCCTGAGGAATAATTCTGGTTTTACAGTAACGCTGAATATCCCTGAGCTTATAAACCTCCTTGCCAACCACCAGGCTGAAGGCCTTTCCCTCCCGTCCGGCCCGTCCGGTACGTCCAATCCGATGAACATAATACTCATCATCCTGGGGAATGTCATAGTTAAATACCGCTTCCACGTCGTCCACGTCAATCCCTCTTGCCGCCACATCCGTTGCCACCAGAATATCCGTGCGCCCGTTGCGGAAACCGTTCATTACCCGGTCTCTCTGTTCCTGTTTTAAGTCTCCGTGCAGCCCTTCGGCAAAATACCCCCTGCCCTGCAAAGACTGCACCAGCTCGTCCACGCCTTTTTTGGTATTGCAAAAAACCACGGAAAGCTTGGGCGAATAAAGATCCATCAGGCGGCAGAGAACTTCGACTTTATTCTTGGGTTTAACTTCATAATAGTATTGCACGACCTTGGGCACAGTCAATTCCTTTTTTACCACACGGACCATCACCGGATCTTTCTGAAACTTCCGGGCAATTTCTGCGATAGCGGCAGGCATGGTTGCAGAAAACATCACGGTCTGCCGGTTTTCGGGAAGCTGGCTTAAAATCGTCTCCATATCCTCTAAAAACCCCATGTTCAGCATTTCATCCGCCTCGTCAAGCACAACTGTATGCACCTGATCGACGCGCAGGGTTTTCCTTCGCATATGATCCATCACCCGTCCCGGTGTTCCAATCACCACCTGAACGCCGTCCTTAAGCGCCCGGATCTGACGAACGATGTCCTGTCCGCCGTAGACAGGCAATACCTTAATTCCATGCATAAACTTTGCCAGACGGCGGATTTCCTCCGCCACCTGAATCGCCAGCTCCCTGGTGGGAAGCAGGACAATGGCCTGAAGTTTTTTATTCTCAGGATCTAATTTTTGCAGCAGAGGAATACCAAACGCCGCTGTTTTCCCGGTTCCTGTCTGCGCCTGTCCCACCATATCACGCCCCTCTAGCTGCGCCGGGATCGCCTGCGCCTGAATCGGCGACGCTGCCTCAAATCCCATCTCGGTCACTGCGCGCAAAATTTCCTGCTGTAATTGTAATTCTTCAAAACAAACTGTTTCCATATATTGATTTCATCATCCTTTCTATGTGCATACTCCAGCATAATACTTCTATATTTTATTAAAAACGAGAGGAAATCGGCCACGTAAGGCCTTTCATCCTCTCGTTTCTTAGTCAAATAACTTGTTTACTATAGCAGAACAGCGAAAAATTGTCAAGAAAAATATTTCAATCGCTGTACCAGCTCGGTTCTCTCGGATCAGAGCCTGTTACATTGTTTACATCCTGATCGTCAATTTTAATCACCTTGCCCGAAGCGTTGGTTTTATATTTGCTCCCATCGTCAAATTTTACGGTAGTATTTTTCATCACCTTGCCCGAAGAATTAACGACAACGCCGTAATCGCTTCCCGGCAGATTAATGATATCATATTTGCCGTTCTCCGATTTCTGAACCTTACCGACAAAGTAAAGATAATTGTCCTTAATCCCCGAATAGCCTCTGCCCGCATCGCTGAAATAAAAAGTGCTGACTTCTCCGTTATCTTCCTCAACCTGCTGCTTTCCCTTGTGCGCCCAGCACTCATTTTCATTCTTTCCAAAATAATAGGAAGTATAGCTGCCACTGCTGTCATTTAGATAAATCTTTCTAAGACCGGTCAAAGGAGTCCCATCAACGCCAAACAGATAAGTCTTTCCCCCGATATTCATTAAATCTTTTGTTGTATAGACATCGCTCTCCGCCGCCTTTGGCACGCCGCGGGAGTTAAAGTAGTACCAATGGACATCGTCATCCCGGCTTTCCAGACCTCTCGGCGGCTCTGCGGAATACCAGCCAGTTACCATCTTGCCACTGGGCAGGAAATACTTATAGGCGGTAATGGAACTTTCCCCGGTAACATTCTTCCACCCGTACTGTAACGCACCATCTAAATTCATACAATAATAATCATTATCAATGCGGACAACGCCATTTTCTCCGCCATCCTCCTTTGGCGTCAGCTTCTTTCCATTCGCCTTAAAATAATACCAATACTGACCATCATTATCAGCTAAGGCAAAGGGGTCATAATCATTCTCATAGTCCTGGCTGTAATCCACATCCGGCGGCGGGTCCAGCTTCTGCCATCCTGTCAGCATACCGCCGTTCTCATCCACATAATAACGGTTCTCATCCACCCAGCCAACCTGCATTACACCAATCTCATCAAAAAAATACCACTTATTATTAATCTTCTTCCAGCCGTCTTTGACCACCTTTCCCTTTGAGTCAAAAAAGTACCAAATCGTTCCATCGGAATAGCCCGGACTTACCTGAAGCCAGCTGTCCGAAAGCATAATTCCTTCTGCATTCACATAGTACTCATCATCCACCCAGGAATTAATCACCATAAAACCATAGCTATCCAGATAGCGCCATTTATCGTCGGCGCCTTTCTTCCATTCATTCTTTACCAGATAACCGGAATTATCCTGATACTGCCACTGACCATTATTCTTTACCCAGCCGGCAGCCCACGCGGTCGTTCCCGTTCCCAGGGTTAAAGCAATCACCAGCGCAGCGGTTAATTTTTTTCGTCTCATCCCATAACACTCCTTCAGTATTTCAGCCCTTTAGACACACTCTAAGGCCGGTTATTCTTTATGTTTATCCTTCAGTCTTCCATCAGCTTCCCCAAGCCTGTGGCAGCCTATGGCAATACTACTATATATAGGAAATTTTAGCAAGGTTTTTCCACAGTTGCAACAAAAATTCTTTTTCTTTTTTATTACGATTTTTCTACTTCTTTTTGTTTTGCTGTCTTTTTGTGCATTCAGGCCAAAAAGAACAGGATTGACCCATCCGGCTTCTTTGGCTATAATAAGGGAAAAAACCATAAAAATCAACCAAGACAGAGAGGAACAACATTTATGTGGAAAGCAGACAACTGGAAGGATTATGAAATCATTGACTGCGCAAAGGGAGAAAAGCTGGAGCGATGGGGAGATTATCTGTTAATCCGGCCCGATCCGCAGGTTATCTGGGACACCAAAAAGATACATCAGGGCTGGAAACACCCCAACGGACACTATCACCGAAGCACAAAAGGCGGCGGAGAGTGGGAATTTTTTTCTCTGCCGGAACAATGGTCGATCCATTACCGCCGCCTTACCTTTCAGCTTAAGCCATTCAGCTTCAAACACACCGGACTCTTCCCGGAGCAGGCGGCAAACTGGGATTGGTTTGAGGAAAAAATACGCCATGCAGGCCGTCCTATCCGCGTGCTGAACCTATTTGCCTACACCGGGGGCGCTACCTTATCTGCTGCCTGTGCCGGCGCCTCAGTGACTCATGTGGACGCCTCAAAAGGCATGGTAGGCTGGGCAAAGGAAAATGCTAAATCCAGCGGTCTGGAAGCTGCTCCCATACGCTGGATTGTCGATGATTGTGTAAAATTTGTCGAGCGGGAAATCCGAAGAGGCAAACACTATGACGCAATTATCATGGACCCCCCGTCCTACGGTCGCGGACCTAAAGGAGAAATCTGGAAGATTGAAGACCATATTCACGGCCTGATCCGGCTCTGCCGGGAGCTTTTGTCGGAAGATCCCCTGTTCTTCCTGCTTAATTCCTACACCACTGGCCTGGCTCCCTCTGTGCTTTCTTATCTTCTGGCAACGGAAATCGGAACCAAATACTCCGGTCGGGTTCTTGCCGACGAGGTGGGTCTCCCTGTTTCCTCGAATGGACTTGCCCTCCCCTGCGGCGCTTCCGGTCGCTGGGAAAGCAGGGAATAGGAACTAACGCCCCCCATTCAGCGCCCGCCACAGCCCCGGCGCCCACTGGCGAAGGATAAGGGATAAGCCATAACTGACACCCACAACCACCGCCGGCATCAGCAGATACAAAAGCAGCGAAACGACAAAAACCGGCGGTAACACCAGGGCAAAGGATTTATTAATCAATCGAATCACGGCGAAATGAACGGCATAGAGAAAAAAATTACACGCCATCCAGGGCCGAACACCAAAGGGAAGCTTATCGCCTGCCAGCAGCCACAATCCTAAAATCATCAGCAGGCGGTAGGCAACCGTAGTCCCAGGAAGAAAATACTGATTAGTCAGGTATAAATTACCCAGGGCAATTCCTGTTAAAATGATTCCTGCCAGAAATCGCTTCCTGCCTGCCGGTTTTTCCAGCTGCCTGCCATGAAGGGCCAGAAATGCGCCTGAGCTGTAATAAAACATGGCATCCTCATTCAGATACGGAAAAACATCCCTTGCCGTCCAAATCCAGAAAAAAATCAATGTAAGAAACAGCAAACCGCTCCAAATCTGTTTAAGGAAAAGATAAAACAAAGGCGCCAGCATAATCATTAAAATCAACTGCTTCATATACCAAAACGTGTGCAGGTAGCGGTAATTCAGCAGGGCATCGAAAAAAATATCCGGGGCAACAGGAATTTTCCCCTTACCCATTGCCTTAGAAATCAAAGGCAGACGACTCCCGATAACATAACCCAGATAATAGATCCCATTCCACAGAAAATAGGGCAGAAGAACGCTTTGTAACCTTGAACGCCATTTGGGAAATAACTTATTCCAGCCAAAATTCCGGTAGAATAAATATGCGGAAAGCAGAAAAAAACCTGGCACTGCAATCTGCCCAATCCGATCACCAAACACAGATTCTATTTCCAGTACGGTTTTCCCCTGGGGTGTTTTTCCCAAAAACAGCTCCCCATTATAGGAATGTGCCCAAACCACAAGAATACTGAAGAAAAAACTAAAAACCGTCGTCTTATCGTGAAATTCCTTTTCCCCCATGGCGCCTCCTGTTTTCTTTTGATCTCCCTGCTGCATCGATTAACCTTGCTGTCCGTATCTGTTCTGCTTTGCCTGTTTTCCTCACTGCAGCACTTTTCTCAGCGTTTGTGCGAGTTTTTCCCGATCCCCATCATAAACATAGCCTTTCATCCCGCAGCGTTCTGCCCCCTGAACATTTAAAGGCTGATCGTCAATAAAATAACATTCCTCCGGTTTAAGCTGAAAACGAGCAAACAGCCGTTCATAAATCTCTTTCTGCGGCTTCATGCACTTTTCCTCAGCAGAAAATAAAATCCCGTCAAAGTATTGTATTCCGGGAATCAGCGTTTTATAACATTGCAGCAGACGTACTGAGGCATTTGAACAGAGGTATATCCCCACTCCTGCCTGGTGCAGTTCTCGGATAAGCTCTTCCATCCCTTCCATCGGCCACATATTATATTCGTGCCAATGCCAAAAACACAGTTCCGCCATTTCCTGAGCATGAGCCGTATCCAGGCGGGCTTTCATCCTTGCCAGAGCATCCTCTTCCCCCATCACGCCCATATCCAGAAGCATCCACTCCGGCGAAACAAATACCGATGTGCACACATCATGAATTTCCTTTTCCTCCGTCATATAATGCCTGCATACCGCATCTGCCACATAATCCACAAGCACCTTTCCCATATCAAATACAATATTTTTAATCATTCGATTCCCTTCCCTTTTTGTCTCCGCTGCCCATAGCTGCCCTCAGATATTTGCCACAGCAAGGGCAGAACATAATAGAAGAACTGCCGACAACACTTCCTGCCCGCAGTTCCATTCTTTTCTTGTGTTTTCCTTCCACACCTATTCGGGCTTTTCCACCTGAACAATTGCGCTCTTTTGCATAGGAATCCGGCAGTTCTTATTGCTTCCGAACTCAACAATTACGGTATCATCAGTCATATCAATAATTACACCGTAAAATCCACTGCTGGTCAGCACTGTATCGCCAATCGCAATACTGGCCATCAGCTCTTCATGTCTCTTCCTTTCCTTTTTCTGCGGACGGAATGCGATAAAATACATTAATCCAAACAGAAATACAAAATAAAGAATCCAACCAATTGGGCCTCCAAACATGTTTCTCGTTCTTCCTTTCTACCTTAATAGTCGAACCGGCTGATACCCTTCATACAGCACTTGATCAGTTATTCCGCTCCGCCATCTGCCTCTCCCGCCAGTATTCCGGCGATCTTAGCCTTTTTGTATTCGCTGTAGCGATGCTCTTCAATCGCCTGACGAATCTCTTCCATCATTGTATTATAAAAATATAAATTATGCAAGACGCATAATCGCATCCCAAGCATCTCTTTTGCCTTAAATAAATGGCGAATGTAGGCCCGGCTGTAGGAACGGCAGGCCGGACACTGACAGCCCTCCTCAATCGGACGCATATCGGTCTCATATTTTTGATTTAAAAGATTCAGCTTTCCATGGCTGGTATACACATGGCTGTGACGCCCGTTCCTGGACGGGTACACGCAGTCAAAGAAATCCACGCCGCGATCCACAGCCTCCAAAATGTTAATTGGCGTCCCCACGCCCATTAGGTAGGTCGGCTTATTTTCCGGCAGCCAGGGCACGGTGACATCTAGGATATGGTACATTTCCTCATGGGTTTCCCCCACCGCCAGCCCACCTATCGCATAACCATCAAGCTCCATCCCTGCAATTTCCTTCGCATGCTCTATCCGAATCTCATCCACCACGCCGCCCTGATTAATCCCGAACAAAAGCTGTTTTGGGTTAATCGTATCCGGCAGCTGATTAAGTCGCGCCATCTCCACCTTACAGCGTCTAAGCCACCGGCTCGTCCGTTCCACACTCTGTTTAATATAGTCATACTCTGCGCGGCTGGGCGGACATTCGTCAAAGGCCATGGCAATCGTAGAGCCCAGGTTTGACTGAATCTGCATACTCTCTTCCGGTCCCATAAATATCCGGTGTCCGTCAATATGGGACTGGAAGGTTACACCCTCTTCTTTAATCTTTCTAAGACCCGCAAGGGAAAAAACCTGAAAGCCCCCGGAATCAGTTAAGATCGGGCGATCCCAGTTCATAAAACGGTGAAGCCCGCCCAGCTGCTTAATCAGCTTATCTCCCGTTCGCACATGAAGATGATAGGTATTCGAAAGCTCCACCTGCGTTTTAATCTCCCGCAAATCATCCGTGGAAACCGCGCCCTTAATCGCAGCCACCGTCCCCACATTCATAAACAAAGGGGTCTGTACTGTCCCGTGCACTGTTTTTAACTGCGCACGCTTCGCCCGCCCATCCTTCGCTAAAATCTGATATTCCATAAACCTCCTCTGTGTTTTACGCTAATCTTATGCCTTTTTCTCAGCCTTCTTTTCCTTAGCCGCCGCCTTCTGGGCCGCCTTTTCCTCAGCCGTCTTTTTCTGCTTATACAAAGTCATGGTATACCACAGTGCGCCGGTAATGCAGACCGAAGAATAGGTTCCAAAAACAATCCCGACCATTAATGGTAGAGCAAACTCACGGATAGAAGAAACTCCCATGATAAAGAGCACAAAAATCATAATAAAGGTCGTAAGTGAGGTATTAATACTTCTGGTCAAGGTCTGGGTAATGCTGGCATTCACCACCTGAACCAGACTTTCCCGCCCATCCATTTCCTTCAGGTTTTCACGGATACGGTCAAAAATAACAATCGTGGCATTAATCGAATAGCCCACAATCGTCAGCATGCAGGCAATAAACGTCGAACCCACCGACCACTTAAAGACAGCATAAAAGGTAAGCACTACCAGAACATCGTGCAGCAAAGCTAAGACTGCACTTGCCGCAAACTTAATATCGCTGAAACGGAACCAAATATAAATCAGCATCCCAATCGTGGCAATCACAACCGCCACAATCGCATCCTTCTTCATCTCATTGCTCACCGACGCGGAAATACTTTCTGCGGTAATCTTATCCTCCTCCACACCAAAGTTTTCCACTAATGCCTGATTCAGCGCCTGCCGCTCTTCCACGGTCAGCGTCCTGGTCTTAATAATCACCTCATTCGTCCCGGCAACCTTCTGTGTCTGAGTTCCCGCATCGTTAGTTACTCCTTCAATCACCGGAACCACCTTGCTTGAAATATCCTCTAAGGACATATCCTCATTAAAGGTTACATTGGTCGAAGTTCCTCCCATAAAATCCAGGCTGTAATTCAGCACATAGCCTTTCGAGCCCTTATTGACTCCCATAAAGACAAATCCCGCCACAATCACTGCCAGGGAGGCCGCAAAGAACACCTTTCTCCTGCTCAGGAAGTCTTTTGCCAAAATTTCCTTCTTTACACCATAAAACTTTGCGTCTTCAAAGCCCAGGGCATAGAATACATTCAGGGCCGCCTTGGTAATCACCAGAGCCGTAAACATAGAAAGAATAATACCCAAAGCCAGCGTGGAGGCAAAGCCCTTTACTGTGCCGGAACCTCTCCAGTACAATACCAGCGCTGCAATTAAGGTTGTTACATTGCCATCGACAATCGCTGACAACGCCTTATTAAATCCACTCTTAATTGCTGATTTAACGGTCTTTCCATGACCAATCTCTTCCTTAATTCGGGTAAAGATAATGACATTGGCGTCCACCGCCATACCCATCGACAGAATAATACCTGCCACACCGGGAAGGGTTAACGTAATTTCAAATGCAGATAATAAAATCAAGATCACGCCGACATACAGCGCCAAAGCGATTGAAGCCGCCACGCCGGGAATCAGGTAAACCGCAATCATAAACACTACAACAATGCCGAATCCAACCGCCCCGGCCTTTAAACTGGTGGAAATCGCCTGCTGTCCGAGCTTTGCTCCCACGACATTTGAGCGCAGCTCCTGAAGCTCTAAGGACAGGGAACCAATACGAATCGTGGAAGCCAAATTCTCTGCCTCTTCAAACGATTTCATTCCGGTAATCTCACACTGCCCGCCGGTAATCGCCGCCTGTACGGTAGGCGCAGATTCCACCTTATTATCATAAATAATCGCAATCCTCTTCCCAATATTTGCCTGGGTAATCTCAGCAAAGGTCTTTGCCCCCTCATCCGTCAGGATAAGCTGTACCACATACTGGGTTCCATTCTGCTCATACATCCCGGCCTTTGCACTGGCAACCATATCACCGGTCATCAGCACATTCCCTTCCTCATCCATAAACAGAAGAGAGCCCGGCTTTCCCAAGTCCTCCAGAATCGTATTCGCATCCGAAACCCCTGGAATATCAATATTGATACGGTCAGAACCTTCCTGATAAACCTCGGCCTCATTACTGTAAGGCGCCACTCTCTGCTGAAGCTTATAAATCGTATCCGACATCTGTTCTGCTGTGGGGTTTGCATCCACCGCCTGATACGTAATACTGACACCGCCGGCTAAATCCAGCCCCAGCTTAATATCATCCATGCTGTCATAGCCAAACCAGCCAAACAGGGCTACCATTCCCAGGATAAACACCAGGCCCAGCAGTCCCTTTCCCTTATTGCTCTTCATGACATTTCTCCTTTTTTCTTCCTTATTCTACAGCCAATTCCTTTTATTGCAGTTCTTCCCTTTGCCTATGCCAGTGCCGCCTTAATCATAATCGCACACTCAATCCTTTTCTTTTGCAGCTCGCAGCCAATATCGTATGCATCCTTTATCGTCCCATGAAAATGATAGGAATTTGCCGCACAGCCCCCACTGCAATAAAACCGCGCAAAACAATTCCTGCACTTTTCCTTGGCATAGACATTACACACCTTAAACTCGTCCCGAACCGCCGTATTGGTAATCCCGGTATCCACATTGCCCAAAAGGAACTCCTCCTGCCCGACAAACTGATGACAGGGGTATAAATCCCCCCAGGGTGTAACTGCCAGATACTCCGTCCCCGAACCGCACCCGGAAAGCCGCTTTGCCACACACGGCCCTGCCGTCAAATCCAGCATAAAGTGGAAAAAGTTAAATCCTCTTCCCTCCTTCTCCCGGCGTATATACTCTTTTGCTAACTTATCGTACTGCTCGCAGATCATCGGAATATCTTCCTCCTGAATAGCGTAAGACTCCTCCTTGGGAGCCACCACAGGCTCAATCGACATCTGCTTAAACCCCAGATCTGCAAAATGAATCGCATCCTCGGAAAAATCCAGATGATGATGCGTAAACGTTCCCCTCACATAATAGTTTGTCTGATTTCTGCTCTCGGCAAACCTCTGAAATTTCGGAACGATCCAATCATAGCTTCCCTTCCCATTGCGGAATGGTCGCATCTGGTCATTAACCTCCTTGCGTCCATCTAAACTCAGTACTACATTTGCCATCTCCCGATTGCAGAACTCCATCACTTCATCATTCAAAAGCACCCCATTTGTCGTAAGGGTAAAACGGAAATGTTTATCATGCAGCTTTTCCTGAGCCCGCCCGTAAGCTACCAGTTCCTTCACCACATCCCAATTCATCAGCGGCTCGCCGCCAAAAAAGTCCACTTCCAGGTTTCTCCTCTTCCCTGAATTGGCAATTAAAAAATCCAGCGCCTTCTTCCCCACATCAAAACTCATCAGCGCCCGCCGGCCATGATACTCCCCTTCCTCCGCAAAACAATAACGACAAGCCAGGTTGCAATCATGGGCAATGTGCAGACACAGCGCCTTAACTACGGTCTTTCGCTCCTTAAAATCAACCACAAAATCCCGGTAAATATCCTTTACAAAAAGCTGCTCCCGGTTAATCAGCTCTTGAATCTCCTCCAAAGCCTCCGCAATCTCCTCTTTCGTATACCGCAGGCCAAGTTCCTCTTCCACCCGCCTGCACTCCTCTGCAAAAAGCAAACGGGGTTCTTCCATATCTTCAACTATCCCAGCCAACACAGCCACAGCATCATACAGCACAGGATCTGCCACATGAACCGAACCGCTGTTTACATCCAGAATAATAGAATAATCATTATTAATAAATTGGTGAATCACAAACCTTCCTCATCTTTCTCTTTATGAAATTGAAAATACCCCTACAATCCCAACGACCGTAGGGGTTAGCAGCTGGTATGTCTTTACAACTCGCATCAGCTTACCTGAATCATAGTGAAACTGTCACTTATTCCCGGTATGCACAGGACAGCATCAGAATATCGTCCATCCTGTACACTAACGACTGCGGTTCTCGCAACTCTGATTTCCCACCGTGCAGGAAGTCTTGCATGCAGACTGACAGGAGGTCTGACATTCGCCACAGCCGCCTTTTTTCATGGAGTCTTTTAAGGTATTCGAATTTAAAGTTTTCACGTGCTTCATCTTGGTTCGCCTCCTATTTTTGCTAAAGTTCCTTGCGATTATATCATATGTGGCTGGAGTTAGCAAGGTTTTTTAAGAATAGTATTGCAATCGTAATATGTATTATGTAATCGTTTTATACAATGATGCGTCCGCTGCAGCAGGGATGTATTCCATTGTCACCGCGCTTTTGCTGCTGTAGCTATATACTGTTTTGGGAAAGCTTTCACAATTTTATTTGAATGGCAGGAAAAGCTTACATATCTGAAGAGAGATTGGCATAAGATGGACTATAAATTTTAAAATGAGGGAAATTACATGCGAACATTAAAGGTCTTAACCCGATCCTTATTTCTTTCTTATCTGTTAAGCGCCCTGCTGCTTACTGCTCTGGCCTTTGGATTATTCCAGCTAAAGCTTTCACCTGCCAAGGTTTCCAGTGCCGTCTATGGAATCTATGCCTTAAGCTGCTTTTTCGGCGGACTGCTGACAGGAAAAGGAATGAAAAACCGAAAATTCTTCTGGGGCCTTATCTCTGGCCTGCTCTACTTCATCCTCTTAGCCCTGATGTCTGTCCTCCTCAACAACAGCCTCGAATACGACACCCAAAAACTACTCACCATCTTGGGCATCTGTACAATCAGCGGCATGGTCGGGGGCATGGCCTAAGTTGTTTCGCAAAACATCATTCAGCCACGCTCCAGCGAAGTTTAATACCTTCTGCATGATATGCAAAGCGAGAGCGTGGTGATGATGGCATATGGCCCCGCCGCAGCGTACCCTCTTCTGCACCATAGTTTCTCCACACTCTCGTATTCCCTTACGCCCTTTTCGCCTCAATCTCCGCCATTTCTTCCTCTATACTCTCCCCCTCTTCCGCCTCTTCCGGCAGATATAAAAGAATTGTCTCAATCCTGTTCTTATCCATATGCTCCACCACCATCCGAAGCCCATCATGCGTAACCTCTTCGCCTTCTTCCGGCAGATGATCCAAAAGCCCGATCACCAGGCCGCCCAGAGAATCATAGTCCTCCGATTCCAGCTTCAAATCCAGGCATTCATTCAAATCATCCAGCTTCAGTGATGCATTCACCCTATACTGTCCCGGCTCCAGCTCCACTACGCTTTCTTCTTCATCCTCATCGTACTCATCCCGTATTTCCCCGACGATTTCCTCCAGCATATCCTCCAGCGTAATCAGTCCTGCGGTAGCTCCATACTCGTCCAGTACAATCACAATATTATTCAGGGTTTTCCGCATTTCCACCATCAGTTCCGCCGCTTTCTTAAACTCATACGTATACAGCGGCTGACGCAGGAAATCCCGGATAGAGAAATTCTCCTTCCCTTCCAGAAGCAAAAGATCCTTTACATTAATAATTCCAATCACATTATCGGTGGATTCTTCATAAACCGGAAAACGTGTATACTTCTCTTCACGGAAAATTTCAAGCAGTTCATCATATGTTGCCTCCACATTAATAAAAGTCATATCAATACGGGGAACCATAATATCCTTTGCCAGATTATCCCCAAAGTCGAATACATTGGTAATCATCTTTTTTTCTTCCATCTGGATAACGCCTTCTTCATGGCTAACCTCCACGATGGTTCTCAGCTCGTCCTCGGTAATGGATTCCGGCTTTTTATTTGGATCTACCCGCAAAAGGCGCAGAACAAGCATAGAGAGCTGATTGACCAGAAAAATAACCGGGGTCAGCACCCACATCAAGGTATAAATAAACGGCGCATATTTTAAGGAAATCATCTCAGAAGATAAGGTGGAAACAGTTTTGGGCGTTATTTCCCCAAAGACCAGAATAAGTAAGGTTAATATGCCTGTGGCGGCCCCCACGGCCCTGCTGCCGAAAAGCTCTGACGCCAGTATCGTTGCCAGAGAGGACGCATAAAGGTTCACCACATTATTCCCTATTAAGATGGCACTGAGCATCTTACCCTGATCCTCTACGATCTTAATCACCAGCTCGGCCTGCTTATGCCCGTTTTCAGCCAGGGTTCGCATACGGATACGGTTTACCGTGGTAAGTGCTGTTTCTGCCGAAGAAAAGAATGCAGATAATGCTAATAAAAGTAATAAAATACACAATCGTATGACCGCGTCACCAGACGGATCCATAAAAAAACACTCCTTTTTTCCTGAATTTTATTAGGTGATTTTACTATACTATTCCATTTCTGTCAAGAGGAAGGGACGCCATGTTTTCGACAAAGCGCCCCTTAATTACGTAATTCCCATTCATTCACTGAATCTTTTGTCCATGAATTACCGCCTAGTGTTTTGTTTTTTCTTTTTCCCTCTTTGCCCAAGCTCATTCACCAGCATGGCAATTACCGTCAGGGCGGCACCAGCAAAAATAAAGAAATCCCCCAAATTAAATATTACCTTTTTGATTCCCTTAACATCAATGCTGAAGTAATCCACAACATACTTCCGTTTTGCACGATCATAAAGGTTGCTGAGCGCGCCGCCCAGGGTCAAAGCCATGGACAGCTTTTCTATCCTGTGCCCCTTTTGCGGAAGTAAAAAGCCAAACACGCCGGAAAGCCCGCAGAAAACGGCACGCGGCAGCTCCTCCACCAGATCCGGACGGCTCTTTAATATCTCGAACGGAAAACCTGCATTGTGCGATTTGTGGAGAATAATCTTTCCCTTTGTCTGCTCTAATGGCTTTGGAAATTCACTGCTGTCTCTGGCTTCAATCTCTGCCTTAATGCAAAGATCAATTCCGGCAAGCAGTCCAACAAGAAGAATCCATACCATATGCTATACCTCCCTTTTCATTATTTATCCTTTTACTTTAATCTCTGCTTTATATTTTACCCTTTTTCTTCCTTATCGTAAAGGGAATTTTTTCGCAAAATGGGCATATATTGAAAAAACAGCCGAATTTGCTGAGGTACTGTTTATGATTTCCTGCCCAGTAAACCCAGCCAGTGAGAATATTGCCGATTTTATTTACCGGCGCAGTGGCCCCTATTCCCACATTGAACAAATCAGCCGCCAGGTTCTTTGCCGGGAATATGCCTCACGGGAGTTTGATATTCTTTACTTTCCCTTAGATGCTGTACTTCCCATCTCATTGGCGAAATATGACTATTATTCCATCCCTAAACTTTTTACTCTTTTAGATACCTCCAGTATGGAAGCGGCGGGCATTCTGCCGGTTTTTCAGCAGCCTGCCCTAAATAACCGGGGGGAAGGGGTGCTTATCGGCTTAATTGATACAGGTATTGATTATCTGAATCCATTGTTTAAGAACATGGACGGAACAACCAGAATTGCCGGAATATGGGATCAGACCCTGCCAGACGACCCGAATGCCACTCCCCCCGGTGTCCCCGATCCCTGGAATCAGCAAATGGATATTCACTATGGCACAGCCTTTACCCACCAGCAAATCAATGAAGCCCTGCGTTCCGACCGTCCGTTAGATATCGTCCCCTCTACGGATACCGAAGGACATGGAACCTTTATGGCTGGAATTGCAGCCGGCGGCCCGTCACCGACCGGAGACTTTATTGGCGCCGCCCCCAAGGCTGCCATCGGCATGGTAAAACTTAAGCCCGCAAAAAAGTACCTCCGGGACTTTTATCTTATCCAGGAGGACGCTAATGCTTATCAGGAAAATGATATTATGATGGGCATACACTACCTTTCGCTTCTGGCAGAACACCTGCACATGCCTCTCGTTCTCTGCATTTCCTTAGGCAGCAACAGCGGAAGTCATGAGGGAACCACCCCCTTAGGTTATACCCTGCAGGATTCCAGCCAGTCCATCGGTACGGTTAACGTTATCGCCGGAGGAAATGAAACCGGGCTTTCCCATCACTACTTCGGCACCCTGCCCAGCGGACAAAACTCAGAAGATGTGGAAATACGGGTAGCGGAAAACGAAAGGGGCTTTGTGGCAGAATTCTGGTCGGATATCACCGATTTATATACCGTAGGTTTTATCTCGCCCAGCGGAGAAACCATCAGCCGAATCCCCATGACACTGGGACGGGAGACACGGCTTACCTTCCTGCTGGAATCCACGGTAATTACCGTCAGCTATATTCCCACCGAATCCGGTTCAGGACGGCAGCTGATTTTCTTCCGCTTTGAAAATCCCACTGCCGGGGTATGGCGCATCCGGGTATTTAATTCTTTATACTTAAACGGGCGCTACCATATCTGGCTTCCGGTGGAAAGCTTTTGCAAACCAGAAACCATCTTTCTGCGCCCCACCCCCGACACCACCATCACCAATCCGGGCAATGCCCGCTTTCCCATCACAATCAGCGCCTACAATCATGTGGATGGAAGCATCTACATCCATTCCAGCCGGGGCTTCACCATTAATGAGCGAATAAAACCCGATTTAGCCGCCCCCGGTGTCGATGTCTATGGTCCAACCGTCTCACCGGTACCAGATAACAACAGCGATATGCCCATGACACGGAAAAGCGGCTCCTCCGTATCGGCAGCCCATGCAGCTGGGGCCATCGCCAATCTTGTTTCCTGGGGACTGATTGCAGGCAATGATATGACCATGAGTGACGCGTCTATCCGCGGCTATCTGGTACGCGGCGCGGGCAGAACACCAGGCTATGAATATCCCAATAAAGAATTTGGCTACGGCACCCTGAATTTATACCAGTCCTTCCTGGATTTGCGGGAATAATCGCAGCTTATCCCCTCATCTCTATCCTTGGCCCTCCCCGTTTCTCCAGGTAGGGCCGCGTAATTATCACCTTGCCAATCGCATCATCCTTGGGAATCTCAAACATAATATCCAGCATAAACTCCTCAATAATGGCCCGAAGCGCCCGTGCACCGGTCTCCTTGGTCAATGCCTGTTCAGCAATCCAGTCCAGGGCATCATCTTCAAATTCCAGCTTTACCTCATCATAGGCCAACAGCTTTTCATACTGTTTCAGGATGGCATTTTTCGGCTCCTTTAAAATTCTTTTCATCAGCGCGTGATCCAGACCGCTTAGGGAGACCAGCACAGGAAGCCGCCCCAAGAACTCTGGAATCATTCCAAACTTGCGAAGATCTTCATTCGTAGCCTTTCCCAGTAAATCCTTGTCCTGATCGAACCGATCCTTTAATTCACCGTTGAATCCCATAAACGAACGGCAGCTTAACCGCTCCTTAATCATATTTTCTAATTCTGGGAAGGCTCCGCCGCAGATAAATAAAATATTTTCCGTATTTACTGTTGCCATCGGGGTCATTGCATTTTTCTGATTTGAGCCCACCGGAACCTCCACACTGCTGCCCTCTAAAAGCTTTAACAGCTCCTGCTGTACGGACTCCCCACTGACGTCCCTGGCATTCGTCTGCTGCTTTTTGGCAATCTTATCAATTTCATCGATAAAAATAATCCCCCGCTCTGCCTTCTCAACATCATTTCCTGCCGCTGCCAGCAACTTACTGACCACGCTTTCGATATCATCGCCGATATAGCCGGCCTCCGTCAGCGAAGTTGCATCGGCAATCGCTAATGGTACATCTAAGAGCCGGGCCAGCGTCTTTACCAGATAGGTTTTCCCGCTTCCGGTAGGCCCCAACATCAGGATATTGGATTTTTCAATGGTTACACCCTCCAATACCCCCTTTTGCTCACCCAAAAGCGCCCGCTTATAATGATTATACACTGCCACCGACATAACCTTTTTGGCCCTGTCCTGACCGACAACATATTCATCCAGCTGCTGCTTAATCACATGCGGCGCCGGAATATCCTTTAACATATAGGTCTTTTGCACCGCAGATTTTTTCTTAATTTTCTGCTTTTGAGAGACCACAGTATCCGGCTGCATCAGCTTGCTGATATCTCCATAATTCATATTTAAAAACGGCATACTGGAAAGCTGGGAAAGGTCCATTCCTGTTTGATTTAACGCGTCAAATGCCTTCTGCATACAGGAATTGCACATAGAAATCCCGCCTGGCATGGATACCATCGGCCCTGCTTTGCTCTCCGGTCGCCGGCAAATATAGCAGACCTTTTCATAGCCGCCGTCATCCTCCCTGGCCGTCTGCTTATCTTCTTCTGTCTTTACTGTTTCTATTTTATTATCCTCCACCTTGCACTCTTTCCTTCCCTGATTATTCCCTGATATTTGAATCAGAGCGTGTCTGAACGTTCATTCCCGCCATGTGCTCCATTATAAAAGATTTTTTTCAGAAATACAAGGGACGCTGCAAAAATAACTCCAATGCAGCGTCCTCTGTCAATTACGACAATTTAATTAGTTTGTTCTTCTGCCGGTCGGGTTCCCAAAGTAATCACAACCTGGCGTTCCACATATTCCCCCTCCTTAAGCGACTGTACCGTAAGTTCAATGCTGTCTCCGCCGGCATAATACAGCAAAAGATTTTTTAACTCCGCCATCGTTTTTACACTTTGACCGTCGAATTTTGTAATAATATCCTTTTCCCGCAAATCCGATGCTGCCGCGGCGCCTCCCTCCACAATCTTATAGACGAATATGCCCTGCGGCATTCCGTAAAGATTCGAAGTATTGGAATCAATATCTGTGCCCTGAATCCCCAGATAGCCCTGCTTATCCTGATCAATCTGAACACGGGTTTTCATCGTCATCAGGTCACCAATAATATTGCTTACCTTACTGATAGGAATAGCATAACCCATACCTTCAACGTCGGTGGAAGAATATTTTGCCGAATTAATGCCGATTACCTCTCCCTGCATATTGAGCAATGCACCACCGCTGTTACCCGGATTAATCGCCGCATCGGTCTGTAAAAGATTGCGGGTCGTCATCTCATCGGTGTGCACCTCGCGATCTAAGGCACTAACATAACCTACGGTCACTGACTGTCCGTAACCCAGGGCATTGCCGATGGCGATAACCCCCTGCCCCACCTTTAAGGCATCCGAATCGCCCAGCGTTGCAATGGCAATCTTACTTTTCGTATCATCCGAAATCTTTTCCAGGCTTACCGCAAGCACAGCCAGATCATTTTCTGAATCAGTCCCTTTAATATGGGCCTCCACACTCTCATTATCACAAAAGCCAACATTAATATTCACCGCGCCTTCGATGACATGCTTATTCGTCACTACTAAAAGTTCTGTATCGCTTTCCCCGATAATAATTCCTGATCCACTGCCCTTTCCCTCATAAATCTGTGACTGACCAAACCAGTTCTGAACCTCATGCTGGGTGACACTTTGGATGGCAACTACCGACGGCATCGCCCTCTCCACAATGGCAGATACATCATTCATTCCTGTAGCCACTGCCGGAGCAGAGTTTCCCTCTGCAGGTGTCTTAACTGCCGGGAGGGTTTCCGCCTGCGATACCGTTACCGGCTCCTGCTTCTCTGACACGGTAAAATAATCACTTAGCAGACGAACCCCTGTCATCGCTGAACCGGCAACCACACCGAATAACAGGGCAGCCGCCATGATTCCTGCGGTTTTCTTCACCAAAGGAGGAAACGGCTTTTTCTTATGCCCATCGGGTTTAACCGATGAAGAAGAGCCAGGCTGCTGCCAGGGTGCATACTGCTGACCATAGTTAGTATGCCCCGCTGAATGGCAATGCATTGTGTTCTGCTGTTGATAACCCGATGAATTTCCATACGAATACGGGGGATTTGCATATCCGTTCTGTTGTGTGCTTCCAGAGGAATGCTGCGCATCTTGTTGATTGTTCCCGTAACTGCTTTGCCAGGTGTTTCCATAATTCCCCTGCGGCATATTCCCATATGGGTTATGATTCTGCGGTCTATTCTGGTAATTATCCTGCGGTGCGCTGCCGTAACTATTTTGTGGTGCTCCGCTGTAACTATTTTGTGGTGCTCCGCTGTAACTGTTCTGAGATGTGTGGGTTTCCTGATTAACCTCACGGTTTTGCTTCTCTATCGAATTTTGATTTTCCAGCTCCTTCTTCTCCTGTCCCACCTCTTGCGCGTCCTGCACTTGATTTTCCTGTTCCAAATCGTCCCTATACATAAATAATCTCCTTTCTGACCTATCACGGCTTTTTACCTGTTTTTCCTTTACTCATTTTTATTCCATTCTATCGCTTTCCATTTCCTGGCTGTTCTTTTTCTTTACAAAAATGATTCTAACAACGAATTGTGTCAAAATTGTGATGAAATTCTAATGGAATTATTAAAAGAGCCCGGAACACAGCCGGACTCTCTGCTTATTTTTATCCTTTAATTCCCTGCTCCCGGCGGCCCGTCATAAGAAATCACCTGACCGTCAGGAATCACCACGGAAGTAGCGCCATTAGGTACTGCAGGCGCGGTTCCGGGAGAATTTGATGGCTGAGAACCAGGGCTTTGGCTTCCGGGCGGAGCCGGAATATCCGGCGTATTCCCTCCAGGTAAGGTTCCCGGATGAGAAGGAAGCATATCATCCGACGGACGACTTCCCTGGGTAGGATGGTTATTCGGGTCTGCAGCAGAAGTTCCCGGATGGGGCACATCAGGCACCGTCGTTCCCTGGCTGTTTCCCGGATGTGCAGGCGCCGTAGGTCGCGGCGCTGCAGTGGAAGGGGTATCTGACGGCGGTGATGCAGGCGCCCTCGTCGTCGGCTCCGTCTCCTTAGGACGGCTTGGCTTCCTTGGCCCATCATCGGGATACAGGGTGGAGGTCGGCGGTGCAGTTGTCCCGCCTGGCAGACGGGAATCCTCTTCCACCATGGTTTCATCCACTTCCTCTACTTCTTCCTCGTTTTCCTCATCTTCTTCGCTGTTTTTTTCTTTTACTGCCGCCTTAGTCTCCTTAGGTTTGGATGTTTCCTGCTTTGCCGGGCGGGGAACCGAACCGCCTAAGGTAGATACATGGTCAATCGATGTTCCCTGGGTGTACATCCCCGTATCGCTGGAAATCTTTGTACTTATCGTTTTTACCGTTTCACTTGGCGTATAATTTTCCTGACCATATAAAAATTCATGCAGCTCAATCACATTGCTCTCCAGGGTCTGCGGAATAACACAGGCGCCCTTCCTGCCCATATTGGCATCGCCACGGGCAAAGGGAAAGCCCCCGGTCTCTCCGATATGGTACTTTCCCACATCGCCTAAAAGCTGAAGAATATCCTGAAGATCCACGCTGGTTGCCACTTGGGGGAATAACAGCATCGCCAGTTGATTTAATGTGGATAAATCGGCTGCCTTTGCCTTCTCAAAGGCTGCCTTAATTACCTTTCTCTGACGCTCTGTCCGGGCATAATCAGTATCCATTAAGCGAAGCCGCCCATAAGCCACGGCCTGCACGCCGTCTAAATGCTGCAGCCCCGGCCCCTTTAAATGCTGGGAATAAACCCCGGTGGCTTCAACGGTTTCCGTAATGAAGGAATTAATATAGGCAAATTCTGCACGGCTGATTTCCATATCCACACCGCCCAAAAGATTAATTCCATCAGCCACTGCTTTCCAGCTAAAAGTAACATAATCCACAATATTCAAATCCAGATTTTTATTCAATGCCTTTGCTGCCTCGGCAGGTCCTCCGCGGAAATACGCCTGATTAATTTTATTGTATTCATTTTTCTCATTGATATTCAAATAAGAATCACGGAATACACTGACCAGACGGATTTCTCCGGTATCGTGATTAATATCACAAACAATATTTACATCCGAGTGGGTATCCTTTCCCACATTTGACCCCCGGCTGTCCACACCAAAAACATAAATCCCCCAGTGTCCCTTCTGTTTTTCATACTGCGGAAGATCCACGGAAAAATTCTGATTTTGTATTTCCTCAGGAATCCAGTCATCCACTCGCTGAATTTGATTCCATGTTCTCGCCCAATAGCCATAGCCAAAAATAAACATCAGGGCAAAACACTCTGCAATCAGCATGGTAATGATCCTGCGCTTTGTTTTAGACCTTTCCCCTCTTCCTCCATTTTTCAGCGAAGGATCAAGCGCCAGTGCAGGCCTTTGACTTCCTCTTGTGCTGTGACTAAAACCCGGCTGTACCGGCTGACCATTCCTGTTTTCCCAGCCGCCCGGCGGAGGGATTTCCTGAACGGTTGTCCGTCTTACCGGAACCGTATCGCGGCTTTTGCTCTGACCTTTTCTTCTGCTTCTCGGCCCTGAAAAACCACTGTTGTAATCCTTATCATATCCCATGGTATATCCTCACTGCCCTTGCCAGGCACAGCCCTTCCTGTCTCCGGTCAATAGGCGTTCTTATTAATAAACCCTTTAAATACCGTTAAAAACAGTATTTTTACATCAAAACCCAGGGTCCAGTTTTCAATATAATACAGATCATGTTCAATTCGTTTGGTAATCGAGGTATCCCCCCGATAGCCGTTCACCTGGGCCCATCCCGTCAGTCCCGGACGAACCTGGTGTTTAATCATATAACGGGGAATCTCTTCCTTAAACCGCTCCACGAAAAAGGGTCTTTCCGGCCTTGGCCCCACAAGGCTCATATCGCCCTTTAAAATATTAAAAAACTGGGGCATTTCATCAATACTGGTCCTGCGGATAATCTTTCCCACCAGCGTCACCCGCGGATCATTAGGCGTCGTCCATTTGCTCTTTTCTGCCGCAGGCGGCTGCACTGCCATGGAGCGGAACTTATACATCCGAAATGGCTGATTGTGAAGCCCCACCCGCTCCTGCTTATAAATCACTGGTCCCGGAGACGTCAGCTTAATCAGGACGACGGTTAAAAGCATAATCGGTGAAAAGAGGATAATCGCCACGATTGCCCCAAAAATATCCATCATCCGCTTAATCGTCGCATTCAGCAGATCGTTGAGAGGGACATGGCGGATATTAATTACCGGAAGCCCCTGCAAATCCTCGGTATAGGGAATCGTGGGAATAATATTATTATAATCAGGAATAAACTTTGTATGAACGCCGCTCTTTTCGCAGGCTGCCACAATCGTTTTTAAGTTCTCATATTCCTTCAGGCTCAAGGTAATGGCAATCTCATCCAGCGTATTCTTCTCCAGCAGGGCATTCAAATCTTCAATCCTTCCCAGCACAGAAACCTTCCTGTACGTAAACCCAATGGGATGGTAATTATCCAAAAGCCCGTGGATATGATAACCCCATTCAGGGTTTGCCAGAATCCGGTCAATAAACCCCTCTGCCGCCTGGCTCCATCCAATCAGCAGGATGTGCTTCTGATTATAGCCCTTGGAGCGCATGGAGCGCAGAACCCTGCGGATAACATTGCGGACCAGCGTTTCTGCCAGCGTATTAATAGCAAAAAAGGTTAATACCATCGCCCGCGAAAAGTTATAAAAATACGGATTCTTCCCGCCCAGGTATAAAATCAGGGTAAAGGTCAGCACGCCGATAGCGTTTGCCTTGCTGATATTCGCCAGTTCTACCCTGCTCCTCTGCACCCGCTTGGGTGTATAGAGATGAAAGATGCTGTATAAAATCAGGTAGCCCGGCACAATCACAATTAAAGGGATAAAATACACCCTTGCCGGAAGCACGCCCCCTATCTGCTGGTAAATTCCACTCTCAATAATAAGATACCAGGCTAATGCATAAGAACCAATAATCGTAGCTGCATCCAAAAGCACCTGCGAATGGTTCAATGATTTCTGATTATCCTTTATCATAATGTTCACCTCGGCTGCCGACTGGTCTTTGCACGGCAGATAAGCTTTGCCAGCTGACGGCTGGAAAACTCATACACATAAAGAACGGTCGCCGCCAGCAATTCCCCTTCAATCACCAGGTAATTTCTTAGTCTCGACGGCTGGTACGTAACTTTTTTACACTTTTTTCTTGTGCTTAGTCCTTCCTTTAAACCGGAAATATATTCCCTGCCAAACCCCAGCTTATGGAAAAACGCATATTTAAGCACCACTCCCGCTGCAATTCCGGGCAGATTAAGTGCCAGCTGGAAAAGCGGCATATTCTTATAATTCAAATAAACAGAATTTCTCGCTGCCAGCCTGACCTTAAACGAATTATACTTAGAACCGCTCGTTCCGCTTCCCACATGATGCACCAGGGCTGTCGGACAGTAGATATTATCATAACCGGCGATTCTTGCCCGGTAGCCCACATCCAAATCCTCCAGATAGGCAAAATGCTGTTCATCAAAATAGCCGATTTCCTCAAACACCTCTCTCCGGTACAGGGCTGCCCCTGCACAGGCAGAAAACACCCGCATGGGCCGCTGATAAAGCTTTTCCCTTCGCCCCACACCCCGCTGAAAAGCCCAGCCAAGCAGACAGTACATATCACCGCCGTCATCCATCAGTTCCGGGTGAAACATCTGCACCATCTTGCTGCTGACAGAAAATATCTTTGGAGAACGTTTTACTGCCTTAAGCATCTCCCGGATATAGTTTTTGTCCACCTTCGTATCATTATTCAACAGAATAACAAATGGCGTTAAACTTTTTTTCAGCCCAATATTCACCGCACCGGAAAAGCCCATATTCTCCGGCAGAAACACCGTATCAATTCCCTGCTCCTTAAGCCACTCTGCGCTGCCGTCCTGCGAACCATTATCCACCACCAGAACGGAAAAATCCTGGCAGGTCTGCGCCCGCAGCGACGCCATGCAATCCGGCATATACTGCATTCCATTATAGTTGGGTATCACCACCGTTACCTGCTTTTCCCTGCTTTCTCTATCCTGTTTTCCCATATCTTCCCTTTCGTCTGTCGGGCTGCCTCACAGCTCTTTCCCGGTCCTCTCCCGGTAGAGCAGAGAAACCCTCTCCCTCACTTCAGGCTCCATATAAGGCGCATAAACCTCTAATGGATAAGGCTCCCCAATCTTTTCCTTCAGCAAGTCCCTGAGTGCAAAATTTGACTTACGCAGGGTTAAGTTCGGATTATAATAGGGGTCGCCCTGGATAACGATTTCCGGCCAATAGCCAATAAACCGGGCCACTTCCCGGTTAAACCGCTCCACCTTCTGGGGGGTATCTTCCAAACCTCTTGATTTCGATTCATAATGATACAACAAAGCATAAGGATTGTAAACCACCTTTTTTCCCAGACTGCGCAGCTTAAGACAATAATCAATATCATTAAAGGCAACCGCCAGCTCCTCACGAAAGCCCCCCACCTGGTCAAAAAGACTTCGCTTGCTCATCATACAGGCCGCAGTAACTGCACTGTAGTCCTGGGCGCACATCGCACGGTGGAAATAACTGTTTTCCGCCTGGTGAAGCCCGATAAACGTGTGTCCGGCAATGCCTCCAAAGCCAATCACCACGCCTCCGTGCTGGATCGTATCATCCTCGTATAAAAGCCTTGCCCCCACAGCACCCACATCTTCACGCATGGCATAGCCCAGCATTTCCCGAATCACATCCGGTTCAATCACTTCCACATCGTTATTTAAAAACAGAAGATATTCCCCGTGCGAAAAGGTAACACCAAAATTATTAATGGCAGAAAAGTTAAACTCCCTCTCCCATGTCACTACCCTGACGGCTTTTCGTCTGGCCTGCAGTTCTTCATAATAACGGAAAGTTTCCGGTTCGGTGCTGTTATTCTCCACCACAATCACCTCCAGATTCCGGTAATTCCCTTTATCTAAAAGCGATGTCAGACAGGTTTCCAAGTCCCTGCTGTGGTCTTTATTCGGAATAATAACAGAAACCAAAGGCTCGTTATCCAGGGCAAAACGCGTATGGTAAATCCCATAATCCACGCCCTTTTCCACCGATTCCACACCGATACCCAAACGCGTAAAATGTGCCTTAATTGCCCTTGCCCCTGCCTCAAATGCATACATCTTACTCTCAGGATTGCTGGCAGTTGAATGGATATGGCAGCGCCAGTGATAAAGCACCCTGGGGATGTGGCGAATCTTTTTTGCCTTCTCTGTGCAGCGGAAAATAAAGTCATAATCCTGGGCCCCGTCAAACGCATGGCAAAAGCCGCCCACCTCCCTGACAAGCTCTTTTTTCACCACAAAGAGATGGCAGATATAATTTACGCTGGTCAGTAAATCTTCATTAAAATCCGGCTTAAAATGCGGGTCAAACAGCGCCTGCCCGTCCATATCCAGCTTATCTTCATCCGAATAGAGCACCTCACAATCCGGGTCTTGATTTATCGCCTGTACACAGGAAAAAAGGGCGTCCGGCGTCAGGGTATCATCATGATCAGCCAGGACAATATAGTCCCCTGACGCCATCTCCATCGCTGCATTGGTATTCCCGGCAATTCCCTTATTCTCTCCAAGAATCACATACTTAAAACGGTCGTCCTCCTGGGCAAAACGCTTTAACACCCTCTCCACGCCCTCCCCTCGCGGACTCCCATCCGCCACACATACTTCCCAGTTTCCATAGGTCTGTTCCTGAATCGAGGTAAGCATTTCCCGCAAATACCGCTCCGGCGTCTTATAGGCGGGAATCACAATCGAAAACCTGGGTTCATAGGAAAAATGCGTGCTTTTCTGCTCCTCAAGTTCCTCCTTGGAGGGCCGGGTGAGTTCATACCACTCCCCATAATCATAATCATTGTCCAGCCCCTGAAGCTTATGTTTAGACTTTAAAAACAGCGCCTTCAGCCCATGCTCCTTTCCAAAATCCACAGCTACACGAACGGTTTCCCAGTTCACTAAATCTTTTATTTTCTGCATCCGTTTATAGGCTACGCTGGAGCGTTTTTCAATTAATTCCTCATTATATTTAACCCGAACCTTCCGCCCTTCACAGCAGATAATCAGGTAATAATCTCTTCCCCGCTCATATGGAAAACGGATATCAAAACCAAAATCCTTATCATAAATCTGTTTAAAATAAATCTGGCTAACATCATCCCGGCGGGTTGAAACGTACTGAAAAGGCACCAGCTGATGTTTTTCATCCTCCACCAAAAACTCTGCTTCTGCTTCTGGTTTCCTTCCCAGCACCCATCCATTCAGCGTAATCGAATTTTCCCGTATACGGACCACATCAATCTTATACTTCATCCCTGACCTCCGTGCCAGATGGTTTTTTTCTTCTCCTGCGTCTTTTATGAGGCTTTGGCGGCCCGCCGTTCTCCCCATCCTCTGCTCCGCCCACAAGTTCCTCCTTGTGCATCGGTCTGTCATCCGGTCTCTGCATATTTTCTGCTGCCATATCTTGGGGCATTTTCTTATTGCCTGCCTTCTTTTCACCTTCCGGCATTTTCACGCCCTCTGTGTTCTGAACGTTTTTCTTCGGATTCCTGTTTTTTTTGCCCTTTCCCGGAAGAAAATCAAAATTAATCCTCTCCTCCTCCACCACCAAAGGACGCTTCATCACCCGCTGATTTATACTGAGCACATACTCGCCCATCATCCCGATAAAAAAGATTTGTACCGACCCCAGGAAACAAACACCAATCAATAATGGAGCCATTCCCGCTGGAAAACGATCCCAGTACACCAGCTTCATCACCAGATAAATCATCGCCACCAGCATAAAAAAGGCAGAACAAAGACTTCCAAAAATTGTCGCCAGGCGCAGCCCCACCTTGGTATAGGAGGTAATACTTAACATCGCAGCATCATAGAGCCGGTAAAAGTTATTGCTCGTCTTTCCTGCACGTCTTTGCGGCTGTTCATAGGGAATTTCCTTACGCCGAAATCCCAGCTCAGCTACAATTCCGCGGAGAAACGGCGTGGGATCATCCAGTCTCCGCAGTACATCGATAAACTCTGCATCATACAGCCCAAATCCAGTAAACTGCTCGATTTGCTCCACATCCGAAAGCTTTTTAATCAGCTTATAATAACATCCCCTAAGCCAGTACATCAGCTTATTTTCCTGACTGGAATTTTTAATCCCAATCACAATCTTATACCCATATTCCCATTCCAAAACATAGCGGGGAATCATCTCCACCGGATCCTGGAAATCGGCAGCAATCAAAATCGTACAATCACCACTGCTCTGCAACATTCCATAATAAGGAGAATTAAACTGTCCAAAATTCTTAGCATTAAAAATCCCCTTTATCCGCCGATCCTCCTCGCACAGACGGCGGATAATACTCCTGGTCTGGTCAGAAGAATCATTATCAATAAAGATTAGTTCATAGCGGTAATCCGGGAGTTCTCTGGCAAACACTTCCCGGATTGCCTGGGCCATGACCTCTACATTTTCCTCTTCGTTATAGCATGGAACTACAACACTAATTGTTTTTATCTTCATGTTATTTTTCCCGGCAGCCATCTCATACACCGGTTCTTTCCTTTCTTTTTCCCTGCATTATCACTTTTCTTCGTTCCCAGCCCTGCCGCTCATTATCCTTGTTATCCCCTCTTCGAAGCTCACTTCGGGATGCCAGTTCAGCTCCGTTTCCATACGGGAAATATCAGGAATCAGGTTAATTAATCCTTCCGCATTAGGCTCCCTTTTCCCAAAAGCAAAACTTCCCTTCCCTCCGCAGATCCGGTGCATGCATTCCACATACTCCTTTAACGGCCTGGTCGCAGTCTCCGGGCCTGCCAGATTATACAGCCCATCCTGATTCAGGCGCCCCGGATAAAAAAGCAGTTTTACTATCCCTTCGGTTAAATCGTCAAGATAAAGGAAATTCCACAGCTGTGTACATGGACTTAAATCGATATGACCGCCGTGGCTAAAGGCATCCAGGCAGGAAGCAACCAACGTCCATGGATGATCACCCGGCCCGTAAACACTGAAAATGCGAACATGAATGTATTCCATCTCTGTCGTTTTCTCTTTCTGCCATTCCTGGCAAAGCTTCGAAAGCTTTTGGTAGACCTCAGCCTTGGCCTGCCCATAGGCAGAAAGCGGACGACATTCCTGTGCCTCCCTCATCTTCTCCCGGCACAGCCCATACTCCGCCTGCGACCCACTGAACAAAAACCGCTTACAGCCCAGCTTCTTAGCGCCTTCCCATGCCTTTACCGCAGCATCCACATTCTGCTTCTGCAATTCCTCCTGCGTACGGCACTTGCTTCCCGAACCGCCCCAGCCCAGATGCACAAAAGCATCACAGTATTCCCCGAGCACTTCTTCAATTCGGTTAAGTTCCTGCAAATCCCGTTCAATTATTCTTAGTCCATTTTCCCCTTCCGGCAGCCTTCCCCGATGTGCTGACCCCGGACGAATCACAGCAAACACTGTACAGCCCTCTTCTAACAGCCGTTTTACCAGTGCCGCCCCCAAAAAACTGGTTGATCCCGTTACCACCACCTTCATCGCTTAATCCCCCAGTATCCGCGGAATGATCATATTTCTCTCCATCTCCTCTTCCGGCAAAAACGGCGATAAATCCTCCAGCGGCGGCGAAGCAATTGTCCCATCCGGCATCTTTCGCGACGATGCTTTTGGCTCAAAGGCCTGGTCAAGGCTGACAAACACCTCGCAAATCGCCGGTCCATCCATCGAAAGAGTCCTCTCCACAGCTTCTTTAAGCTCCTCATTGCAATCTGCTTTCTCATAAGGATAACCATAAGCCGCTGCCAGTTTTTCCATCGACGGAAAACTCAAATCCGGTCCCTTAAACCCGCTGTCCACGCCCACGCCCACCAAAGGCTTTCCAAAAAAATTCGTCTGAGTCTGCCGGATAGAATGATACCCGCCATTATTAATCAGGAAAATCTTAATTCCCATCTGATGGTGAATAATCGTCTGCAGCTCCTGCAAGTTCATCTGAATACTTCCATCCCCGGTCAGCAAAATAATGTCCTGATCCGAACCCGCCATATACGCTCCAATCGCCGCCGGAAGATCATAGCCCATCGATGCAATCGCAGAATTACTGATAAACCTTTGTCCCTTCTTAATCACATAGGCATGTCCTCCAGCCACACAGGCAGAACCATTGCCCACCACAGTAATCTGGTCCTCCTTTAACTGACTGCTCAATGCCTCCACCAGCGCATACACGTTCGCCAGCTTTCCCTTTTCCTGCTGTAAATGCTTAGGCAGAATCACCGGGTAGGTTTCCTTCCACATCCGACAGGTCTCAAGCCAGTTCATGCCCCTAAGCCCTTCCCCACCGTCAAACAGCGGCATCGGAAGGCGACCCGACTCCTGCTCTTCTTTAAGCACCTTATCCATCATTTCCAATAAATCCTTTGCATCCGCATGAATCTGCATATCGCTATGCACCGAAGGCTTCTTTAATTCCTCTTCATCGATATCATTGACAATCACATAGGCCGCCCTGGCCCAGGTCTCATAATTATAACCAACCTGACGGATGCTTAAGCGGCTTCCCACTGAAAAAACCAAATCACTGTTCTGCACCGCAAAATTTCCAGGGCGATCCCCCATATTTCCAGGGCGCCCGGTATATAAAGGATGCTCATCCCAGATGGCGTCCTGGCTGTTCCACCCCGTCACCACAGGAATCCCCAAGCGATCCACAACCGAAAGAAACGCCAGATGCGCTCCGGCAATCCGCACACCGTTGCCCACATTAAACACCGGACGGCGTGCCTTTGCGATATGATCCAATACTGCAAGCACCGTTTCCCGGCTCACCTTTCCCGGCAGCACCTGACGCTTTTCGCCTTTTCCTGCCTGATCCTGCTCTTCTTCCGCCCAATACTCCTTATTTCCGCTCCACCCGCTTCCCCCGGCTTCATAATCCTCCGGGTCAAAACCAGCCAGCTCATCTGCCTCCACAAAGGCGCCCTGAACATCCAGCGGAATATCCAGCCAGCACGGCCCCGGCCTTCCCGACTGCGCCAGATAAAGTGCCTTCTCCAAGCAATACCGAATCCGCTTTGGTTCAATCACCATCTCGCAGTATTTTGTCATACATTCCACCGCCCGGCAGATATCAAACTCCTGATCCCCCATTGCCCGTATGCCCACGCCGGACCAGCGGGCCGTTGTATCATAGCGCACCTGACCGGAAAGCACCAGCATGGGAATCGAATCCAGCCAGCCGCCTGCCACACCAGTAATCGCATTCGTCCCTCCAGGGCCAGTCGTAACACAAACCGCGGCAATCCGGTTATGAATTCTGGCATAGGCCTCCGCCGCCATCGCACAGGCCTGCTCATGATGGTTATAGGTACAGGTTAAACCCTCCTGATGCCCCAACCCATCATTCAAATGCATAGCCCCTCCGCCCGTCACGGAAAACACCTGGCAAATCCCCGCCTCAACCAGCTTTCCAGCAATGTAATTTGACACTTTTATACGCATCTTCATCCTTCCTCCACTTCTCATTTCCACCAGTTTACCATACTTCAAAGGAAAATTATACCTAAAATTTTCTTACACTCTTCTTTGGTTTCCTTTATTTTTCCATTTTTGCAGGATTTCATTCCTTATTTTTATGGATTTGGGCAATGCAGGCGTTCACTAATCCCTAACCCCTGCTCCAGCAAAAGCTTATCCGCCGTGCGCTTCCAGCCCTTCCGCCGGCTGGCAATTCTGGAAGTAAGCTTCACTAGAAAAAATAAAAAAGCCGGGTTATAATCACAACCGTAATGCAACCATGGAATTTGGGCACAGGCCCAACCACAAAAAAGGAGAGACAAATTATGAAAAAACCAATCGCAATGATGGCTGTATTATCTACCGCGGCAATGATGACTGCCCTGACCCCCGCTTACTTTACCGGAGACCAGGCAGCATCAGCACTCGCCGCATCCACAACCGGATGGGTGGAAGAAAACGGAACTCTTCGCTATATTGACAGCGACGGCTACTACCTGACCGATACCTGGAAGAAAAAAGATGGTGATATGTACTATTTAGATGAAGACGGCGAAATCGCCATAAATACGATAATCGATGATGAATACTATGTAGATGAAAACGGGAAGCGGGCGTACAGCCACTGGGTTTCGGTTTACAATGAAGAAGAAATGGATTCCCCCGATGCGCCGGAATACTTCTGGCACTACTTTGACCGCGAAGGAAAAGCTGTCAAGTCCAAATGGTTTAAGATCAACGACGCCTGGTACTATTTTGACGCAGAAGGACGTATGGCTACCGGCACACAGGAAATCGACGGCTACCACTACTACTTTGGCGATGAAAACGACGGCGTGCGGAAAACCGGCTGGCTGCAGTTAGCCGACAGAGACAACGACGACCCGGACAGCTCCACCTGCTGGCACTACTTTGATAATAACGGGCGCAGGGTGGAAAACCAGATTGACCGCAAGATCGAAGGCAATTACTACACCTTTGTCGATGGAAAGATGCAGACAGGATGGTTTAAGCTGCCTGAAGAAGTTATCGCTTCTGATGCTGAAGCCGCCTCTGCTTCCGACGCTCAGACTAACTCTTCCGTTCAGGACGAAGTCAAAACACCTTCCATCCACGGCTACCAGTACTATGAGGAGAACGGAAAACGTGCTTCCGGCTGGTATGAAATCGAAGGCGCTGAGGGAATCAGCACCGAAAGCGAAATCTATCGCTTTTACTTCCGTAGTGGGAAACCATTGGCTGCCGAAACCGGCATCCAGGTATTCACCATAGATTCTAAAAAATATGCTTTTAACCAAAAAGGAGAGATGCAGACAGGTAAACAGGTCATTACCCTGGAAGATGGAAGCATCGCGAACGCCTACTTTGGTGCAGATGGTGTGATGAGAACAGGCAAGCAGAACATTTATGATGAGGACTTAGGCGAAAATCAGGTCTGGTTCTTCCACACTGACGGCGCGAAAAAAGGACAGGGCTTCCATGGCATCCGTGATAATGTCATCTACTTTTATGGTCTCCGCCAGCAGGCATCCAGTGACCTGCGCTACGGCACGGTAGATTTTGAGGGAAACACCTACCTGGTAAACACCTCAGGTTCCATCCAGAAGGCTTCCTCCTCCTCCAAATCCTCAGTAAAGCCTGAACTGGGCAATGGCTTTAAGGATGTAAAGGATGCAAATGATTATATTTGGGTAGTTGATATCAACGGTATTGTTCAAAAATAAGTTTTCAGGAATAAGTTTTAATTTTCATCCGTTCATTATCATCCGTTCAACACAAAAGGGCGCTAAAGCGCCCTTTTGCTGTTTAGCCTTCTCTGATGGTCCTAAAAAATTCAGGATTTCTCAAAATAAATTTATTTTTTATGTAACAAATCTTCGAGTTATCCGTTACATATTATTCGGAAGTTCTAAATTTCCCAAAGAAAAATCATTTATCACAGAAAGGAGGTCCGTCTATGCGGGAATTATCCGTTTATTATTGTGCAAAATGCGGTTACTATGCCTATTACCAGCTGACGAAAAACGCCGTATGCCCCAAGTGCAGTGTTAAAATGAAGCTGCTGAACATGCCCTATCAGGAATTTATGGACTTAGATTACGAAGAACGAGACAGCTTACTTTCACAGGAAATACTTAGAAACTGCCCCTCTGTCGTCACGCGCATTACAGCAGCACACAAAGCCGCAAACCAAAGGGAGACGATTGCTCTTTTAAGTTCAAAAATTAACGAACTGGAAGAAGAAAACAAAAAACTTGACGAAACCATCAGCTGGATGCATCAAACCATATGGGAAATGATTCGTGAACGAAAGGGGATGGACTAATCCTGTTCCACTGCCGCCGTATACCTCGCCGCATACGGCGGCTCTCTCCTCTTCCACCATTATTTCTCCTGCAGCATAATATACCGATCAATCAAGCGATTCATCGTAATTCGCATTTGACTGATTATTTTCAACATTTCCTCTCTGTCCTTCTTCAACTGTTCGTTTTCCATTTCCAACTCCTGCAATTGAACTTCCATTTTCATTCTGATTCCCCTCCTTATCATTCTTCTACTGCATTACCCTGCAAAAAGGCTCTGCAAATTCATGGTTAAACGCCCCGGCAGCCCATTTTTTTACTCTAACTTCTCTCCCCCCTTCCTCCAGTCAGCTAAGGAGCGTGTTCAACACCTATGTTGACAATATACGTCTTTTCTGCCCATTTGAAAAGGAAATTTAAACGCACAATTCGACATAAAGCACCGAATTTCAGCACTATTCTGCCCGATTGTCTCCTTTTTCAGCACAAAATATGCTGTCCCAACTTGGATTAAATACTATGTATGGTAGTCGCTGACTTTTTTCCGTTTGTCGGATTCTGTTGAAAAATTTCATTGGCAAGAGCCCTCTCTGCCTTACCAGTCAACCACCCGATCCACAATCCTCTGCTGTTCTGTACTGGTCTTTCTTAAATAAATTCTGGTCGTCTCAATACTCTCATGCCCCATAAGGTCTGCCAGCAAGGATATATCATTAAATTTTTCCAAAAAATTTTTCGCAAACCGATGGCGGAAGGAATGCGGATAAACAACATCGGGATTAATCTGATAACGGATGGCAAAGTGCTTAAGCTGACCCGCAATCCCTCTGGTACTTATCCGCCTTCCCTGTTTATTCAAAAACAAAAAACCACTGGTTCGTTTTTTATCCTTTAACCATTCCAAAGTTTCCTTCTTCAGCCTTTTCGGAATATAAATCCTTCTCAATTTTCCCCCCTTCGTATACAAATCCAAATAACCCAGGCGAACATCCTCCACTTTAATCTGCACTAATTCACTCACCCTCGCCCCGGTCGCTGCCAAAAAGCGAACCACAAAATACCAAAACATCTCATCATCCCTTTTCAGACAATTCTTTAAATACCGGTAGTCCGCCTCACTAATTACATTTTCCAAAAAGGTCTTTTGTTGCATCTTAATACAGGTAATCTGCCAGTTCTCCTTCTGGATACTTTCTAAATAACAGTTTATAGCCCGTATTCGCAAATTCACCGTCTGCGGCTTATATGTCTCCTGCAAAAATACCTTATAATCTCTCAGCGACTTGCGGTTTACCGTACCATACAGGGACTGATACTGCTTCAGTGCATACAGGTACGACTTAACTGTGTTTTCCGATAAATTCAATCCTCGTAAAAAATTCTCAAATTCTTCTAACATGGCACAATACCCTCCCAATTTTATTATTTTATCTATTATAACAAATCAGGACTTTATTTGCACTTTATAATAAAATATATTTAAAAAAAACACTTCAAAGAAACATCAATCTCTCCAAAGCGTTTTTAACTTTTATTCTAGTTTAATTTGTTTTAACGGGCTTTCCTTTGCAGCATTCTGCATCATGCTGCTCTAAACTTAGTACGTTTTTTCTTATTCAAATACAATACAGCCAATGATTTCTTTCTGCAGGTCAACAACCTTCTCCATCTCCTGCCCCATCATACTGTAAGTAGTTAATCCAGCCTGCTCTACCAGCACAACGCCCCCACATGAAGGAAGCATTTTAATCGTTTCCACATTCTTTAACATATTCTGACCGGAAACTATCTCTATACCAGACAGCCTGTCTGAAAGCAGCCGGGCAACATGCGTAACCCTGTCCTCTGCAATCGTCCCTGTTACCAGAATTTTCTTTATCTCCCCGGCATAATTGCTGATATTTGCAGCAATTAATGCAGCCTCGTCCTCTTCTGTCACAGCAAACACCTTTCCCTCCAAGCGATTCAGCAGGCGGTCAACTGCACCTGCTTTCTTCCCGGAAACGGGAAAAACACCCAATACCTTTACATTACTGCGCCTTCTCAGCTCTTTCGAAGAATATACCTTATCGCTCATCACAAAGACAACACAGACGAAAAAGACAATCATAAATCCGCCCAAAACGCCGCCTAAAATACCATATTTAATCCCGCTCTTTATCGTCGCTGTCGAAGCTGACGTTAATTTTGCCGGTTCCTCCAAATCATTCAGTGCCTGCTGCTTCTCTTCAAGAGACTGCTGCAAACTAATCAGCTGATTATTCTGCTCCCTCTGCCGGTCAGCCAGTGCCAAATCCACCGTAGCACCAGTGCTCTTATTCACCGTATTCACCGTATGCTCGCCAATATTCGCTGTAATATTCACCTGCAGCGACTCAATCCCTTCCAGCAGCTTCTTAAGAACTGCCTCGGCATCCTTCTTACTGGAATTTTTCACTGTCACGGTAAGAAGATTTGTCAGCTTACTCGTATTGCCAACTACTGTGCTTCCACGTTCAATTTGAATTAATTCCTGCAAATACTGAACATCAATTCCTGTGCTCTCGGCAATATGCGAAAGAAAAGCCACACTGGTCATCACCGACTGGTAAGTCTGTAAAATTGTGTCCGTATAATCTACATTCTGGTAAAACATTCCCGGCATAATCTCATAATCTGTCTTAACAAAAATATCTGCTCTCGCCTCATAAATATCATATGGACTCATATTCATCAAAACCGACTTTTCCAAATAATTCTGCTGATTCTCAATATCGGTCTGCAAATTCCCCAATTCCCTCTCCATGGTCTCCTTATTGCGCTCATAAGAATGGAGATCGTCCTCATACTGCTCCTCTGCCGCCAATATTGTCTCCTCATCATTCTGGCTCTGGTAAGTCATCACCGCCTTCACCCCGCCCAGGAGCACACCGGCGACAATCGCCACCAGGAGAATACTTCTCCATTTATGCAATACGGCAAACATTAAATCTTTTAAATCAATCTCCTGCTCATAGGTATTATTCTGATCCATAACTTCCTCTCCTTATCTATATTTCCCTGTCCGTAGCACCAGGCAGACACTAAGCCCATGCCAAAACTCATGCTAAAGCCTATGCCAAAATAAAAACAACCCTGCACCGCCCCAACACCAGGCCCCTGCCCGCTTACGCTATCATAACACAAGAAAAGAAAGGACACAATCCTCTTTTTCTTCCAATAGGGAAACTTTCCTGTAAACTTACTTCCGATAAGGATGCTTATCCGAAGTAAAGCATCCAAAAACACAAAACAGGAA
>CAJUDX010000016.1 GCA_910584785.1 uncultured Lachnospiraceae bacterium | reverse complement strand
ACGTACGGTTCTTAGGGGGGAAGGCGGTAGTAATACCGCTGACCTACCCGACCGATACCATTGCCGACATCACCTTGGATACGATTACTACACAAAACATTGAACAGGAAGCTACGACGGATTCTTCGTTAAAGGAACTTGCCGACTTACATGCCCAGATGCGTCAGGGGCAAAATGGCTTTGGAAGCTTTAACAGTGCCGATGGTCCCCGCTTCACCGCCTATGCCCCCGTGGCAGATACCGACGGATGGAGTGTGGCTGTTACTGCACGCAAAGCGGAATATCTGGCGAATACCTACTTTGGCATTATCATCAATCTTTTGGTTATCGTAGGGACCATTTTAATTTCCATCGTGGTTGCCCTGAAACTTTCCAGCAATATCAGTCTCCCCATGCGTGCCTGCGCCGAGCGGATGAAGCTGTTAGTTGAGGGTGATTTAAAGTCGCCGGTTCCCCAGACAAATGGTCAGGATGAGACAGCAGAACTGACTCGTTCCACCGCTGAGATGGTAACCGGGCTGAATATTATCATTAAAGATATCAGCTATTTATTAAATGAAATGTCCCACCAGAACTTTGATATTCAGTCCTCCCATCGTGATGCTTATGTGGGAGAATTTCAGAGCATCCTGGTTTCCATGCACAATTTAAAGGTAGAACTAAGCAACACCATGCGGCAGATTAACGCCTCCGCCGGTCAGGTTTCTTCTGCCAGCGGTCAGGTTTCCGGCGGCGCCCAGAGCTTAAGCCAGGGTTCCATTCAGCAGGCCAGCGCCGTAGAAGAATTAGCTGCCACGATTACCGATATTTCCGAAAGCGCAAAGAAAACCTCCAATGCAACGGAACAAGCCGGGCAGTTCGTTGGGCAGGCTGGAGCACAGCTTGGGATTAGTGTAGAGCATGTAAAAGAATTAAATGTCGCGATGGAGAAAATCTCCCGCTCTTCCGAAGAAATTTCAAGAATTATTGCCTCAATTGAAAGCATTGCCTTCCAGACGAACATTCTGGCATTAAACGCAGCGGTAGAAGCCGCCCGCGCAGGTACTTCCGGCAAAGGCTTTGCCGTAGTTGCCGACGAAGTGCGCAACCTTGCTGCCAAATCAGATGAAGCCGCCAAAGCCACAAAAGAATTAATTGAAAACTCTATTCAGGCTGTGAATGAAGGCAGTGAAGCGGTAACTAAAGTTACCGAATCCTTAGAACAGACCAGTGTTTACGCTGGTCACGTAACCTCGCAGATGGATATTGTTGTGGAGGCAATGGAAAAACAGACCACAGCAATTATTCAGGTTACTGAGGGCATTGACCAGATATCCTCCGTTGTACAGACGAACAGTGCTACAGCGGAAGAAAGTGCAGCCGCCAGTGAAGAGCTTTCGGCGGAAGCTGACAGCTTGAAGAAGCTGGTGGATCAGTTTACACTTGCCAGGGACTAAGCTGACATTGCAATAAGACCTGCCACTCCCCCGCTTTTGTCTTTTTAACAGCAAAGCGGGGAACTTACTTAATTTGTGATAAAAAAACAGGATGCATCCTTTTCCAGAATACATCCTGCTTTTTTCTTTTTTATTCAGCTGCTTTCAGCATCCATCGTTCTGCCTTATTCACTCAGCGGAACCACAGCGCCCTCATACTTTTCTTCCATAAACTTCTTGATCTCATCGCTCGTTAATACTTCCATCAAAGCCACGATGGCATCGCTGCTTTCCTCGCCTGCTCTTACAGCAACTACATTTCCATAGGTGGTTGCTGCCACGGAGTCGGATGCCTCTACCGCCAGGGCATCGGAAACCTTCATCCCTGCTTCGATAGCATAGTTGCCGTTGATTACGGCAATGTCCACATCGTTAATGGAACGCGGAATCTGTGCTGCTTCGATTTCGATAATTTCCAGATTCTTGGTATTTTCCACAATATCATTCTTGGTTGCGTTTAAGCCTGCGCCCTCTTTTAACTTAATCAGGCCCTGGGCTTCCAGAAGAAGAAGTGCCCTTGCCTCATTGGTTACATCGTTAGGAACGGCTACCTTTGCCTTATCGCCCAGGGAGGCCAGATCCGCGGTCTTTCCCGCATAAATGCCAAACGGCTCATAGTGAACCTTTCCTGCACTGGCAAGATTTACGCCGTGCTGTTCGATAAACTGCTCTAAGTAGGGCAGATGCTGGAAATAGTTTGCATCCAGATCCCCTGCATCCAGCGCGTTATTCGGCTGAATATAATCGGTGTATTCACGGATTTCCAGTTCATAACCCTTGGCTGCCATTAAATCCTTGGCTGCGTTTAAGATCTCTGCATGGGGAGCCGGGCTTGCACCGATAACAAGCTTCTGTAAATCGCTTGCTGCCGCCGTTTCGCCGCTGGTTTCACTTTCCTCACCAGCCTCATCGCTGCTCTCCTGCGCTTCGCTTTCACTCTCTGCCGCCGTCGTTTCCTCCGTCTGGGCTACTGTGGTCGCTGCGGTTGTATCCGTGCCCCCATTGCCGCCGCACGCGGTCAGGCTCAGCACCGTAAGTGATGCTGCCATCAGTAATGCTAAAGATTTTTTCATAATGCTTCCTCCTTGTTGTTTCCTAACCGGAAACACTTTTTATTTATCCTCAACAAGAATATTCTGTTAAAGTGAACGCATGTGAACAGCGACAACACTCTAACGAATCCTCTTGTCAGTGATCTTCGATACCTTCATCCAGCTTTCCTGGATAATCTGGACAATAATGACCAAAAGCACCACCGTAACCAGCATCATATCCGTCTGGTAGCGGTAGTAGCCGTAGTTAATGGCAATGGTTCCCAGTCCGCCGCCGCCGACAAAGCCTGCCATGGCGGAATAGCCCAGGATGGTGGTAATGGAAATCGCCGCGCCCACGAAAAGACTTGGCTTTGCCTCCGGCAGAAGCACCTTCCAGATAATCTGCCAGGTCGTGGCACCCATGGACTGTGCCGCCTCGATAACGCCCGCGTCCACTTCCCGAAAGGAAGATTCCACCATACGCGCAATATAGGGCGCTGCCGCCACCACCAGAGGAGGCACAATCGCCTTGGCCCCCAGGGTCGTCCCCACGATGGCCCGCGTAAACGGAATTAAAAGAATCAACAAAATAATAAACGGAATTGACCGAAGTAAATTAATGACCACGCCCAGCATCTTCTGAAGCACCGGCATGGGCTGGATTCCGTCGGCATCGGCAACCACTAAAAAGATTCCTAACGGTATACCGATAAGGTAGGAAATCGCCGAAGAGGCAAAGGTCATAAACAGCGTTTCCCAAATGCCCGTTTTTAACATTTCCCAGGTTGTCGCATCCCAAACCATCACCGCACCTCCTCGAAAGCAACCTTTACGGTTTTCAGATAATTAATGACCCGGTTCGCCTCGGTTTCATCCTCGGGAATCTGAATCAACATGTGTCCCATGGCCTTCCCGCCCACATCCTTCGTTTCCGCGTGCATAATATTAATCGGAACCTTACACGCCAAAACCAGGTTGGAAATCACCGGCTCCGAGGATTCCCTTCCGTCAAATATAATCCTTAACTGGCGCTCCGTCCCCAGGGCAACCTTCTTTGCCGCATCGCCCAAAATCAGCTGCCGTCCAATCGGCGTTTTAGGATTGGAAAAAATATCCGAAACCTTACCCACCTCGGCGATATGGCTCTGATCGATAATCGCCACCCGGTCGCAGATCGCCTCGATAACCGACATTTCATGGGTGATCACAATCACCGTAACCCCCATTTCCCGGTTAATCTGCTTTAACAGCCCCAGAATCTGCTTCGTGGTATTCGGGTCCAGGGCACTGGTCGCCTCGTCGCAGAGCAGCACCTTGGGATTGGTCGCCATGGCGCGGGCAATGGCAACCCTCTGCTTCTGCCCGCCGGAAAGCTGCGCCGGATACGCCTTCATCCGATCCTCCAGCCCCACCATCTTTAACAGTTCTTCTGCCCGCTTCTGGGCTTCTTTTCTATTCGTCCCAATCAATTCCAGGGGAAAGCACACATTCTGCAGGACATTCCTCTGCGCCAATAGGTTAAACTGCTGGAAAATCATTCCCATCGAGCGCCTTGCCCGGCGGATATCCTGGGAATTTTTCACCGCCTGCCCGGCACTGCCGGATAAAATTTTAACAATTCTTTCCGCCAGGGAAGGCTTATCATTCTTCCCCGCCAGGCTCACGCCCTCAAAGATAACCGTACCGGAAGTCGGCACTTCCAGATAATTAATACAGCGCACCAGGGTACTCTTCCCCGCGCCCGAAAGACCGATAATCCCAAAAATTTCCCCCGGGTTAATTTCCAGATTAATATCATCCAGGGCAGTCACCGGCCCGTTGCTCGTCTTAAACTGCTTTCCCAAACCCTTTAACTGGATAATGGGAGATTGCTTTTGCTTTTCCATCCACTTTTCTCCATTGCTTTACCAAAAAAGGCCGCAAGCCTTGCACAGACCTGCGACCCAGTATGACTTATCCACTTCCCGCAACTGCTCAATCTCTCACGTTACGAATCCCTATCTAATTAGTAGGATTTTTCTGTTTACGAACAAAATTCTACCCTGATCTGATAGGTTTGTCAAGTAGTTTAACGCAAGTTCTTTATGACTTCTTTTTGATCGCAGTTTAATGCCGTTCCTTTTTGATTTATTTTTAACACTGCTGGAAATCATGAACCCCAGGAAGAAATCTCTTGATTCCTAACTCTAAATCTTATATAATACAAAAAAGGAATTGTAGTCTCTTTTTGTATTATATTTGATTCACTTTTTTACCTGTACTTTTCAAAAATAGCTTTTTTATCCATGGAGGTAATTTTAATGTACATTCACCGTGCAATGGAAGCCAAACTCAAAAATTTAGCAAGCCATTTCCCTGTTGTTATGGTTTGCGGTGCACGGCAGGCAGGGAAAACCACCCTTTTAAATCAAATCAGAGAAAAAAACAAGGAAATACAATATGTTACCCTTGACTATCCCATGCTGCGAACCCTTGCCCGGGAATATCCCGAACTGTTTTTACAGCAATACCGTACTCCCCTGATTATTGATGAATTTCAATACGCTCCAGAACTCCTTCCTTATATTAAAATACGGACAGATCAGGCAAAGCAGAACGGCTTATCTCATCCCATGAAATCTACAGGCTTACGTATTGGTTCATTTCTTTTATCTGCAATTATTTTACCTGCAGGTTTATCCGGCTGCAGCCCTGACAAAAAAGCACTGCCAAACCAGCCGAAAACCATTACCGCAGAGTCCACAGACCACAGCTCTGCACAGATTTCTGAATCAGACCTTGCACCAACTATTGCGCAAACCGCAAAAAACGACGATGCACAAATCAGCCTGCACCCCACAGAATCCGATATCCCCCAGCCCCCGGCATTCGCAGAAGCTGTACCGCCGAAAACCATCTCCCGTCCCGACTGGTCATCTTACTTTGGAGAACTGAATGGGGCTGCTGTCCTTTTTGACCCGGAAGAAAACACTGTTCAGGTTTATAATGAAAATTTAGCCGACACCCGCCGCTCTCCCTGCTCCACATTTAAAATTATATCTTCCCTGGCAGGGCTGGAAAATGGGGTTATCGTGCCGGAAAATTCCACCCGTACCTGGAGCGGTGAAACCTTCTGGAATGACGACTGGAACCGGGACATGGACTTTTCCTCAGCCTTTCGCACCTCCTGCGTCTGGTATTACCAGCAGATAATTGATGAAATCGGCGCTGACACAATACAGAAAACATTAGATACCCTTTCCTACGGCAACTGCGATATCTCTGACTGGCAGGGCCGTCAAAATACAAATAACAGCAATCCTGCACTAACCGGTTTCTGGATTGAATCCTCCCTGAAAATCTCCCCCAGAGAACAGGTAAACGTCCTGGAAACGCTCTTTGGCGATACATCCCCCTATTCTCCTGACACAAGGACAGCACTAGAAGAAGTTATGTTTTTTTCAGAGGCCAGCAAAAAAAATTGTGCCATCTACGGAAAAACAGGCATGGGAAAAGCAAACGGCGTTGTCGTCGATGCCTGGTATACCGGGTTTGCCGATGTTGGACACCGGATTTATTTTTGTATTTATCTGGGAGAAACCGCAAACCAAAACATATCCAGCACGCAGGCAAGGGAGATTGCGGTTTCCCTGACTAAAGATTATTTTCTTTATTAACAGGATGCAGAAGTGCTCTGCTTTCCCCATAACTTCTTTGCCAGATCGATGTAAACATTCGCTGCATTGTTCAAATAATGGTCTTTCTTATGACAGGCCACAAACTCCCATGTAGGATGCCCGGGAAGGCAGAAGAACGTTATTCCTTCCGGGCGTTCTTTTACATAGTACCACGCCAGAATACCGCAGCCAAGACTGGCCTGCACCATGGAAATCACCGCGAGATTATTCCCGGTTTCAAACAGGATATTGGGCGAAAAGCCGCCGTCTGCAAAAATCTGGTCCACCATCGTCCGCATTGTCGAATATTTATCCATTAAAATAAATGGTTCATACTGCAGGTCATGGATATCTAAAACCGGGAACTGTCCGTCACTGGCGGACGCTCTGCGGGCAATGGGATGACCGGAGGGAACGGCTAAAAACAGTTCTTCCTCATAAATGGTCTGGTAGATATTCTCCGGGTTCTGATCCTGTTTGGTCAGAGTTAAAAAACCGATATCCAGCGTATCCTGGGCAATCAGATGGTGAAGCTTTTGGACAATTCCTTCTTTATATTCGACGATAATATTAGGATAAAGCTGGTGAAATCGGCTGTATGACTGCGTAAACATGGCGATTCCCCTCCCGGCGGTAAAACCGACCGAAAGATGACCGTATTTTCCCTCGGTCAGGTCATGAATCTGGCGGTAGGCATTATTTTTCATCTGAAGGATTTTTTTAGCAGCTTCCACATAGATTTCCCCGGCTTCAGTTAAGTGCCAGTTGCTTCGGGAACGATGAAAAAGAGGGATTCCCAATTCTTTCTCCAGGCGGATAAGCTGCTGATTTAGGGCAGGCTGGGAGATGAAAAGTTCATTGGCTGCTTTTGTGATATTGTTCTTTTCGGCTATTTTTAAGATGTATTCGATTTGTTTGCTTTCCATAATAAATATCCCTGCCTTTTTGCTGGAGTTTTGGTTTAGATGTGTATCTGTAAGATAATAAAGGTTAAAAAATCTATAGGTCAGATAAGGAAATTCTGTCATATGCACCTTTTTTTTCGATCTTCTGGATGTGGTTTTAAGCCTATAATCGTTATATCTTTGTTACTGTTCACTTAGGTCTGCGCACTTGCTGCGCTGACCGTATGTTAAACTGGACTAGTGAGCAAAAATCCCATCGACGAAGGCGATTTTCATGGATTTTTGCCCGTTGCTGTGAACGTGTGAACAGTAACATATCTTTCTGTTCTGGTCCATATACCCAATACATTCTCATCTCTGCACTTTTTTTATTTTCCAGATATGACTGCCAAACCTTCATCCCATATCTCTTGGACAATGGTTCTATTTCATGTGTTTGTAAGCTTGGATAAAATGGATCTGTTGCCAAAAGCTTTAATGCTTTCTCCCATTTTTTATAAAGCTGTTCTTCTCGCTTCTTTATTGTCCTATTGCGATATTTTTCTTGTAAATCCGTCCACAGCTTTTGCATTTCTGGGACACCCATTCGTATATGATAATTCATTTCTTCATCCTTTAAAAATCAGAAAGATCCACTGATGGCGATATGTCACCATTTCTAAAATTTTGAATTGCTTCATCCATAACGGACAATGTTTTTACAGAAATACTTTCTGGCACAGCCAATTCCCGTGGTTCCAGCATAATACATCCATTTCCATATTCCTTTACATAATAATACTGATATCCCGCTCCACGTAAAGTTATTCGTTTTTTATGATCAAGATGAACAATGTAATCTTTTAAAATCTCCATAATTTTTATCTCCTTATTTCTATGGTGGGAATTCCCACCTAACAATAGAATACGCTTTATTTTTCTTTTTGTCAACCCACCATAAATAAAAACAAAACGTAATTTTTAATAAAGAAAAAAGCCCCACCGTTAAACCATTGCATAATATGATCGGTGAGGCTTTTATCCATTATCCATTGAGAATCTTTATTTTTCCCTAAATCATAAATATCTTATCCTTCCCCTGGTCAACCCCTTCTGCACCTTCGGTTTCCACTCCGGCACCGTTCACCAGGCGAATACGGACGGGCTTTCTTTCGCCCTGACCTTCTGTGCCTTCTCCATTGACTCCATTCCCTTTACCTTCTTCATCACCTTCCATCCAATATCGCACGCGAACCTTATTTCCTTCTCTTTCCACGACAAGATGCTGCGCCTCTCTGTCCTTATCCCAGACGGTGCCTTCGGCCCTTCCTTCGGTCAGATACACCCTCCATTCCAGGTTTTCACTAAAGCCCTCCTCTGCCCGCTTTATCTCCGGCGCGGTGGGGATAACGCTTTTCTCCCTCACCCAAAGCGGAATGGAGCAATACCCGTGCTCTTCCTTCCTCCATTTTCCGCCTTCGGTTTCCTCTCTGGTCAGATAATTCGTCCAGCGTCCTTCGGGAAGATAGTATTCGGCAATGCCTTCCTCGTTAAAAATCGGCGCAACGAGCAAATTATCCCCCAGCATGTACTGCTTATCCAGATAACTGCAATTTCGGTCGTTTTCAAATTCCAGCGCCATACTGCGCATCAGAGGAATCCCGGTAAGCGAGGTCTTAACGCTGCCGCTGTAGAGATAAGGAAGCAAATCCAGTTTCAAACGGGTAAAGAAACGAACCACATCCACAGCTTCCTCGTCATAGACCCACGGCACACGGTAGGAAGTGCTGCCGTGCAGACGGCTGTGCGTGGATAAGAGTCCAAATGCTGCCCAGCGCTTATAAACATCCGGTGTGGACTGGCTCTCAAAACCGCCGATATCATGGCTCCAATAGCCAAAACCGCTGCTGGTCAAGGACAAGCCGCCCCGCAGGCTTTCTTCCATCGACTCATAATCCGACCAGCAGTCCCCGCCCCAGTGTACCGGGAACTTCTGCCCCCCGGCGGTCGCCGAACGGGCAAAGAGGATGGCTTCCTCCTTCCCTCTCTTCTTTTCCAGGACATCGTACACCGCCTGATTGTAAAGGTAGGTGTAGAAATTGTGCATTTTCTGCGGGTCGGAACCGTCGTAATAAACCACATTGGTCGGAATCCTCTCGCCAAAATCCGTCTTAAAGCAGTCCACGCCCATATCCAGCAGTCCTTCTAACTTCTTTTGGTACCAGCGGCAAGCTTCGGGGTTGGTAAAATCGACAATGGCAAGTCCCGGCTGCCACATATCCCACTGCCACACATCACCGTTTTCCTTTTTGATAAAATAGCCCTTCTCGACGCCTTCGTCAAAAAGCACCGACTCCTGCCCGATATAGGGATTAATCCAGACGCAGATTCGGATTCCTTTTTCCTTAATCCTCTGCAACATCCCTTTGGGATCAGGAAATACCCGTGCATCCCAGACAAAGTCCGTCCAGTGATATTCCCGCATCCAACAACAGTCAAAATGGAATACACTTAACGGAATCCCGCGCTCCTCCATCCCGTCGATAAACTCCATGACCGTCTTTTCATCGTAATTTGTGGTAAAGGAGGTGGACAGCCAAAGCCCATAGGTCCAGGGTGCCAGTCTGGCTGGCTTTCCGGTTAAATCCGTATAGCGCATCAGCACGTCCTTCATGGTCGGCCCGTTAATCACAAAGTACTCCAGGCTTTCTCCCTGTACGGAAAATGCTGCCTTCGTTACCTGTTCGGTTGCAATTTCAAACTCCACCTTCTCCGGGTGATTGACAAAAATTCCATAGCCCCGGTTGGACAGGTAAAAGGGGATGTTCTTATAGGACTGTTCCGTGCTGGTTCCGCCGTCCTCGTTCCAGATGGATACAGACTGCCCGTTTTTTACCAAAGGCGTAAAGCGTTCGCCCAGACCATAGATTAATTCGCCAACGGAGAGATTAAGCTGCTGGCAGAGATAGGCACTGTCCTCTTTTCCCGACGCATAGGAAAGCCCTGTCCAGTTGGTATTAATGTAAGATAAATCCCGGCCTGTGCTCCTCGTTAAAAGCTTCCCGTCCCGCAGAAACTGCATTGCGGCGGTTTCCTTATCGATGAGCAGGGATAAGTGACCGCTGCTTACCTGAATCGATGCTTCATCCTCCTGAACTTCCATCGCTCCTTCTTTGGGAAATGTTAAGGCAAACTCAGGCGTTTTCTCCCGGATTCCCTTGTGGTGAATTACTTTAACTCTAAGCATTTCGGGCATGGGGGCAGATACCTGAAGGGTTAAGTTCACTCCGTCTAAGGTATCTCCCTTTCTTACAATTTTCCGGGTCGGCATACAAAGTTCAATCTTATCCTCTGCCGTTTTTACCTCATAAACCATCTGCGGGGAGAAGCTTCCGTAGCCTTCCTTTAATAACCAGCATCCATTGTGAAATTTCATAATTGTCTACTCCTTACTCTTCTAAAATTTAATAGTGAATTATTTTTTATGTTTAAATATCTTGCAGAAAGTTCTAAACTATCTGTATTTTTACGGTCACAGGCAAGCGATTGTCTACCTTGTCTGACCACAAATGCAGTCCTGAAAAATCCTGATGCCATTTTAACGGATCATCAAAGCCAAGGATGGTTACCTTTTTAATCAGGCCATGGAAAGGAACGTTGTCCGGGTTTTTGGTTTTAGCCAGAGATTGGATAACTGCCCTGCCGCTTTCCGGGTAATGGAGGAAAAATGCGTAAATGCTGCCTCCTTTTGCGGTAAAGCGGATATCGTTTTCGGTGTAGGCGATTTCTTCCTGATCGGTAAACTGCCCGCTGACTTCTCTGGTTGGACCTTCGCCCCATATGCGCCAGGGACGGCTTCCGTAGATTCCTTCTCCGTTGACCTTCATCCATTGTCCGATTTCTTTTAAAAGTTTTCTGTCGCCCTCGGGGATAGAACCGTCGCCTTTAGGGCCTACGTTGAGTAATAAGTTGCCGTTTTTGCAGACGGCCTGGATTAAGCTGCAGATGATTTGGTTTGCTGTTTTGTATTCCAGACTATCCGTATAGCACCAGGAATTTTTTGCCACTGCGGTATCGGTCTGCCATACAAATGCGGTTGTTTCTTTCAGACTTCCGCGTTCGATTTCGGGGATTCCGCTTCCGAACATCATGGCATCGTGCTTGTAGCAGATGGAAACTTCCTTTTCCCACTCTGCGGCACGGTTATAGTAGTAGGCGGCAACCCTTTTCAGCCCTTCTTTAAATGCCTGGTGCTGCACCCACCAGTCGAAGTACAGCAGGGCAGGCTGATAGTTTTCGATAAGTTCTATGGTGCGCTGTATCCAGTCCTCTACAAATTCCGGTGTCGGGAAGGGACGGCTTTCTAAGTCTTGGTGATCGGGTTCTTTTTGGGCAGGCCAGTAAAAGTCACCGCGTTTCATCGGTTCTTTGATATCGCTGCAAAATTCCCTGCCGTGACCCATAAAAAACCAGTGCTCCGCCCGATGGCTGGATGTGCAGAAAATCAGTCCGTTTTCTTCAGCTGCGGTTTTCCATTCGCCTAAGATATCCCGTTTAGGCCCCATTGTCCAGGAGTTCCAGGCGGACAGCTTACTTTTATAAAGCTGGAAGCCGTCGTGGTGTTCGGCTACCGGAAAGATGTATCTGGCTCCGGCTTCCTTAATCAGGCTGACCCACTCCTGCGCTGAAAATTTTTCCGCGGTAAAAAGAGGAATAAAGTCTTTATAGCCAAACTGATCCTGCGGCCCGTAATGTTTTCGATGCCAGATCCACTCTTCTTTTTCCCGGATATACATATTTCGAGAATACCATTCGTTTCCATGGGCCGGCAGACTGTACAGACCCCAGTGGATGAATACGCCAAACTTTGCTGAACCAAACCATTCGGGCGTTTTGTGGCAGGCAAGGGAATCCCAATCCGGCAAATAAGGTCCTTTTTGTAAAATGTTTTCAATATAAGCTGCCATTTTTTCTCACCTTTTTACATTTGAAAGTCCATCGCCGATTAGGCGATTCAATTCAGGTATTTCAAGTGCGCCCAGCAGACTTTTATTCATGGTGGTATACTCACTTGTTGGCGCATAATGATTTATTTACAGATAATTCGTATATCCCTTGAAGAACTCCCCAGAGCAATTTCCTTTCCCTCAGATTCTTCGTCAAGGCAAAAGCTCACCATCCGGCTCTCTCCCGGCTTAAGATTTACCTTTTCAAATCCCTTTAATTCCTGGAAAATCGACGGTGCCTCATTCAATTTCCTTTCATCCGTTTTCCTTTCACCTGTTTTCTCTCCTTCTGCCTGCTTTCCATCTGTCTGCTTTCCCGGTCTAAGGTAAAGCTGCACTACTTCTGCCCCTTCGCAATCCCCGGTATTCGTCAGCAGGCAGGAAACAAAGGTTTTTCCCCCTTCCCGGCGAAGTCTACCCTCCGTGTAACTAAAACTCGTATAGGACAACCCGTGCCCAAAGCAGAACTCCGGCTCAATCTTATAAGCATCCAGATAGCGATAGCCCACAAAAAGACCTTCCTGGTAATGCACTTCTTTGGTTTCGGCAAATTCACCGACGGCGTGCGCCGAACAATCCATATGCGTTTTGTAAAAGCTCTCCGGCAGTTTTCCTGACGGGTTCACCTGTCCAAACAATACTTCGGCAAGGGCGGTTCCGCCTTCCATACCACCATACCATCCCCACACCAGGGCTTCGGCCTGATGAATCCATCTTCCCATCTCCACCGGGCTTCCGCCAAGCAGGACAACCACCATATCCGGCTTTACGGCAAGAAGCTCGGCAATCAGGACATCCTGTTCATAGGGAAGCTTCATATCCGCCCGGTCATTTCCCTCGCAGTCCTGTTCATGATTTAAGCCGCCGATAAAGATAACTCGTACATAGGACTTTGCCAATGCCACCGCTTCTTCGCGCAGAGCCTTTCTTTTTTGGGCAAGACTAATCTGCTTTTCCTCCTGCAAGCCTTTATCTTCTGCCATGGACACATCATCCTGTGCAAGTCCGGTTGCTTTCTCCGAAGTTTCTTTATTTGCATGTACCGCACCGCCCCCGTTTTCCAGGCTTGCTTCCTGCCAGTTGGTTTCGTTTTCTTTTCCTGCATCCTCTTCCTCATCCCGGCAGTAGCCCGGTACAAAATCCACTTCTGTATTTCCGCCCAGAAACTTTTTTATCCCCATTAACGGCGATATTTCGTACAATGCCTTAATCTCCGCGCTCCCCCCGCCATTGGCATGAAGGGTGTTTCCGTTTTCTCCGATGACCAGGATTCTGGAATGATCTTCTGGCGAAAGGGGCAGTAATTTACGGTTATTTTTCAATAGTACCACCGATTCCCTTGCCGCTTCAAGTGCTGTTTTTTGATGTTCAGGTGTGTTATAGGTTCCTGACTTTTGCTTGCCGTCCAGCATGTGCAGACGCATCATCAGCATAAGAATCCGCACCACCTTTTCATCCACTGCCGACTCGGGGATTTCCCCGGAAAGAATCTTTTTCTTTAATGGATTTGCCATGCAGTACTCGTCAAAATCATAGGTCACGGACATCTCGATATCCAGAGAAGTTTTCGCGGCTGCTTCGGTATCGTGCACCCCGCCCCAGTCGGAAATGACCACGCCGTTATATCCCCATTCCTCCCGCAAAACCTGGTCTAATAAATAATTACTGTAACAACAATGCTCCCCGTTCAGCTTATTATAAGCTCCCATTACGGTATAAGATCCTGCATGAACCAGCGCCTCATAAAAAGCCGGAAGATACAGGGTTTTTAAGGCTTCCTCATCGACTTTTACATCCACCCAAAGCCGTTCGGTTTCCTGGTTATTTGCGGCAAAATGCTTGACACAGGCCGCCACGTCCCACTGCTGAATCCCCTGAATAAAGGGTGAAGCCAGTTCCTTTGTCAAATAAGGATCTTCGCTGAAATATTCAAAATTTCGTCCACAAAGCGGGCTTCTTTTTAAATTTATCCCGGGAGCAAGAATAACATCCTTTCCCCGTCCCCTGCTCTCCTCACCTAAAACACTTCCTGTTTTCCGTGCAAGTTCCCGGTTCCAGGTCGCCGCCAGGGCAGTGTTGCAGGGCAGATAGCTTACATAATCATCGGTATGGCCCACAGCCTTCCAGCTTGCCGGATAAAAGTCCTGCCTGACCCCCATCGGCCCGTCCGACATCACCAGCGGCGGGATGCCCAGGCGTTCTACCCCCTTTGTTCGGAATAACTGAGCGCCGTGAATCATGCCGATTTTTTCCTCTAACGTCAGTTTTGCCGTTAATTCTCTGGCTTCTTGCTCTAATATTTTATCTTTCTGTGTTCTGTTTTCCTGTATTCTGTTTTCTTGCGTTCTATCTTCTTGTGTTCTGTCTTTTGTCTTCTTATTTTCTTCTGCTTTCATTAACGACCTCCATATGCGAAATACAAATAGATAAAGTGCTTTTTCTTGCCCTCATCCTATCAATCTTTGCCGAAAAAAAATACCTTACTTTTTTTACATAAAACCATAGATAATTGGATACCAGAATGGACAAATCAAACATCCGGCGTAAGCTTGTTTCATCCTTTTTATTTATCGGGCTTTTTCTTTGGACTTTTGGCAAAATAGAAGAAAATTGCCGAAAGTCTAAAGATCTCCCTTTTAAAATCCCTCCATCACCCAAAATAATATCTGTTTTTTCATGTATTTTCCCGCCACTTTTTACGGTTGGCATAACGTACTCCTTCGCTTATTCTTAAACTATCGCAGAAACAATAGCACAATATAGTAAAAACAAGAAACAAGCAGGAGGTTACACCATGAAATTCGGATATTTTGACGACCAGGCAAGAGAGTATGTGATCACCACCCCCATAACCCCGCAGCCCTGGATTAACTACCTGGGGAAGGATAATTTCTTTTCCCTGATTTCCAACACCTGCGGCGGCTACTCCTTTTATAAGGATGCCAAGCTCCTCCGCCTGACCCGCTACCGCTATAACAATATCCCCCGCGACACAAACGGCCGCTACTATTTTATCAAACAGGGCGATACCATCTGGAATCCCGGCTGGCAGCCGACAAAAACCCCGTTGGACTCCTACGAATGCCGCCACGGCCTGGGCTACAGCCGCTTTATCTCGGTCAAAGGAAATATCCGGGCCGATTTAACCGCCTTTGTCCCCTTACATGAAACCTGCGAGGTCAACCGCCTTGTGCTCACCAACCAGGGTGAAAAAGCAGAAACCCTGGAACTGACCTCCTATGTGGAGTTCTGCTTCTGGAATGCCGTGGATGATTCTACTAATTTCCAGCGAAACTTAAGCCTGGGCGAAGTCGAGGTCTGCGATTCGGTGATTTACCACAAGACCGAATACCGCGAGCGCCGCAACCATTTCGCTTACTATGCAGTCAATACGCCCTTTGACAGCTTTGAAACCGACCAGAAAACCTTTCTCGGTGCCTACGGCAGCATCGAACATCCAAAGGCTGTCCAGGAAGGAAAACTTCACAACACCATGGCAAGCGGCGGAAGCGTTATCGGTGCGCACCATTTTTCCATTACGCTTAAACCGGGCGAGTCCCGCAGCCTGATTTTCCTTTTAGGCTACAGCGAAAACCCGGTGGATGAAAAATGGGAAAAACCAGGCATCATCAACAAGCAGCGTGCCCAGGCCGCCATTGCCCGCCTTTCTTCTGATGCGCAGATCGACGCAGCCCTTGCCGCATTAAAAGCCGACTGGGAAAATATTCTCTCTTCCTATATCCTGGAGAGCAATGACGAAAAATTAAACCGCATGGTCAATATCTGGAACCAGTATCAGTGCATGGTCACCTTTAACATGTCCCGCTCCGCCTCCTATTTTGAATCGGGAACAGGCCGCGGCATGGGCTTTCGGGATTCCTGCCAGGATCTTTTAGGCTTCATCCACCTGATTCCCGACCGGGCAAGGGAGAGGATTTTGGATATCGCCGCCACGCAGATGGAGGACGGAAACGCCTACCACCAGTACCAGCCATTGACCAAAAAGGGAAACTCCGATATCGGCAGCGGGTTTAACGACGATCCCTTATGGCTGATTGCCGGAACTGCCGCTTATCTTAAAGAAACCGGGGATTTCTCGATTTTGGAGGAAATGGTTCCCTTTGACAATAACGAGGCACTTGCCAGACCCTTATGGGAACACCTGCGCCGTTCCTTTACCTTCACCCTCACCCACCTTGGCCCGCACAGCCTCCCGCTGATTGGACGCGCCGACTGGAATGACTGCCTGAACCTCAACTGCTTTTCCACCGAACCGGGCGAATCCTTCCAGACCTTTGGCTCTTCCGAAGGACCGGTTGCCGAATCCGTATTTATCGCCGGAATGTTTGTCAAATACGGACGCGACTATGCCCAGATCGCCGAAAAGATTGGTCAGCGCGAGGAAGCCAAAAAAGCTGAAAAAGCCGTGGATGCGATGACCAAGGCCGTACTCTTGGCAGGATGGGACGGGGAATGGTTTCTGCGGGCCTACGACGCCCAAGGCAATAAGGTCGGCGCAAACGAGTGTGAAGAGGGAAAAATCTTTATCGAACCGCAGGGCTTCTGCGTGCTGGCAGATATCGGCATCGAAGGCGGACAGGCAAAAAAGGCCCTGGACTCTGTAGAACATTATCTCGACACTAAGTACGGCATTATGCTCCAGCAGCCCGCCTACACCAGATACTATGTCAACCTGGGCGAAATCTCCTCCTACCCTCCGGGCTATAAGGAAAATGCCGGGATTTTCTGTCACAATAACCCATGGATTTCCATTGCCGAAACAAGGATCGGGCGCGGGAACCGGGCCTTTGAAGTTTATCAAAAAATTGCCCCGGCCTACATCGAAGAAATCAGCGATATCCACAGCACGGAACCCTATGTCTACTCGCAGATGATTGCCGGAAAAGACGCGCCGAAACACGGGGAGGCAAAAAACAGCTGGCTCACCGGAACCGCTGCCTGGACATTCGTCAACATATCACAGTACATCCTGGGCATCCGGCCGGATTATGACGGTTTAATCGTCGATCCCTGCATCCCCCAGACCCTGACCGAATTTACCATCCGCCGTACCTATAGGAACTGCCGCTATGCAATCCACATAAGCAATCCCCAGGGCGTAGAAAAAGGCGTCCGCTTTGTCCTGGTCAACGGAAATGACTATCCAGCAGGAAAACCACTTCCGGTATACCCCGGAGAAAGCTGTAAGGTAGAAGTAATCCTGGGTGTATAATCCTGAAAAAATGTTATATTTTTTGCCCCATTTTTTGATTTTTCCCCTCTTATGAACACAATTTAGGTAGACAAATACAGAGAAATATAGTATATTTATTTGTGAACAATTTGTGAAATTTTTGTGAACCACTAAAAAACCGGAGGAGAACGAGATGTTAGAGACACTCAAGAAAAAAGCAAGAAAATCTAATCTATGGCGTATCATCCTTTCTATCATTGGGATTGGAATTATGCTGGCAATTACAAAATTTTCCATCTTTGACGTAATCACCGGCCCAACGAAAATGGATATCACCGCAGCACCAGAAACTTATGAGGGTAAATATGTAAGCGTTGAAGCAGAATACTTCCTGTATGACTACATTGAACACACCACCACAACCACAAGGAAGTCCGGCAGCAAAACCACCTCAACCAACGGCTACAGTTACCTGGTATTTCAGGCTGTTCCCGAATCGGGAAGCACGGAAGATGTCTGGTACTTTTACAGTATTTACTTAAACAAAAAACGTCAGGACGAGATGACTGCCAAAATCGACCAGACCTACGAATACTTAAATGATGAAACAGGAACCATTGCACCGCCGGAACCAGTAAAAATTACCGGCGTCTGGAACAAAATGGATTCCCAGACCGAACGCTATTTCCAAAAAGCTTTAGATGAACTGGGAATTGCAGAAGCCAACTTAAACAAGCTGTACTTCTATGAACTGGATACCAAAAACATCGGCGGTGTAAATTCCACCTTATTCTGGGTATTAATGGCAGTAAGTGCTTTCCTCCTTCTCTTTGCCATCCTCAGCGCCGTCGGACTGTTCAGCAGCGCCTACATGAAGTCCTTACAGCAGTACCTGCAGAAAAACCCAACCGTTTCCATGGAGGAGATCGAAGAGGACTTTAACCGTGCTCACCTGATTTCTTCTGATGTATGGATTGGGAAAAAATGGACCATCTACATGCAGGGCAACAAGGCCTACATCCTGACCAACAGTGACCTGATCTGGGGCTACTACTACAGCCGCACCGGACGCTACAGCGTAAGTGAAATGCGCCTGTTCACCAAAGACAGAACCCAGCACGGCATCAGCCTGAGCGAGAAAAACACCCAGGAAGCCTTAAAAATCTATGTCGATGAACAGGCACAGATGGTCGTTGGCTACAGCAAAGATCTGGAAAAAATGTACAATAAAGACTTTAACGGATTTTTGGAATTGCGGTATAATCCAGTGATGCGGGCATTATAAAATAACAAAGAAAAATCGCCGGGAAGTAATCAACTGCTTCCCGGCCCTCTTCGTTCCATCGATTTCTATTCTATCGTTTCTATGATAAAATTCCATCCGTTTCTAGATTACCGGTTCCTATCGCTCCACCTGGTAAATCATCACCCCCTTACCCGCAAGCACCGCTTTCTCTCCCGCCGCATAATCCCGCTTTTCCAGTAAATTGCACCCGCTCTTCTCCATCGTCATCTCCACATCCTCCTGCCGGTGATTTAAAAAGAAATAAAACTTCTCCCTGTCATTCTCCCTCACACAGACCTCCACCCCGTCCCTGGGCGTCCAGATCTCCTCCATCCCGGCTTCCCTTGTCACCTCGCGCAGAAAATCCCGGTAAAACTCCGCATTGCTCCTCGTCCCCACATACCAGGTGTTTCCTTTCCCCAGCCGGTTCCGAACAATCACCGGCGTTCCCGCGTAGAAATCCTTTTCGTATTCCGCCTCGCTCTCTGCCGTTTCCAGATGCATAAGATCACATAAAAGCTCCGCCGGATACTGCTTACCCCTCCAGCTAAACCCATTCCTCTCCCCCACAGGCAGGGCGTCAATCTCCTCCACCCAAACCCCGAAAATATCCCTCAATCTCCCCGGATATCCCCCGGTAATCACCAGATCATGTTCCTCTACCATCCCCGAAAAAAACGTAGCAATGAGCGTCCCCCCATCTTCCACAAACCGTTTCAGCTCCCGTTCATACCCCGTCTTTACCATATAAAGCACCGGCGCAGCCACCAGCGAATACTTCCCCAAATCGTCCTCCACCGAAATCAAATCCACCGGAATATTCAGCTCATCAAACGCCGCATAATACCTCTTCACCTCATCCATATACCTCAAATCACAGCTTGGCCCCGCCGAATACTCCAGCGCCCACCAGTTGTCCCAGTCCACCACAATCGCCGCCTTCGCCCTAATCCGGCTTCCCATCACCTGACTTCCCAGTTCCTTTAATTCCTGTCCTAACGCTGCCATCTCCCGAAACACCCGCGTATGCTCATGCCCCGCATGGTCAATCAGCGCCCCGTGGTACTTCTCACAGGCCCCAATACTCCTCCTCATCTGAAAAAACAACACCGTATCCGCCCCGTGCGCCACCGCCTGATAGCTTAACAGCCGCATCACACCCGGCCTTTTTAAAGCATTATAGGAAAGCCAGTTCGTCACACTCGGCGTCTGCTCCATCAGCGCAAACGGCTGCCCCTGCTTAATCCCCCGCATCAAATCATGATTCATGGCAATCTCCACCGCCGGCGTATCATTCGCCGGATAATTATCCCAGGAAACAAAGTCCATGTACTTCGCCCACTTCTGATAATCCAGTTCCTTATACGCCCCCATCAGATTCGTCGTCACCGGAATATCCGGCGTCACCGCCTTCACCGCCTCATACTCCGCCCGGTAATTGGCAAGCAAAGAATCCGAACAAAACCGCCGGTAATCCAGGGAAATCCCCTGAAACGTCGTCCGGTTCTCCTCAAAATGCTCACTCTGCAGATTAGGAACCACAACCTCCTCCCAATCATAAAACACATGCCCCCAAAAACAAGTATTCCATGCCCTGTTAAGCTCCTCTATCGTCCCATACTTCTCCTTCAGCCACACCCGAAACGCCGCCTCACACCGCTCACAGTAACAGGCCCCGCCGTATTCATTCCCAATATGCCAGGCAATCACATTCCCCGACTTCCCATACCGTTCGGCAAGCTTCCCCGCAAGCCGCTTAGCATACATCTGAAACACCGGACTGTTCGGACAGGAATTATGCCTGCTCCCAAACTTCCGCCTAAGTCCCGAAAACTCCGTCCGCAAAATCTCAGGATACTTCCTCGCCATCCAGGCCGGGTGTGCTGCCGTAGAAGTCGCAAGAATCACATGCAGCCCGTTCTTCTTCACCAAATCCATAATCTTATCCAGCTTATCAAAACAATAAGTATCCTCATCCGTCTGCAAAGAAGCCCAGCTAAAGGTATTCAAAGTAACACAATCCACCCCCGCTAAGGCAAACAGCCGCATATCCTCCTCCCAGACCTCCTCCGGCCACTGCTCCGGGTTATAATCCCCGCCAAAAGGGAGTTTCGTTACTCTTTCATTTCCAAAAAAAGTTCCATATCTCTTCTTTTCCATATAAAATTTCCTCCAAAATGAGTCAAAGGAAACTCGGAATCCACTCCGTTACTTCCTCATAATCCTATGCTGCTATCGCAGCTTGTCAGATGGGGCTTGCACCCCACCTGACACAAGTAAGTCCCCCAACCCACCGCTTTCATCTTTGCGACTTAGAAGCGGGGGACTTCCTTGATAGGTTAAACTATATACTTTTACTAATTAGGGAATTAGCATGATCCCAAGTCCGTCCCTTACACCTCAAACAGGAAGGAGCCACCCGACTCCTCCCTGCATTTTCATAACCACTAAGTACCCATAAATCTAAAAGTTCCCCTACTCTTCCACTAACGCCACTTTATCCTTCACCATCTCCGTCAAAATCTCCTCTGCCCTGCTCATTCCCGTAGCTTCCAGACTGGCGATCATGGCATCATAGTTGGCATCAAACGCCTCGGGCTTTCCAATCACACAAGTAATCAGACTCGACCAGGCCACCTCATCCAGCTTATTGTTCAAATCCGTAAACTCTGCCGGCATAACGTAAGCCCAAATCGGCGGAAATTCCGGGATTTCAAACTCTTCTTTCTGCGGGAAAATATCCAGCAAAAGATCCACTCCCCAAGCCTCACATGCCGCCTTTTGCTCCTCATTATACTCTGCAATTACCGCTTCCTTGCTTGCCGTCGTATAGGGATTTCCCGTGGCATCCAGCATACCTGTACCATAGGCTGGGAAGGGGAAATTATAGCGTCCCACACCCGTTTCTTTCTTATAATTCTGGTTGGCGCTTGACTCCTCGATCTCCTCCGGCGTGCGGTATCTCTTCCCGTTTTCATCCACAAAATAGTTGACATCTTTTATTCCCCAATTCGTCAGTACCTGTCCTTCATCCGAGCACAGGTAGTCGATAAACTTAATCGCCTCCACCGGATACTTGCACGCCGTCGTAATCGCCACGCCCTGACCGACCACAAGACCCTGATCCATTAAAAGAGGGCACTTGACATCTTCATTCATCGTCATAGGAAGCGGCGCATAAGTCTTTCCCAGCTTGCCGTCGGATTTTAATACCCGCTCTGCATCCTCATAATCCCAGTCCGTATCAAACAGGGCCAGCACACGCCCTGAAGAGATTTTGGCAATATAATCCTCATGGGTCTGGGTGGCAAATTCAGGATCTAATATGCCTTCATTGTACATCCGGTTCATCCAGCGGAAATACTCTCTCTCCTCGTCCGAACGGAACTTATACACCGCGTTATAGTTCTCATCGACCAGCCACTGTCCGTTATCCGGTTCACCGTTGGCAATTGTTCCGGCGGGATTTCCCAGGGTAATCATCCAGTGCCAGTCCGAGGCCGATAAGGTAAAGCCAATGGTGGAAAGTCCTTTATCTGTCGTCGGATGTGCGGCAATATAATCCTTAAGCATCTTTTCCAGTTCATCCAAGGTTCTTGGAACCTCATAGTTATTTTCTTTTAATACATCCCACTGGATCTGCGCGGTTCCTGAACTTTTATAATTCTCAGAACCAATGGCGTAAGATGACAGCTGGTAAATCGAAGGATCTTCCTTGGAGTATTTAAGTTTATCAAACTGATCGCCGTAAAGCTTTTTAATATTCGGCCCGTATTCTTCAATTAAATCCGTTAAATCCAATAACGCGCCCGCGTCGATTAAACTGGCGGCGTCGCCCTTTGCATAAATAATATCCGGGAAATTCTGCTCGGCAATCATTAAGGCAACCTTCATATCCTGGGCCGCCACCGGGTAGTCAATCTTTAAGCGGACGCCGGTGGCCTCGGTAATGGCTTCGGCTACGGCATTATCCCATAGATCCTCTTCGCCGTCCGCATTATAAAATTCCAGTTCCAGGACGCCGTCCTCGCCAATCTGGCTTTCCTCCTTGGGGGAACAGCCTGCCATCATCCCCGCACACAGGGCAGCAGCCAGGGCAAAAGCGCCTATTCTTCTTTTTATCATTATCCTTTTCCTCCTTTCATGTTACGGTTCACATGCTCCCATCAGTCTTTCACAGCTCCTAAGGTCATGCCGCCTACGAAATACTTTTGTAAGAACGGATAAACCACCAGAATTGGAACGGTTGCAACCACGGTTACTGCCATGCGCACCGACATCGGGGAAACGGTATTTGCCACCTGTCCAAGTGCGGCTGCGTGAGGATCGACTTTGATCTGCGCACTCTCCATAATCTCGTACAGAACATACTGCAGGGTAGGCAGTTCACGCGCATAGAGATAAGTGTCCATAAAGGAGTTCCACTGTCCCACAGCGATAAATAGGGCCACCGTAGCCAGAACCGGCTTGCACAGAGGAAGAATAACCTTCAGCCAAATCGTAAAATCATTCGCCCCGTCAATCTTTGCCGCTTCCTGTAATGCTAAAGGCATACCTTCGATAAAGGAGCGCACCAGAATAACATTATAAACCCAAATCAGGCCGGGAATAATGTATACCCAGAAGTTATTTCCCATGCGCAGCGTCCGCATAATTAAAAGGTATTCAGGAATCATACCGCCGCTGACGTACATGGTTACGATGAAAATAATGGTGAAGGATTTGTTAAAATAAAAGTCTTTCCGGCTTAATACATAGGCAAGCATTGCCGTAAAAACCACTCCAAGACCCGTGCCGACTAAGGTCTTTACCACCGACATAATCATCGGCTGCATCATATTATTTTCCGAAAAAATATACTTATAATTGGCTAAGGTAAACTGTCTTGGAATAACGAAATTAACGTTTCGCATGGTATCCATCGGGTCATTTAAGGAGATGGCAAGTACGTTTAAAAACGGATAAACCGTCATCACAATCATACCGCAAAACAGTACCATAAGTATGTAGTCAAATGCTGTTTTCCTGCTTTCTATCTTCATCCTTATCCCCTCCTATACCAGTTTGCTTTCGCCGACCATGCCTGCGATCTTATTGGCAATAAACAAAAGAATCAGGCCGACCACCGACTGGAACATACCGATTGCCGTACCAAGACCGTAATTATTCGAGCCGATACCGCGGATATAGGCGAACCAGGAAAGTACCATGGCATGGTCCTGAACAATACCGTTGCTTAACAGCATCTGGCGCTCCATGCCGACATTTAACGCACTTCCCACGCTCATAATCAGCAGGACAATCGCCGTGGGCTTAATGCCGGGAAGGGTGATGTGCCACATCTGCTGGAAGCGGTTAGCCCCGTCTACCTTGGCCGCTTCGTAAATACCCTGGTCGATTCCTGCCATCGCGGAAAGGTAGAGAATCGCGTCCCAGCCGACCTCTTTCCACACGTTAATAAAGCAGACAACGATCCAGAACAGCGGGGAGTTGGTGGACATCAGATGCAGGTTTACCCCGAACATGGTTTCAATCGCACCGCCGTCATTTAAGAGCATTTTGGCAATGCTGGCGATAATAACCCAGGACACGAAATGGGGAAGATAGGATACGGTCTGGGTAAGCTTTTTAAAGCCCTGCATACGGATTTCATTTAAGAACAGGGCAAAGATAATGGCGGCTGCCGTGCCGATCAGGATGCCCATAATGCTGATGCCAATGGTATTGATCATGGTCTGGGCGAAAAGGCGGTCGGTAAATGCCTGAATAAAGTTGTCAAAACCGATGAATTTTCTCTCCCATATCGGCTTGGCAAAGGATTTGGGCACCACCTCCTGAAATGCCATCGTCCAGCCCCATAGCGGGACATACTTGAAAATAAACAGCCAGATCAGAAACGGAACGGACATAGCCAGCAGATAGCGCTGCTTCCACATTAATTCCATACTGAATGGCTGCCTGGATTTTTTGTTGCTTTTTGGTTTTTTCATCCCATGATTACCTCCCGTTTTTTTCTTTTATTATAAAAACGGAAGGCAAAAATAAATACCCTGAAATTCAGACCTTTTTTCCCCTGATTTTTAGTGGAAATGTCACCCTTTTTTCCTTATTTTTTGTAACATCCATCCATTATTCCGCAGGGATACGGATCACAATCCTGGTCATTTTCCCTTCAATACTGCTGATGGTCAGTCCGTAGTTTTCCCCGTATTTTAAGCGCAGGCGCTGGTGGACATTCGATACACCGATATGGGTGCGGTTTAAGTTCCGGCTCTCCATCTCCTTTTGTACTTCCAAAAGACGCGCTTTGCTGATACCCAGACCATCATCCTCCACGGCAATCAAAACCGCATCCTCCACGTGCTCCACTTCTATCAGGATGTGACCGATTCCCTCCTTGGTTTCCAGCCCGTGGATAATGGAATTTTCTACAATCGGCTGCAAAATCAGGGGAAGAACACGGTATTCCTGCAGCTCTTCGGGAAGTCGAATCTGATACTGTATTCTCTCTTCAAAACGGTACTGCTGGATTTTCAGATAGGATTCCACCATCTCCACCTCTTCCCGTATACTGACATCCTGACCTCCTGCACGCAGGTTTTTACGCAGGATCTTTGCCAGCATTTTCACCAGTTCTTCAATCTCTGCCTGGTGGTTAATCCTCGCCTTCATGCGTATGGTTTCCAAGGTATTATACAGAAAATGCGGGTTAATCTGGCTTGCCAGAACCTTAAATTCCGCCTCCCTCTGCTGGGTTTTTAACTGTTCTGCATGAAGCCGTTCCTGATAAATCTCGGCTAACAGGCGCTGGATATCACCAATCATTGTCCCCAGATAGCCGTACAGATCGCTGATCTCGTCGCTTCCTCCCAGACTTGGTTCCAGGTCAAAATTTCCGGTCGCCGCCCTCTGCATCTGGGTTCTGAACTGATTGACCCGGGTGCTGAAGGATCGGGAAAAAAGCCGGATTAAAACCAAGGAAATCAGGATGCTGACCAGAAAAATAATCACACTGCGGCTGATTTGATGCACGGTCTGCTGTAAGATATCCGCATAAGCTTTTAATCCCACAATCTGTAAAATATCCTCGGACTCCCCAAGACGCATGGTATAGCAGGTAAGCACATAATCCTTCCCCTCCAGTTCCACAACCCCCTGGGCCGTTCCCGGGGTGCTAAACTCCCGAAGTTCCCGGCGAAAGGCCGAAACCGGAAGCGGATCACCGCAGGAGATAATCTCCTGATCCTGATTTAACAGCATCATGGTTGGGCTGTTTCGGCTGAGGAGTTCTTCCCTAAGCCTCTCCTTGCGAAGATACATCACCATCACGCCCACCGGCTCGCTCTTTCTGGTCTTTAACAGACGGGTGAGCACCAGGGTATCTTCATGATTTAAGGCCAGAGGAAGCCCCATCCTCTGCCAGACCGCACCGCCGTCCTGCAGCATAACTTTTTTATACCATTCCTCACTGCGGACTTCCTCATTGACCTTGCGAAAATGGGCATTTTCTGTAATTGTGTCATTTTCCAGATAAACGCTGATCCAAACCACGATGCGGTTATAAAAATTTCCAAAATCTTCAAATTCCGTATAGTTGTGGTAATCGTTGACTAACTCCTGATACTCCCAGTACTGCTTCCTGGAAATTTCCTCAAGCTTTTCGTTAAAATAAAAGGTTTTTGAGGCGGTATTCACCGTATTTAACATTTCCTCCGTTTCACTGCCCAGAAGTTCCAGTTCCACCATCTCCGCCTGTTTTGCCTGATCAATTAACAGCTGGTTTGTCCCCAGAATCAGGTAAATCCCGATAAAAAGCATGGGCAAAATCCCGCCGATAATATAAAACAGGAACATCTTTTCCAGAAGTTTCATGGAAAAAAAACGGGCAAACAGGGCGTGAAATTCTTCCTTAACTGCTTTTATCGCTTTCAACTCTTTTCCCCCTGGTTTTTTCTGCAATCATCATACTATTTTTTGTCTGTAGAATATGAATATGATGATTATACCGCTAAATCCATCGTTATTCCACCATAATTTTTATACGCATTTCATTCATTTTTAACATATCAAGTAAGTCCCCCGCTTCTAAGTCGCAAAGACGAAAGCGGTAGATAGGGGGACTTGCTTGTGTCAGGTGGGGTGCAAGACCCATCTGACAAGCTGCGATAGTAGCATAGGGGATATGAGGAAGTAGCAGAGCGGATTCCGAATTTCCTTTGACTATCATGATTTCAATGGGATACGCATTGCAACATTTTAAGCGCATTTCTATAGTCATTTCATAGAATCTGCGCTATAATTAGTACTATAGAGCAGCAAATCAGTACCAGAAAATCATCTTTATCTGTTTTTCTGTTGGGAAAGGAGCCGCAGCATGACGAAAATCTTTAATATTCATGGGGACTGCCATCCGCAGCTGCATTACATGGTGGATCTCTCCAGCCGGCTGCAAAAGATAAAAGCCATGGTCGATGCCGGGCAGTATTTTACCATTAACCGGGCCAGACAGTATGGAAAAACAACGACGCTTCTGGCACTCGGGGAAATTCTGTGCAAAGACTATACCGTGATCAGTCTGGATTTCCAGCTTATCAGTCAGGCCGATTTTGAAAGCGAAGAGCGGTTTGTTGCCGCATTTTCCCGGGAAATTTTAGACAGTACTGCCGATATCCCGGCTTCCATCCTTGACCGCCTCTCCTTCTTTGCCAAACTTCCGGCAGAAAATAAAAATATAGCTTTCCCCACATTAAAAATCCAGGAAAGGAAGGATTATCCATGCACGCATTACAGTCTGAACCTATGATAACTACAATAGAAGAATATGAAACTCTTCCCGAAGATGCACGGGCAGAAATTTTTGATGGTCAAATCTATTCCATGGCAAGTCCGTCACAGGAGCATCAGACCATCTCCACGGAACTGACCACCATAATCAATTCCTATATCAAAAACAGCAAAGGCTCATGCAAAGTTTTCCATGAGCCATTTGATGTAAAACTTTCCGATAAGCCGCTTACCATTGTTCAGCCCGATCTTATGATTGTGTGTGATAAAAACAAACTGGATGGAAAACGCTGTAACGGTGCCCCTGATTTTATCATTGAAATTATATCTCCCGGCAATCCGTCCGATGATTACATCCGAAAACTCTATTACTATAAAAATGCCGGTGTACGCGAATATTGGATCGTCGATCCCCGCCGCAAAATTGTAACGGTAAACTATTTTGAGGGAAATAAGCTAAATATTCAGTATTCCTTCGACTCTACCATTAAAGTTAATATTTACAATGATCTGCTCATTAATTTTTCTGAAATCGCTGAACTTTTAGGCTGAAATAAAAACCAGCGGCTGTAAGGCATCCGTTTCTCCTTACAGCCGCCGGGTCTTAATTATCTGCAAAACACTTATTTTGCCTTCACACTCACCTTATCCCCATCCTTCGTCAGCCAGAGTTCTTTGATCTGCCCGTCGTAAAATTCAATAACCAGCTTAATTTCGCCTTCCGCACATTCGTTAAAGAAGCTGTTATTCAGCACCAGCGCATCATCCTCCACATCAAAAGCTTCGGAATTTTGCAGATACTTCCACCAGCTTGACTGCGGACCAGTGTGTTCTTCGCCGGAGAAGGCAGAAATTCTGCGGATATCCGCGCCGTGGTAATCGGCGGGAATCGTCAGACCTTCGATCGTCCCGGAGGCTTCTTTAAATTCAGGCGTTTTAAACCGAACCAGCTTTTCTGTCCAGTCCGCGCCAGAGCTAAAGGTAAATACCAATTCGCCAAAGCGTCCTTCCCTGCTGCTTTCTGCATACATCTTGTTGATATAATCCTTGCTTAAAGTCACGGTCGCTGTGCTTTCATCATAACTGTACTCTTCACCCTCGGTAAGACCTTCAATTTCCGTAAATGTATTCCCGTTTAAGGTCAGGGCTACCAACACATCTTCCTCTGCCTCCTCGCCGAAATACAGGGTGTCCAGTTCTGCCGCATAAGAGGAACGTCCCTCCATCGAAGCCCAGAGCATCTCTCCTACCTGAGACTTTTTCCACTCGTACTTTCCGCTTACCCGGTCAATGCCGGAGCCATTGTCCCAGAACATCAAACACAGACCATACTTTCTTGCCAGTTCGTTCACGTACTCATAGTATTTTAATTCTTCTCCCGGCTGGTTGCACTTCTCACCCTGGTCATAGCCCAGCACGCCGTACTCGCCGATCACAACGCCGATATCATTCTGCGTAAAGGTTTTATATACCGTTTCCATGGCGGAATCTGCGGCTGTTCTCGCGGTCTTTCCGTCATCATCTATCGCCTCGTCAAACCCGGTAATGCCAAGATTTGCACTGAATACCCATTCGCCATAGTAATGCACCGTGGCAATGATGTGGGTATCATCCAAATCCTGAATCAGCTTTAACAGCGGATCGCATTTTTCATGATTGGTATTCATCGTCGGGATAACAATCATACGCTCGGCGTTATTGCCGCCGCTTGCCCGGATAACATCGTAGGCCGCCAGATTAATCGCATCTAACTTTTCCTGCTTTTCTTCATCGCTCTCCCCTTCAAAATCCGGTTCATTGATGGTTTCAAAGCAGACCTGCTCCGGTTCATCCTTAAAGTAATCGGCTAACTGCTCCCAAAGCTGCACAAAACGGACGTATTCCTCAGCTTCCTTGTCGCCGTCCCAGTATTTTAACCAAATCCAGGAATCGTGATGGATATTGACCATAACGTACAAACCTTCCTCTACCGCCCAGTCCACCACTTCCTTATAGCGGGCAAGCCAGTCCTCATCAACGACAGCCTTTCCGTTTTCCTCCGTGTAGCGCTTAAACATGGTCATTGGAATACGGATACTGTTAAAGCCCTGCTCCTTAATCGCATGAATTAATTCCCTGGTAACGGTCGGATTTCCCCATTCGGTTTCCCCTTTATCCTCCTCGCTTTCATCCGTATCCACGCCGTCAAAGCTGTTTCCCAAGTTCCAGCCATGTCCCATCGCTTCGACGTATTCCCGGGAGGTTAAAGTAAAGGGCTGCTTGTTCCCGATGCCGCCATCCGTTGCGCTGCCTCCTGCGTTTTCTGCTCCTTTTTCCTCCTGGATTTCTTCCTTTTTCGTTTGTTCGTCTTTTTCCTCTGCGCCCTCCTTACCGGAATCCGCAGATTCCGTCTGCGCCGAGGTTTCCTGTACGTTCCCGGATGTCGCCGAAGTGCAGGCACTCAATGCAGAAACCGCCAGAGCTGCCGCACACAATATCGAAACTATCGGTTTACTTTTTCTCATTTTATTTTACCTTCTTGCTGCTCGTTTTTCTTTCTTCATTTACTATCCCAATGATAAATTAAACAACAACAGGGCAAACCGAATTTCTCACCCAGCTTTGCTCCTGCTGTTGTTCTGTTACTTCTGCTCCTGCTGGTATTTTGGGTATTGCTTATCTCATCCGGCAGCTATCAGTCGCCTGCCTTAATCCTTCTGTATCGCCTGATAATGATCTACATCATAAGAAACATCATCGACCTTTACTGTACCTCTCTGGGTAACCTTACCCGACTTATTGACAATTACCTGGCTGCCTGCGGGAATCACCGGTGTCGCTCCATCCTTTAACCTTCCCTGGCTGTAATCGTCCTGCTCATAAATATCATCTACCGTAAAAATTTCCTTATCCGAATCCTCAGAATGAAGCATAGCACCGTCCGGCCCGTAAATGCATCCTTTAATCAAGGTATTTGTATATGCCCTTCCGCTCTTTCCCAGATAATAATAGACCATCTCGTCATTATCCTTTAAACCTATACGCTTATCCGACTGAAGCTGCCCTAAAGTCCCTTCATCCTGACTTAAGTAATAAATTCCCGCTGCCTTTTTTCCATTTCCCTTGCCAATATCGCCGCTCAGTGTTTCAAACCCTTCATCCATAAACACATCAGGAATTGCCGTGCCGTCCGTGCTGATTAATCCGGTGATCATATGACCCTTATCGTCAAAGAAATAGGGTTTCCCGTTAATCTTTTTATAGGACAATTCATCATCGCTGTCTCTTCCGCCCTCATTAAATAAAGTTCCCTTTTTATCATCACAGTAAAACCAGTGCGGATCGCTGTCCTCATTATCAGGGTCATGGGCGAAAAGCCAGCCCTTGGCCCGCACGCCGGTTTCCTCATCGTAATAGCGGTTCAGACCTAAATCCTTATCTGACGGGGTAACGCCTGGCTGCCATCCGGTCAGCAGAGCGCCGTTTTCATCGAAAAGGAAATGCTCGTCGTTCAGCTCGTCTTCGCAATTCTTCTTCATTTTCCCGTCATAGCCAAAATAGAAAAACTCATAAGAATCATACTCGTAGCCGTCGGCGTCAAAAAAGTCATTATCCACCTCTAAATACTGCCACTGCATCCTCGCATAGCCCTGATTTTCGTCGCCCAGATAGTAGGTGTTTGTTTCGTCCGCCTTATTCCATTTCGTAATATTCTGCCAGCCGGAGAGCATATGCCCGTCGCTGTCAAAGAAGTAAATGCGCTCAGCATTGCCGTCCTTAAGCTTAAGCGCCTTCCCCTCAGTATTGACCGCCCTTCCGTTATGGTCAAAATAATACCATAAGGTGTCCACTTCCTGATCACATAAATCATCATTTGGCTCAGAAGCCCACTGATTTCTTACGCGAACGCCGTTTTCATTCACATAGTAAATATTATCGCCGTCCTTAATCACTTGATTTACTGCCATATAGCCGTCCGCATCCAGATAATACCGCGAACCATCCGCGCCCCTGACCCAGCTTTCGGTTTCCCGGGAGCCGTCGCGGTTCGTGTAAAACCAGCGCCCGTCCTCCTCCTGCTGCCAGCCGTGCTGAGACTTATCTTCCTCAGCAAGCACAGGCAATGCAGAAACTGCCGCCAATGCCATAAACAATCCGGCGGTGGCAAGGCGTTGTCTATTTTTTTTCATCTGCTAAATCCCCTTTCTTATCTGTTTTTTCATCAAACCTGCTCTGCTGCCTTATCCGCCTTATCCTCTGCTGCCTCTTCTTCATTGTCATCTCCGACATTATCTGCCTCAGTCTTTTGACTTTCTTTCAGGTCAGCGCCGGTCTTAATATCGGCTTTAGTATCAGCATCTACATCGGTGTTCGCATCGGTATCCTCATCGGTCTTAGCGTCGATATCCTTATCCTCTTCTTCATCTTTTGATTCCGAAGAATCCTCCTTCTTATCTTCAGTCTGCCCGCTGTCCTGATTCTTCTCTTCCTCTTTCTCTTCCGGTTCCTGAGCATCATCCCCGGACGGAGCACCTGCCTCATTCTTTTCTTCTTCGGCATCCCCGGCCTTATCACTTACAACTTCCTTATTTTCTGCGTCTGCCTTGTCTTTCACGTCTGCCTCATCAGTCTTATCCGCCTTTTCTTCTGCCGGACGATTCGTCTCTGCGTTTTCTTTTGCTGCTTCTTTGCCCTCTTTTGCCTCTGCCTTATCCTCCTTTTCTGCCACAGAGTCCTCATTTTCCGGTTTAACAATTTCCATTTCATCGGTATAATAAGTATGATAATATACTGTCAATGCTTCTGCTGCACAGGCTTTGGCATCTATAGTCAGGTGCAGCCTTGGAGCTTCATAACCATCCTTTGCCAGGGCAAATGCATCTTCTAATACTTCCTGATCCTTTTCGGTAAATACATACCAGCCTGCGCCGTTCGTCTTAACGGAAAGCTTATTCGTTAAAATCTTTCCTTCTTCCTTCCAGGTCTCTGCCTTGGCATCATAAAGCTCGACTGATAAGCTGGCCTTAACTTCTTTATCTTCTTCTCCGCTGCAGATAAACTGAACAGCCGCTGGGATACGGTAATCGGGAAGGGCAAAGATGCCGGTTTCTTCTGCATCTTCATCTACTGCTTCTGCTTTTTCACCATTCCAGAATAAGAAAGTCACATCCTCAACTTCCTGTCCATTAAAAGAAACTGTTTCCATGGAATCCTCTTCGGTGAAGAAATAGTAAATGGTCTTATTCTCCGGTCTTACCGTTACCTTGGAATCTTCGTTTTCGTCAAAGATAAGGGTTACATCCCTGCTGTTAGAAGAAACTTTAGCACGGATTCCCATACGCTCAGTACTTCCCATTTCCTCCGGTAACTCCGGCAGATAGGAATTGCCGTTTTCATCCGTGAGGGCGGGGAGTTCGAAGAGTTCTTCATCCTGGGAAAGGACAATTCTTGAGCGCAGAGGAAGGGCTCGGCGGAGATTTGCCATATTTGCCGCTGTTTCTATTTCTGTTCCCTGCGGATACAATAATACCATGGATTCCACTGTTACACCTTGCAGTAAAAAGGCTTCAAAACTCGCATCACTATCAAAAAGATATGTACCTTTTTTCGTATCTTTATTAATACTTACCCAACTGCTTCCACTGCTCCAGTTATCCAATGCTATCATTGTACCGTTTTTATTTTCATCACTTATCGAAAATAAAATTCCTTTTGGTATTTGTGTATCGGGCAAATGAAATTGACCATCTTCTCCAATATTAATCTCTACTTTATCAAGACAAATAAATACCATGGATTCAACGTCTACATCATCCTGAAAAGATAATTTTTCAAAGTTTATTTCTTCCGGGAAAATATAGGTATATTCCTTACCATTCTCAAAGCTAACCCATTCCGCTTTTGCCCAATCATCAAAAACTAAATTCGTCTCCGTTTTTCCTGTGCCGGACACTTTAACCCGAATTGCATTTGGTGCTTCTCCACCTGCTGGAATATGGTACGATCCATCACTTTCTGCTTCAACAAGAATTTCTCCTTCGCCTAATTCCGGCACATCCGGTTTGGGTTCTTCCTGTTCGACTTTCTTCTCAAAAACCACCTTCACTATCTTCAACGGCTTGCCATCCATATACCCCGGCTCGATGGACAGGCTGCTAACTGCATCGCAGGAATACTGAATATAATTTTCATTTCCAGACGTCACTGTATCCCAATTCGCTGCATCAATCCATGTTCCATTAATACGTAAACCGCCATAGCAGTTATTTTTAAAATCTCCGCTAAATTCATAATAAATCTTTAAAGCAGATGTATTCCCTTCTGTCTGTATTTCCTCGATATTTGACTTTTCAACCTCTATCCTTCCAGTCTTTTCAAATTCCGCTAAAGCTGTATCCTTTTTCAGCTTTTCCACCGAAATTCCTGTTACTGTGTATGGATTATACACCTTTACTTCTGCCCACTCATCAAGAGGAATTGCCGCAAAATCAAGAGAATCCGCATCAAAGGTTCCGATAATTGTAGCCCCTTCTTCACTGATTTGACCAACTACAGTATTTTCTTTAATATCTTTTAGTGACACCTCTCCCTTAAATTTTACATCAGCCTTTGCAGTTACCGCGGATACTACTATTTTTACTTTATTATCCGCAGTAACTCCCTTTTCTTTTAATAGCATCTTTACATGAGCCAAATCTGACTCTGCCACACCATCTTCTGTTACCGTAAATTCCGGGAAAACTTCCTGCATCTGTACGATATTCTTTAACTTAAACGAAACTCCTCCATTATACCAACAGGTTAAGCTAATATCTCCGCTGACATTTCCCGGATACCAAATATAGCTATCTCCATTTTCATCCTGGCGAATATCCCAAACATCATTTCCATGATAATCTGAGCCTACAATTAAACTCGTGGAGAATTTTGATTGATCGTGAATATCCTCTCCATCAAATGCAAAGTACACCCTCATTCCAGCTTCTTCTCCTGCAGCTGCCTCTACAGTTGTTATCATATTAGAATCAGCCGGAACACGCACAGTCTGCATTGTAACCAGTTCTGCCACTACGCCTTCTCCCAATTCCGGCAATACTTCTGCCTGAATTTCTAAGATTTTCATGGATGGCTGTGCACTTCTGCTGAATGTTCTCGTTCTCATCTCCCGATTTTCTATCGTAAAATATAACTTGGAATCCCTTGGTGTTCCCTCCAGAACAGCAGAACTAACCGGTATTCCTTCATCTTCGTCAACCAGACGTGTGCTTATGATTGCGCCGCTTTCATCTTCAAACCATACCGTACCTTTTACATTTTCCTGTCCCTCAACAAAAGCAGGTTTAATGGTCAGCTTAACCCTCTTTCCACTTTCAATTGCACTATCCTGAAGGACTTCATTTAATGAATATAGATATTCCCCTGAATTATCGGTCGCTGTCAGATTTTGTGCAATATCCTCAATCAATGCCGATCTGGCTGAAGCTTTTTCCGTAATCTCCCCGGAAACCTTATACTTAAAATACTTCCCGCTTCCCAGCCACCACAGCTGAAGCTTTACCTTACCGTCCGGCGAAATAAAATCGCAGGTCACGGTATTTTTATTCGTCACTGCATCCTTCAGCTCCGTATAGCCATTTTCTGAGGTAATCAGCACAGGGGTTGCCCCGTCATCAGATAAATAACTGACATAAATCTTCACCTTATCCCCAATCTCATAACCAGGGCACAACTGCGCTAAGTCAATCTCCACCGTATCAGCCGCCTTACCTTCCCCATCAATCTTTCCATCGATAGTATTTCTTCCCTCATGCAGCGAAGCAAATAATTTTGCCTCTTCTGTCGCCTGGCTTCCCACCGGATCAGTCGAATAATTCGGCGAACTGCTGCCTCCGCGGCCTCCGCCACCGCCTCCGCCGGATCGAATGGCACCGCCGCTCCCTGAATCTCCGGTTAAAATCCTTGGTACATTGACCTGCTCATTTTCCCCGTATAACAGAATAATCTGTCCGTTTTTAATCGATAACTCTTCTCTCCGGCTTCCTCCCTTGGATTCATCCGTCCAGAAAATCATCACTGCCAGCTGATCATTAAGCCTTGCCTTTTCCTCCGCGCTGAACATATAGACAATTTCATCATACACACTGTTAAAACTCCACTGCGGCATATCATCCCAGCCGTCCAGATACAGGCCGCCACCGCCGTAGCTGTCCCAGTCACTTGTACAATCCAGTTCAAACGCCACACCCTGGATCTTCTCCGGCTCATAGGCATTCAGAGACGCCCAGCCACCCGGCTTAATCGGAAGGCTTACCCTCTGATAGGTTGGGAAATTAAAGACCCTTTTCTGAATCTGCCCAAAAGCTTTTTTCTGTGCCAATGCCTGATAGTTTGCCTTAACCACCGGGTCATAAAACTCACCGGTAATACGCTCAATCGTTTTCATATCCCCCGCATTGCTGGTATCCCAAAGCACAGGGCACATCCCATACTGCATAATGATTTCCGGCACAGTTTTCAGATAAGCACGGATACTGTCCTTTTCCTTATTATCCTCGGTCAGCACGCCGTACTCGCCGATAATCACCGGAGTCCCTTTAGAAAGAAAATGCTCAGCTAAGATATCCAAATCGGCTTCTACATTCTGAATATCCTCCTCGCTTCCCCAGGTCGTCACCGGAACCGCCCAGTCCACGTCATGCTCAGCCACGCAGAACGGCGAGGGGCTGTAATAGTGAATCGACAAAATACAGTGATTTGCCGGATCGTTTGGCATCTGGTAGCGCCGATCACAGGTCTTTTTAATATCCGTATTATACCCGGGAATCAAAAGATGGCGCACGGCATTATTGCCCCCTGTTGCACGGACGGAATCCACAAAAAGCTGATTCATGGCATTTAAAATTTCATACTGCCGGCTCATGGTCGGTGCAGCGGGAAACTCTACTTCGTTCATGCCTTCAAAAATCAGGTGATCGCCGTAATTCATAAAATGACTGCTGACCTGCGTCCATACCGCCGCATATTTGGCGGACGTCCCGTCCCAGTCCGTCGCTGCATTCCGAATCCAGGATGTATCTGCTGCGCCGCTGTCATGATGGACGTTTAAAATCACATAGAGATCCTCATCCATACACCAGTCCACCACAGTCTGCACAGCCTGAAGATACCCCGGGTTAATCTGATTGTTCGCGTCAATCCAGTGCGCCCAGCTTACCGGCAGACGAACGGTCTTAAATCCGCCCTCCTTAACCTTCTGGATAAATAACTGCGATACAAGATCATTTCCCCACGCCTTCTGGTACTGCCAGGGGTCGGTTTCCGTGATAAAGGAACCGATGCTGTCAAAGGTATTTCCGATATTATACCCCAGTCCCATATCCTCTACCAACTGCTGCGAGGTCATATCCCGCACCACGCCGTTTTTCCCGTATCCTTCGGCTCTGGCGGTAAAGGCCATACCGGAAAGACAGGATGTTGCGGTTACGGTTACTGCAAGTAATTTTGCCGCCGCTCGGATAACACGGCTTTTCCACGTTCTTCTCATCGCTACCTCCCTATTTGTGATATTTTTGTTACTGTGAAGGTGTGAACAGCAACATATTTTTCCGTAATATCATTCTACCATCGGTTCCACTGTTCTTAATACCCAAAAAATCAGAGGAGAAAGTCTTGATTTTTAGAGATTCGCTAAAAGAAATCTATCTTTATCCTCAAGCGCAGAAAAAGGGATGCTGCAAAAGTGATTATTCACCACTTTTGCAGCATCCCCCAAAATCATTTTCCAAATAAGTCGCTGTGTGTTCCTGTTCTCACCAACGTCAATACAAGCAAATCATTTTCAATCCGATACACCAATAACCAGTCCGGCTGAATATGGCACTCGCGATGCCCTGTCCAATTCCCGGACAATGCATGGTCTTTATTTTTCTCTGGAAGCTGTTCGCCGGCTGCCAGTTTGCGGATGATGTCATCAAGAATTTCTATGTCCAGATGGCGTTTTATTGCCATTTTATAATCTTTCTTGAATTGCCCCGTCCATACAATGTCCAAATGCTTCATTCTTTTAATGCCCGCAGCGCTTCCTCGACATCCGAGTAGCGTTTTACTGATGGGTCGCGGGCAATGCACTCTGCTTCCAGCATTGCCGCAAGCGTTTCTTTGTTGGGCTGTTCCACGCGAACATCAAAAGGAAAACCGCCGACACGGAGAGATTGGCGAAGAAACACATTAATAGCGGTGGTAAGATTAACGCCTAACTCACCATATAAAGCTTCACACTGTTTTTTTATATCGCTGTCCAGGCGGACGCTAAAATTCGTTGTATTAGCCATATTTTTCAACTCCTTTCACTGCTATTGCACTTATATTATATATTATTTGCAATGCAATATCAATAAATTGGAGAGAAATTCTATAAAAATTCATTCCGATTCTTCCGATACTCCTTCGGACTAATCCCCACATATTTCTTAAATTTCATATAAAAATAGTCAATGCTGCTGTACCCCACCTGCTCGGAAATCTGGTACACTTTTAAATCGGTTTCTTCCAAAAGCTTCTGTGCATTGGTAATCCGAATCCTGTCCAGGGAATTATTAAAGGTTTCCCCCATCTCTTTTCGGAAAAGCTTCCCCAGGTAAGCACTGTTATAGTTAAAATTTTTGGCAATATTTTCCAGTTTTAAATCCTTATGATAGTTCTTTTCCATGTAATAATACACCCGCCGGATAATATTCCCGCCTCCGCCGATGCCAATCTTTTTGCTAAATTCCGTCAGCGCCTCTTCATAGCACTGCAAAAGCCCCTTCATATCCTCTGCCGCCATCAAAAGCTTTAACCGCTGCTGCAATGCATCGTTGGAAAAATCCGATGAGGGATATTTCTTGGCAAGGCGCATCTGGATTTGAATTAAATCCTGAATCAGCATCAGCTTGATTTCCGATTCCTTAAACAAATGCCAGGTGCAGTACTCTCGAAGCAGCCCCATGGCCCGCTTAATCCCTTCCTCCTCGCCGACCTCAATCAGCATTTCCATCCACTCCACCGTCACGGCTTCATGGTTGCCTTCCAGATTGCAGATTAAATCAATGGTCAGAATATCTTCATGGTCAAAGATAAATTCCTGTTCCATCAGATAGCTGGCGCTCTCATAGGAGCAAAACAGCTCCCTCCAGTCCCGGACATTATTTCCTATGGCAATTTTCAGCCCGCTGCCGAAATAACTTTTCAGCCGTTTATCATGCTTTTCCATCCTTGCCTTCCACTGCCCGTACTCCGCGCCCTGCCCGATTAAAACCACCTGATCTTCCATGGAAATCATCCCCTTGCAGGCCGTATCCCCGTCAATCAGCCGTTCCACCTTTTCCAGAAGCTTTTTCCCGCCCTTTTCCAGCCCGGCTTCATCCTCCTTACAAATCGCCGCGCAGAAAATCACTCCCCCGTCCAGGGACAGCTGGTAGACCGCAAGCTCCCTCTCCCATTCCTCAGCCGTTCCTTCATTTAAGACAATTCTCCGCAGAAGTTCCTGACGCGCCTTTTCCTCATTTTTTTCATGGTACTGCGACAGGCGGGCATCTTCCTCGAGTTCTCCCCTAATTTTCTTCACATATTCTAAAAGTTCGTCCTCATCAATCGGCTTTAAAAGATAGCCGTCCACGCCCATGGAAATCGCCGTCTTTGCATATTCAAACTCGGAAAATCCCGTTAAAATCAAAAAATGTCCCAAAAATCCCTGCTTCTTCGCCTCTTCAATCACTTCCAGCCCCGTCAGCCCCGGCATCTTAATATCCACCAGCACCAGATCAGGGTTTTCCCGCAGGATATTCGCCAGACCTTCCCGTCCGTCCCTTCCGCAGCTTCCCAGACGAAAGCCCTCCGCTTCCCAGTCAATCAGCGCCTTAATCCCTTCACGAACCGTCGTTTCATCATCAATAATCATTGCCGTAAACATCATCTTTTCCCTCCCCTTATTCAATGATGAATCTCTGTCAAAGTTATTATAACAGAAATACGACAATGAAAACACCGTAAAAATCAGCGTTTTTTCCTGACATATTTAGGAAACCCCGGCGATTCGCGCCGCGCATTCCTATTCCTTCACCGCTCCCGCAGCCACGCCCGCCAGGATATATCGCTGGAAGAATACGTAAATCAAAATCGTCGGCAGCATAATGATAATAATGCCCGCCGCCAGCTTCTGCCAGGAACCCTGCTGCGCATTGGCAAAGTTCATCAAAAAAGTCGTCAGCGTCCGCAGGGAGTTTTTCGGCATGTACAGATAAGGCACATACATATCGTTAATAATATTAATGGCCTTGATAATCACCACCGTAGCCGTAGCCGGAGCCAGAAGCGGGAAGATAATCCTCCAGAACAGACCAAAATAATCGCACCCGTCCAAAAGCGCACTCTCGTCCAGGGAGGTCGGCAGGGTGGAGATAAACTGCCGGTAAATATAAAGCTGCATTAAATCCGACGCCACATAGATAACAATCGGTGCCCCCAGGCTGTTGTACAGCATTAACCCGTTGATTATCTTAAACCGTGCAATCTCCGTAACAAACGTGGGAATCAGCATCCCCGCAAAGAACAGGCCCACAATCACCTTCTTAAACTTAAAATTAAACCGTTCAATAATAAACGCCGTCATTGTCCCAAACAATACATTAAAGAAAATGCTGACCACCAGGATAATTCCCGTATTTTTAAAGCCCACCAGCAGATACTTATCTTTCAGCACCTTGGCAAAGTTTTCAAAGGTAATCCTCTCTAAGGGCGGAAGAAGCAGGGGCGAGGTCTTTACCATATCGCCCTTCGTCTTAAATGCGGCAAAAAGGGTGAGCAAAATCGGAAGGATAACCAGGATAACCATGCCGATGCAGATGATCTGTTTTCCTATCTGTGTTATTGTCCGCTGTTTCATCTACTTATCCTCCTTTAAAATCAGACCGTGAATCAGTTTATTCTGTATCACATAGATCACTACAATCATCACCATAATCGCCACCGCCATCGTTGACGCCAGACCAAAGTTGGAGAAGGTAAATGCCGTTTTAATGGTGTAAAGCGTAAAGGTCGATGACGCATAGCCCGGCCCGCCCCCGGTGATAACGAACGGAATATCGAATACCTGCAGCGCACCGCGGATGTTGTCAAAGAGGATGAAATCCACCATCAGCATAATCGCCGGTATCTGGATATACTTAAACATCTGCCATGCATTTGCCCCGTCTACCCTTGCCGCCTCCTGCACATCCTGCGGTAAGGACTGCAACGATGCCATAAACAGCACGATATGATAGCCAGAGAAACGCCAGAGCGATACAAAGGAAAGCACAAAATTGACAATCTTCGGATCGGACAGCCAGTTCTGCTTAAGCATCCCCAGATGCAGAAGATTTAAGATTGCATCAAATGCCCCGTTAATCGGCGAGAAAAAGTAGGAAAACGCATAGGCAATCGCCACACCGTTAATAATATAGGGCATGAACACCATGGTTTTATAAAACTTTGCCCCCTTAAGCTTCGACACCAAAAGCACGGCAAAAGCAAGCTCGATGGGAATCATACACAGATGCACGACAAAATACACCCCATTATTCTTTAAGGACTGCCATAAGTCCGCATTGTGAAACATTGACCGATAATTTTCCAGAGCAATAAAATCGCTGCTCGGCGAATACCCGTCCCAGTTGGTAAAACTCATCCGAATTAAATCCAACGCCGGAAATACCACAAAGCCAATCAAAAGCAATGTGGGCACAAGCAGAGAAACCACGATAAAATTTCGTTTCTTCCTGGCAAGCGTATGCATAAAAAGCCCTCCTTTTAAAAATCCGGCAAAACTTTAGCTTAATCGCTGTCATGTTTTGCCGGATTGTTTTTGAATCAGATACTCCGCGGATTTGCGGATTCGGTTTATTTACGGTTTATTTACGGTATATTTACTGAATCCCCAGTTTTGCTCTCGCTGCCTTCCATTTTCCATTAAGTTCATCCATACGCGCCTTTAAGTCAAAGCCGTCGGTAAACATTTCCGCGCCCAGCTTCTTATAATCAAATGCGGTTTCGTTCTGGATAGCCTGGAAGTCATCACCGCCGCCGTCGTACATCACCAGTTCCATATCCGGCTGTGCCGAATCGGATTCGGCTAAAACCGCATGTTTTTCTTTCGGGAAGGTGGTCATGGAGGAAGAGCTTGTCACGTAGTTAATAAAGCCCGGATACCAGTCCTCGCTGTAGAACCACTCCACAAATGCCTTTGCCAGTTCTGGATTCTTGCTGTGGGTCGTCACGCCCATAAAGGAGTCGCCCTGAACAATAACCCGGAAGGGATCGCTCTCGCTGTTTCGTGCAGGAAGATAAAAGGTTCCCAGTTCGGCGATATCATCCGCACCGCTTTCGATATTCTGCAGTCCCCAGTCGCCAAGAGCAATCATCGCTGCGCCCTTTTGTGCAAATAAGGACGTAACCTGGTCATTGCCCAGACCCAGAGGATCTTTTCCGAATACGCCGGAAGTAAATAACCCATACGCTTTCTCATAGGATTTATAAATATCCGTTCCCTCGGCAAACGGCTCATCCTGCTTTGCCATATCGTTCCAGTTCTGTCCGTTTCCGCTCTCTAACGCAGGCATAAACTCCATATAGGGATAGTCCGGCCATTCATCCTTTGCGCCCAGGGCAATCGCCATAAAGTCCGGGTTTTCCGCCCCAAAATGCTCCTGAAGCTTCGTCGCTGCCTCCTGAAGCTGTGTCCAGGTCGTGGGAACTTCCACACCGGCCTCAGCAAACATATCCTTCCAGTAATAAACATACTCATAACCTGCGGTCATCGGAACGCCCAGAACTTTTCCTTCCAGAGCATAGCCGGCAGCCAGTTCATTATTCTTTGTTGCTTCCAGATCAGACAAATCCAGGAGATAGTCCTTAAATCTGGACAGGGTAAACGGCTTATTAAACATCACATCGGGAAGCTGATTTGCCGAAGCCCGCATCTTCATTGCATTCCAGTATTCAGAGTCATCTTTCAGCTTTTCAACCTCAATATTGGCATCCGGGTATTTCTCCTGGAACTTGCCGACCATATCATTTTCATCGATGTAATCCATCAGGTTATTATCCCAGATGGCAAATACCAGATCTCCGCTTAAATCCCCGCCTTCTGCCGGTGCCTCCTCTTTCCCGCTGTCTGCTGCGGCATCGCCGCCCGGTACCGCTTCGCTTCCTGTATCAGCCTGCGCTGCCGTCGTCGCTCCCGGCGCAGGGGCCTTCTCCCCGCATCCTGCCAGGGAACCGGCAAGCATCGCTGCTCCAAGGGTAACTGCCAAAACCTTTTTCTTCATAAAAAATCCTCCATTCTTTTGCTTTCTTAGAACTTATGCACAAAGCATAGCAAAAAAATGAAGGTTTTTCCATGAAAAAAGGTTGGATTTCTTGATGTTTCGTCAGGTGTTGTCCGAAAATAAAAGCGTACACTTCAGCAATAATACTTAAGTTCTCCAAATTGCTCCTGCCATTTATCTAATATCAAATCACTGTTTGCTTCAATATGACGTACAATATTTTTTAACATTTTACTTGGTATTTTAGAATTATTGTTACAAATCAACGCCTTTCCCGAGCTTGTAATCCATAGCTTGGTTGCATTGTGAACGACTCTGCCCTCTGAAACATGAACATGAACAGGCTCTATCGGATTATTTTCATTTGACCAAAAATACACAACAAATGCACCGATTCTAAAAATTTGAGGCATTCGTAATTCCTCCCTCTTGTGAAAATTCCAGAATTAAATGTGCGTTGTTGCGAATGATTTTCTTAAAATAAGTTAATTCCATATCTGAATACGCAAAAATATCTTCCCAGCGGTAATCCGGTAGCCAGCATGTGGCATGTCGAAAACCGTTTTTTTCATCTGGAGTTTCTATATATACTTTCACCCTTCCATCTGCTTTCATTTCAGAATGTGTTATTTCTGTATCATCATTAAGTGTCATATAGGGATACATCATCATTATTCCTCCATTCTACGTTTCACAGTAATCTTCTATTGCCGTCCATGCCTTCACTCCCCAGATCGCCCGCCATTCTTCCGAAAGTCCCCTGGGCTGAACCCAAAGCTTTTCTTAAACATCCGGTTAAAGTGTTCTACGTTATGATATCCCACCCGCTCGCTAATCTCATACATCCGCAAATCCGTAGAAATCATGAGATTCTTTGCCTTCTGCATCCGCAAATCCGTTAAATACGCAGAAAATGTAGTTCCCGCCTCCTTTGTAAACCGTGTACTGAGGTATTTTTCATTTAACCCCACATAATCCGCCACGCTTTTTAAGGTCAGTTCAGGGTTGGCATAGTTATCGGAAAGAAAGCGCTTTGCCCGCAAGATAGCGTCGGCCTGCACCGTATCATGGCGGTTTTCGATATAATCCGTCACCCAGCGCAGGAAATTATTCATCCAGAGTTCCAGTTCCCTGTCCGATTGGAGCACGGCAAGTTTTTCCCGGTAATCGGCCTCATCGGGAAACAGTCCAAAGAAATCGTCCCCGTACTTTTCAAATACTGCTGCCAGGCGGGCGATAAACACCAGGCAGCGGCTGCGGCCCTTTTCAAAGGTCAAACCGCTCAGTTCTTCAAAAAACCTTCGTTTCTTCTCCTCCAGCGCCACCACATCCGCCCCGTACAGTGCCAGAAACAGACCTTCATCTGCCCTGGCTTCCTCTTCCCGCAGATAGATTTCCAGTTCCTCTTCCCATTCCCACTCCGCGCAGAAGGCGTTTTTCCCGCACAGTACAGCAAGTTTTATTAAAGAACTTCCCCGCTTCAACTTATCAAAAAGTACCTCCCCGCAGGCCGGATCGCTGACGGCAGCGGAAAGCGTCAGGTTCATGTAATCCCGCCACACCGACTGCAGCTGACGCACCACAGAGATTATGGTATGCCGATACTGCACCTTATCCCCGGCTTTATAGGCAAGGACATAGTGCAGAGGATCAACAGCGGCAAGTTTCCCTCTTGCGGCTACCCTTGGAAGCTGCCTGGCAAGTTCCAGCACGGGTTTTTGCAGATACTCACCTAAATCTTCTCCAAACCTCGCTGTCTGTTTCATCCCCTCATCGACGGAAAAAAGTACCATCCCATGCTCTCCTTCAAGCTGCCCTATGCCCAGACTTTCTTCGACAGCATCGGAAAACACCGTTTTATCCCGCCCGCCATCCAGAAAAATCGTCTGCTTTAATTTCTGCAGCAGCACCAAAAACGACTCCCGGCTTAAATCCGATTTCAGCAGATAATCATAAGCCCCAATCCGAAATGCCTCCCGAACCAGCGAAAATTCATTATATCCAGAAAGAACAATTGTCAGCGGAAGAATCCCCTCTTCCTTTAATTTCTCCATCAGGACAATCCCGTTAAGATCCGGCATCTTCATATCGACAATCAGCAGATCGGCACGGTTTTTTCTCAGATATTCCAGCGCCGGTTTTCCGCCGGAAAAATCAGCTGCCACATGAAACCCAAGAGATTCCCAGACCAAAAGCGAACGCAGGGTTACCCGGATAATCGTTTCATCATCCACAATCACGACCTGGTTCATCTTACTCCCCCTCTTTTTTCATTTCCTCTTCTTTTTCCGTTTCTCTTCCTTTTCCTGTTGTCCTCTCTTTTCCCATTTTCCTTACTTTGTCTGCTTTCTTCTCTTCCCCTGTTATTCTTTCTTTTTCTGCTTCCTCTTTTCTGGAAAGCGCCGGCATTCTGATCCTTGTCCGCGTATAATGTCCCGGCTCACTCTCGATTTCCAGGCCGGCAGCTTCTTTAAAGTTCAGCTTCAGACGGCTGAATACATTTTCAAGACCAATACTGTAATTATCCTCCGGCTGCCTCTCCTTTCCATGAAAAACTTCGGCAATCTCCTCAGCCGTCATGCCCCTGCCGTTATCCTCAATTTCAAAATAAAGCTTCTCATCCTCCCGCCAGACCCGCAGAGAAAGGCTTCCCATTTCTTCCTCCAAATCCACAAATCCGTGGACAATGGAGTTTTCCGCAATTGGCTGGAGCACCAGACGGGGCATCAAAAGTTCCTTACAGTCCTCATTGACCGCATAGGAGTAATCAAACCCGTCCGAATACCGGATCTTCATCAGATAAATATAGCTGTCCAGCACATCCAGTTCTTCTCTCACGGTATAGAAACTGCTGTTGCTGCGGAAAGAACAGGTAAGAATCTTAATTAATGCCTCCGCCATCCGCCGGATTCCCTCAAACTTGGAAACCTGCGCCATAAAGCGGATGGAGTTTAAGGTATTCACCAGAAAATGAGGGTTAATCTGTGACTGCAGTGCCCGAAGCTGGGCCTCCATCTTCTTTTCCTGAGCCATTTCTTTTTCCTGAATGGATGACTTTAACTGGCGCACCATCCGATTAAAGGAATGGATCATCAGGCGGATTTCGCTTAAACCAGCAGGGGAGATATGCGTTTCCAGATCCCCATCTTCCACCTGCTTAAGCCCCTCCACCATCGTATGTACCGGCTGGATAATATTTTGCAGAAAGAAACGTGAAAAAGAAAAGTACAACAAAAACAATGCTCCCGTCACACCCACGACGATTGCCGCCACCCGGTTAAAATCCTTTGTCAGTTCGCTTGTCTTTACTGAAGAAACAATCTTCCACCCGGTTTCATCGACTTCCGTGATAATACAGGTATAGCTTGTCTTTTTCATCCTGCCTTCCATGGAAATCTTCTGTTTATATATCCCATTTTGCTTCTTCTCTATCTGTGCCAGACAATCTTCTGTTACCGCCCCTTCTTCTGCACGGAAAATCACCTGATCCTGCTCATCTAAAATAACCACATGCTCAAGTCCGGGCCTGCCTTTCCTGGCAGTAAAAAAATCATTAACTTTCGTGCGGAAAAACAGTGCAACTGCGTCTATCCGCCCGGAGCGATCCACACCGATATCCGGCGACAATACAACAGCCAGCACCAGTTCCCTACTCTGGCTCCCCTTTGACACCACCTTAGTCTGCGATGTATCATAGCTTCCAATCATTACTGTATTCTTATGGGCAAGTGCCTGCTGAAACCAATGGGACGCGTACACCTCTTCTCTGGGAATCGCCAGCATCTGTTTTAAATATGTATCCCTGCCATCCTTCATATAAATCATCCCGGAAAGCACAGTCTGTTTAGGGGCCATCGCCATTTCAAACAGCTGATCTAAGCGGGTGCCATAGGCATATCTTTCCTTGGCATCCGCCGTATCGGTCATCGCGGCAATCTCCATCATCTCATAGCCATTAACGTAGAGCATATGGGAAAGCTGTAACGAGGCATCCTTTACACTCTCGGTCAGGCTGGAAACCGCCGCATTCTGCGTACTTTCAATCGCTGAAACGGCTGTGTTCTGCATCATCAGACGGATAATACTCAAAGAAATCAAAAATACCATCAATACCGGCACCACAACCATTGCAGCAAAACTGACATAGTATGCTTTACGAAGAGAAGTATGCTTTTTCATGCCATCTCCCTAAGCATCCAGAGAACCTCTCCCCGGCTCAGTTTTCCCATACCTTCCTGACCTTCCGCCACCACCTGTTCTGCCAGATCCTTTTTGGACTCCTGAAGCCGTACAATATTTTCTTCAATTGTCCCCTTGGCAATCAGCTTAAATACGGAAACCTGCTTGGTCTGTCCGATTCTGTGCGTCCGGTCAGTCGCCTGATTTTCTGCAGCTAAATTCCACCACGGATCGTAATGGATAACCATATCCGCCGCCGTCAGGTTAAGCCCCGTCCCGCCTGCCTTAAGCGAAATTAAAAAAACGGGTACTTGGTCATTCTGAAATGCCTCTACCATCTGCAGCCGCTTTTCCTTATCTGTACTTCCCGTCAGCAGATAGCAGGAAATCCCTTCTTCTCTCAGCCGCTTTTCCAAAATATCCAGCATCGAAGTAAACTGCGAAAACAAAAGCATCTTATGCCCGCCTGACATTCCATTGCGGATTAAGTCCATACAGGTCTCTAACTTAGCTGAACCTCCTGCATAGTTTTCATAACAAAGCCCCGGTGCACAGCAGATCTGACGCAGGCGCGTAAGCTGAGCCAGCACCTGGAAACGATCCACAGCATAGGCGCTGTCGCTCTGCCCCTCAAGCTGCATTTTCAGACTGGCAGCATTCGCCAAGTAAAGCTTTTTCTGCTGACCTTCCAGCTTGCTATAGACATAATTTTCCATTTTTTCCGGCAGTTCCTTTAAGACATCCTTTTTCAGCCGACGCAGAATAAACGGGCTAATCATACGCCTTAAATTTTCCAGTGCTTCCTTATCGCCTTCCTTGACAATGGGAAGCTCATACTGCCTGCGGAAACAGGAATAGGTAAATAAAAATTCCGGCATTAAATAATCAAAAATACTCCATAGCTCACCCAGCCGATTTTCCACCGGCGTCCCGGTTAAGGCAAATCTTGTCCTGGCCCGCACCGCCTTCACCGCCTTTGCGCTCTGGGTTGCTGCATTTTTAATATACTGCGCCTCATCAATGACCTGAAACCGAAAGGACAATCCCTCATAATATTCCATATCCCGCTTCAGTAAATCATAGGAGGTAATTACAACAGGATATTCACCCTCCTTCAGCGAAGAAAGCAGCGCCTCCCGTTCGCCCCAGGAACCGACAACCGTGCATACCTTTAAGTGCGGCGCAAATTTCTGAAACTCATTTTCCCAGTTATACACCAGGGAAGCCGGACAGATAATCAGAGAAGGTTCCTTCTTTTCCTCCCAGTTCCTGTACTCATCCGCAATAACCGCAATCATCTGAACGGTTTTTCCCAGCCCCATATCGTCCGCTAAAATCCCGCCAAAACCGTAGGCGTCCAACGTCCTCAGCCAGCGAAATCCCACCTTCTGATAGCCCCTGAGCACAGAAAGCAATTCTTCAGGAACCGGAAAATCACTGTCCTCAACAACCTTCATTCCACGGACGACCGCCTTAAACAGCTGATTTCGATAAAAGGCAATTCCCGGCCCCTCTTTAAACAGACTGTCTAAATATAAAGCGCGATAGCCGGGAAGCCTAACCCCTTTTTCCAGAAGTTTCTTCCCGGACAGGGAAAGACTGTCGCTTAACCTTGCTACTGCCAATATTCCCTCGTCCTCCAACCGCAGAAATTCCCCGGTACTCCTCCGATAAAACCTACGCTTCTGCTGATAAGCCTGTAAAATTTCCTCCATCTCCCTGCCGGAAATCCCTTCCAAATCCACCTGGATATCCAGCCATCCCTCCTTCATCGAAACGGAAGCATGAACCTTTGCCGGGGGAAGAATCCGCCACTGGCGCACACTGTCGGAAAGAAGAACAGTGCCAAGCTGGGCAAATTCATCGATACCGTGCTCAAGCAGAGCAAAGATTGCCTCCTCATTCTCCTGGATTAACCGTCTGTGATCCTGAATCTGCGGAAAATGAAAATATTTCGCCATCAGCTGACTGACCCGAAATTCCCCCGGCACGTCCCGGCACACCGTCCTTGGCAGTTTTTCGTCCTCCACGGGATGAAAAACATAATCCCCATACGACAACACCGGCTGCATTTCCAACTGCCCCGGTTTTTTTGAATCAAAATAAAACTCAGCTTTTAGCGGCTCCGGTCGGTAATTTTCCCAGCAAATCTCATCCCCCTCAAAAATACAATAGGGTTCAATCCGCAAAAGTACACGCTCATAAAATAAAGGCACATCGCGGCCATGAATAGTAATCCTGTTCTGTACTGCCTGACCCATCAGCTCCAAAAACACGCCCATGTCCCGGCTGCATGCCTCATCACAGCGATAAATCCGGCATTCTCCCACTAGGTAAAGATATTTCTCCCCCAGTAAAACCTGACGTTTTCCACTAATAGAAATTTCCAGTCCATCCTGCCCCTTGCTATGGATGGGAATATGAAACTGAGGATTCTGCTTGCAGATCAGAAGTTCCCTCTTCTCTCCCGCACTGCTCCCCGTTCCAATTTCGGTTTCCAGCACCTGGTTTTCTGTCAGCGTAAAAAAACGGTCCCTGTTCTCCCGGCTTAAATGGATTTCCCGAAGCGGTGGCTGGGTTTCGAAGGAAGAGCGGCGAAACTGACTGTAATAATCCCGGTAGGTATTTACCAGTTCCACCACAAACTCCACCAGCGGACGGCTCTTTGGCGTAAACGCATCCAGGCTGTGATAAAACGCAAAATTCTTTCCGTATTCCACATAGGTCCCATGGCGCATGGCCTGAGCAAAGGAAAGCAGATCCTTAATCCGATACAGCCTTTCCCTGCCCAGCTTAAATTCCACCCGGATATCCCCGCTTCGCTGATTTATCATCAGCCTGGGGGCAAAAGTGACAAAAGCTTCCTGGCCCTCCTGCTGGATACGCGCCACTTCCCGGTTGGTGTATTCCCGGATCATGGTTCGAACCTCAGGCGATGTGTAGATCATTGCCGAACTTTTTTGCTCCTTTCCCCCTTTTTCTGACTGCATATACGCCTCCCACAGCATCCGGGCATGATCACAGATCCCTCCGGCTTGTATCCCCTCCCGGCCTTCACTGCAGGAACAAAAGCTGTCTTTTGCCAGGTTTGCCCTGCCCCGAACCCGGACAGAAAAATCCCCAGCCTGATCCTCCACAACTCCTTTAACCTCCACCTCTCCTTTCCAGAAGGCACTTACAGACATTTGTTTAACCTTCAACCATAACCCCCCTACTCTCCACAACTGTTATTCACCGTGCTTATTACATTCTTTCGGGAGCCTCAAAACCCAGTACATCAATACAGGTATTTAACACATCCTTTGCCAGATGAATCAGCCGAATCCAGCTCCCCTGCTGCTGCTTATCTTCCTCGGTTAAAATAATCACATCCTGGTAAAAATGATTAAAATCCTCTGCTAAATCATAAATATACTGACAAATCTTATGGGGCGCCTTTTCTGCAAATCCGGACTCCATAACCTCATTATACCGGGAAAGTTCAAGCATTAACGCCTTTTCCCCATCTGAAACTGCCGGAAGGAAATCATAATTTTCCATTTTTCCCCCCTGCTCCCTGTATTTTGCCAAAATCGAGTTAATGCGGACAATCGTATAGAGAATATATGGTCCGGTATTCCCCGTAAACGACACAAAACGGTCAATATCAAAAATATAATCCTTCGCTGCCTGATTAGACAAATCGCCGTACTTTAAGGCAGCCAATCCCACAAGCTTTGCCGTGGATCTGGCCTCCTCCTCGCTCATTGTCCGGTTTTCCATAATTCGCACATAGGCAGCCTCATTGATCTCCGCAATCAGCTGTTCTAAGCGCATTACCCCGCCGTCCCTGGTCTTAAATGGCTTTCCATCCTTGCCATTCATCGTACCAAAGCCCAAAAAGCTCATGGGAATCCCCTGACGGATAAAGCCCGCTTTTTTTGCCACCCGGAAAAACTGCGTATAATGCAGATCCTGCCGTTTATCGGCAATATAAATATAAGAATCCGGTTTCAGATCCTTCTCCCTCTCAATTACCGTCCCCAAATCCGAAGTTGCATACAGCGCCGCTCCGTCCGACTTTTGAACAATACAGGGAGGAAGTTCCTTTGTATCTTCCGGTTCGCGGATATCCACCACCAGCGCCCCCTGGCTCTCATAAGCTAATCCCTTATCTTTAAGTTCCTGAATCAAACCGGGAATATACTTTTGTGCATCGCTCTCCCCCTTCCACAGTTCAAACGATACATTTAAGTTTTGGTAATTCTTCTCCAAATCCGCCTTAGACACTGCCATAATATGCTTCCATATTGCCATAAACGGAGGATACTCCTCCTGCAGCTTCTTCGTCGCCATCCGCGCACGTGCAGCAAAAGCCCTGGCATACTCAGCCTTTTCCTCTGCCTCTGTCCCGCTCATCCCCGCTGCCAGGCCGTCCTCTAGCGTAAACTTTGCCTTTTTGCTGGCTGACGGATAAATATCCTCCAGCTCGCCAATCGTAAATGGCGCTTCTGCCGGATATTCACCAGAATATGACGCATCAAAATAAGGAAGCTTCGGCTTCCGATCCCGCAATTCCTCAATAATCAGCCCCATCTGCAATCCCCAGTCCCCCAGGTGAACGTCACCAATCATCTTATGTCCCAGTGCCTTGCCCATCCGCTTAATGCTTTCCCCGATAATCGCCGAACGCAGATGCCCCACATGAAGAGGCTTTGCCGCATTTGCCCCGCCGTAATCCACAATTATCGTCTGCGGCTGCTTAACCTTATCAAGACCCAGCGCATCCTCCTGCCGCATCCTGCGGATATAGTCTGCGACAAAGGTATTATCCAAAATTAAATTAATAAATCCGGGCATCACTGCCTCACAGCCGGAAAAAATGGCACTGTCCTTTAACTGCTCCACCACCGCATTTGCCAAATCGATGGGTTTTTTATGATAAGCCTTAGCTGCTGCCATCGCGCCGTTGCACTGATACTCACAGAGATCCGGGCGGTTAGACAGTACTACCTTTCCAAACTTTTCCTCATAACCGCAGGCAGCCCATGCCCCCCGCAGCTCATCTTCGATTACTTCAAGAATCTTTCTCATCATTTTCTCCATTCTATCTATAGTTCTATACGAAAACAACATACGCAAAAAACGGCAGCCTTAACTTCCCTACTGCCGTCTCTGGTATGTCATTCATTATCGGACAAGATCATGCCCTGCCCCGCAGGCCTTTATGCTCGTCCCAAATATTCGCTGGTTCTGGTATCAATCTTAATCTTATCACCGATGTTGACAAACAGCGGAACATTAACCTGTGCACCTGTCTCCACGGTAGCCGGCTTCGACGCCCCGGTTGCGGTATCACCCTTAAAGCCAGGCTCGGTATCGGTTACTTCCAGTTCAACAAATAACGGGGGCTCAATTGAAAATACACTTCCATTATATGAGCAAACCTTAACCATCTCGTTTTCCTTAACAAACTTTAAAGCATCGCCCACTAAATCGGCGTTCAGCGCTATCTGATCATAGGTCTCCACATTCATAAAGTTAAACAAATCGCCGTCCGCATACAGATACTGCATGTCCACACGGTCAATTCTGGCAGCCGGGAACTTCTCTGTCGGACGGAAGGTTCTCTCCACTACGCCGCCGTTAATTACATTTTTTAACTTCGTGCGGACAAATGCAGCTCCCTTACCTGGTTTTACATGCTGAAATTCCAAAATCTGAACTACCTGGCCGTCAATCTCTAACGTAATGCCATTTCTAAAATCACCTGCTGATATCATGAAGATTTCCTCCTTAATTTTCGATCAATGCATTATCAATCCTATTCTAAACGATATTTCCCGCATTTTCAACTCTTTTTTTCGGAAAATGACAGAATCACAAGCTCTGCCACCTCTTCCGGACTTTTTTTATCCGTGGCAATCACCATCTGGGCCGCTGCCTCGTAATATTCCCTTCGCTGATCCATCAGCTCCCTTATGCCTTCCACGTTTTTTCTCCCCCGAAGATTCGGGCGGGAATCATCTCGTTCTACCCTCGACAGCACAGTTTCCGGCGAGGCAGTTAACAGAATCGTTCTTCCAAGCTTCTGCATCAAAGAAACATTCTCTTTTCGCAGGACAATACCTCCGCCGCAGGAAATAATGGCTGGTTTAACCAGGGAAAGTTCACGCAGCATCTCTGTCTCCAAATCCCGGAAATACTCTTCTCCATAGCGGGAAAAAATTTCATTAATCTCCATTCCCTCTTTTTCTACAATCCGCTGATCCATTTCCATCTGCTCCACCCCAAGACAGCGGCTGACCATCCTGGCAATCGTACTCTTTCCGGTTCCCATAAAACCGATGAAAAAGAGATGATGGGGAAGAACAGAAGAGGATGAAAGCGCTTTCAATACCTGTTCCAAAACCTTTGCATCCATCTGTCCCGGAGCAGAAGCGCGCTGCGCACAGCCAAAAGTCATGCAGGAACCAAAAGTCTCACCGCAAAGGCGGCTGATCATCCCATCCGCTCCCATCGACATCGTAATAAACGGTCGGTCGGCATAGGTTTCCTTCATCGCCAGGGTCACAGAAAGAAGTCTTAACACATCTGATGGATGATTGGGCATCACCGCCAGCTTAGAGATATCCGCTCCCCACTCCTGCATTTGGCGCAGACGGCAGAGCATTTCTTCTTCATCTGGCGTCCTGGTAAAATCGTGACTGGACAAAATCACCTTTTTGCCTTGTTGATGCACCTTATCGATCAGCAATTTTATGGTTTCCTTTCCTGCTGTCAGCTCCACATCCACAAAATCCGCTTCTCCCTCAGCAGCGGCAATACAGCAGTAACTATATTCTTCCTGGGAAAGGCCGACTTCCCCGCCTTCCTCTTTCGTCCGAACTGTAAAAAGAATCGGCATATCCTGACCCAAAATCTTTCGAAGCAGAATCAGGCTTTTGGCTATGGCATCCGGTTTAAGCAAATTAAAAAAGCTGTCCGCCCTCCACTCCACAACTTCAGCTGGCAGCTTCTTTATTTCCTCTGCTGCCTTTACTATCTGCTCTTCATCGTTTCCGATTAAAGGAATGCATATCTTAGGTCTGCCCTCTCCCAAACTTATCTTCCGCACGGTCACTGGTGTCATACTGCTGTCCTCCGTTATGTTTTCTTAACTTAAGTCAATACGTTTTATCAAACATTTCTGCGGTTACACGATCCTTTCTGATTACCGCCTTTTTTCCCGCTGCGCATTTTCTCCTTTTTCCTTAAGTAAGCCCAAAGCACAGGCTTTTCCAGGTAGCGCTTCAGCACAATCTGAATTTCTTCTTTAGGATTCATCGGTGTAACCAAAATACTGTAAATTCCTGCAAGATTCGCCCCCAAAATATCGGTAAACAGCTGATCACCCACCGCTATCGTATTCTCCGGCACAGTTCCCATCCGTTCCATGGCCTTCCTATACCCCTTGGTTCCCGGCTTTCCTCCCTTAAATACATAAGCAGATGCATTCACTTTTTGAGCAAAATCTTTTACCCTGGGTTCTTTATTATTCGAAAGAAGGCAGGTTTTAAGTCCTAACTGATGAAGCTGTTCAAAAAGCTTAACCGCCCTTTCATCTGCGGGAATATCATGAAAAGCAAGGGTATTATCCACGTCAAAAATCAGCCCGCGGATTCCCTTTTTTGCCATCTTCTGATAGGGCAGTCCATACGCACTTTCTGCCCATAGCTTAGGAAATAACAACTGAAGCATATATCCAATCCCCCTTTACAGAAACTGTCGGTTTGCTTTGTTTTTCTTTCGATTATCTATGCTTTTATTAACTTTCCGATTTCCTCCATAAACGTACCAATATCCTTAAATTCCCGGTATACAGAAGCAAACCGTACATAGGCAACTTCATCCAGTTTCTGCAGCTTTTCCATCACCAGCTCCCCAATCGCTGAAGTTGAAACTTCCTTTTCTTCCATAGAAAAAATCTGTGTTTCAATTTCATCAATCATCGCTTTAATCTGAGGAATAGACACAGAACGCTTATGGCAGGAATGAATAATTCCTGCCTCTATTTTTGAGCGATCATACGCTTCCCGCGTATTATCTTTCTTTATCACCATTAAGGGAACCGTTTCCACTTTTTCATATGTGGTAAACCGCTTCCCACAGTTTTCACACTGTCTGCGGCGGCGAATACAGGAATTATCCTCTGCCGGACGGGAATCAATTACCTTGGTATCTTCAGCACTACAAAACGGACATTTCACTCTATTTTCCTCCTGAAGTTTTGCTTTTCCTTCTGTTTTTCTTTCTTTTCTGTAGTTTTCTCTGCGTGTTCTGTTATGATATTTTTTTCTCTATGTTCTCGACCAGTTTGCATCTATCTGTTTACATTTTAGCCCAGGAAACCCGGTTGCGCAAGTGATTTTTGGAAAATTTCAGGCTTAATTCCCTGTTTTCTTACCATTAGTAAAAAATATTATACTAACTCTAAGAAAATCTAATTAGCCAAATGCTCGATTTAGGACTATACTTAAGAGCAGATATACAATGAAAAAACAAACGATAACTTCGAACATGCTAAAAAACTTAGGAAAGGAATGAAAATCGATGGAAGGCTTTCAAAATATGGTCAATGCCCAACTCATCCTGTTAATTTACCTGGGCGTAGGAATGTATTGCAAAAAAACAGGAATTATTGATGATTTAACAAAGAAGAAAATGGTGGATTTGATCTTAAAGATCGCCCTTCCCTGCATGATTTTTAACTCCTTTAATAAACCACTGACGCCCGATGTCTTAAAAAAGACAGCCCTTGCCTTTATTGTGGCGTTTTGCATTGCTGTTCTCTCCTATCTTCTTGGAAAAATTCTCTATAACCGCTATCCATTGGAGAGAAAGAGCATACTGCAATACTGCACTTTAGTTAATAATTCCGGCTTTCTGGGAATGCCCATGGTATCTGCGGTATACGGCGCTGATGGCCTTTTGTACGCTTCTATTTTTATTATCCCCAACCGAATCATGATGTGGACGGCAGGGCTTTCCCTGTTTACTGTATCGGACTTTAAGAGTAAATGTAAAAACATCCTCTTAAATCCGTGTATTATCACCGTATTTCTTGGTCTTGCCCGGCGAATCCTTAATCTTCCGTTCCCGGAATTTTTAGACAAGGCGATTGCCAATATTGGGGCTGTGACTTCTCCGCTCTCCATGATGGTGATTGGAACTATGCTGGTAGGCGTTTCCTGGAAGGCATTATTTGAACCCAGTATCTTTTATCTTACTGCTGTGCGGCTGATCTTCCTCCCGCTCGTGGCCTTAGGCTTTATGCGCCTGCTGAACTTTGACCCGCTTCTCACCGGTGTTTCCCTCATCCTTACCGGAATGCCCGCAGGAAGCACCAGTGCCCTTTTAGCCGCAAAATACGGCGCAGACGAGGACTACGCCTCACGGTGTATTATCACAACCACCCTGATTTCCCTGATAACGGTTCCTTTACTGATGTTGTTTATTTAACGCTGCTTGTCCGATGGAACACCAATCCGATGAGGCTTGTACCAATCAAATGGGCACAAGCCCCATCTGACCGGGGCAGGTTCCCAACCTCCCACTTTCATTTCTGTGGCTTAGAAGCAGGAACTTCCTTAACCGGTTAAAACATTACATATGCTCAATTAAATCAGATAAGTTTTTCAGTAATATTTCATCTGACTCCTGATGGCGGATAAATGAACTTTCCAGTCCGTTCTTCCGTATCTGGTCTATCCATAGGAGCGCTGCCTCACGATTTATATTTTGCTCCAGCATTCCATAATAAATATAGGCAAGTTCATTTGAAACATTTGTATTAAAAACAGCGGGATCATCCGAATTAATACAAATAATTAAATTTTGCCCATCATTAGCTTTATTCATCTGATAAAATTGGTTTTCTCTAAAATTATCTAAATCAGCAATCGTTGTATTAGACGAAGGATTTACTTCAATTACAATTCCTTCCCTTCCAAGTTTTTTCTTTAACATTTGCTGAAGCGCTTCAATAATGAATAAATCCTGCTCTGTAATCTCATAATGGATTGGCTGCTCCATCTTTTTTACAAAAACATTACAGTGTCTCGCTGCCACCAATCGTTTTGCATCCCAATTCACTGGCTCACCATTGTTTAATTTACAGCAAAAATGAAGGTCAATATTCTTGACCGACTCATCTTTGACCATGGCATCTGAAAACATTAGGTAATAGCTTGAAATCAACATTTCCAAATCTATCCCTGCTGTTTTTCCATAAATGTTTTGCGATAATTCATAAATTCGATGTTCCATATAAGCCAGAACGGAAGCCTGAAAATCACTGTAATTACGGCGGAGAAGATCATATGCCCATAAATAATTTTCCAAAGCTTCCATCTGTGGGATGATAATTACCGGATTTTGTCTTTTCCAAAGCTGCGGTGAAATCCCCAGGGCAATTCCATGCCCTATCCTGTCTCCTGCATGGAATTTTAAATGCTCCACCGCTTCATCAATCCTGCGCAGACCCGATAAAATATGGCGAAAATCCTCTCCTGCATGAAAGGTAAACCCCAGACTTTGCATGGTTTGACCACGTTCACTATCCCATCCAATCGGTTCTATCCTGCTGTCTCTCGCCTGTTCATAAATCGGTGCAAACACCCAAACCGGCGTAGAATTTTCTAAACTTGCCGCATCAATTCCTACCAGATATTTTGTCAATTCATGAAATTGTAAACGAATCTTTACAAACGAATCTATCTGATCCTGATAGGTTTTCTGTAATTCTCCAAACCGATAATATGCACAGTTTTCCTCCCCATCAAGGATACATTTTTTTTGCATTGGCCTATCTGATTTTTTCAGAAAATGAAGAACTAATCCCACCTGCGGAAACTTCTGCTTAGGAATATATCTTTCCCCATCAAAAAAGCAGTAATCCTCCTCCAATATTTTCTTATAGGCCTGTAAAAAATGTTTAACCTCCTTTCTTAGTTCCTTCTCCTTCTCTCTCATTCCCGTTCTAAATTCAATCTTATGCAAATTTTGATTTTGAAGCTGTTCCCGGATAGCATTTTCCCAAAAATCATGAACATTGATTTTATTAAGCACAGAATTAACACTGTAATGTGCCTGCTGAAAATAATCCAGACCCTTAATTGTCTTTTGCTGCACGGTGACATGAAAGAAATAATTTCTAATGCGCAAATACTGAATTACACATTTCCTCAGGCATAAAGGCAATCGTTTCTCATACATTCTTTCAAGAATATGATATAAAAAAATATTTTCATCAAATGTATGAATAC